>JAKIYQ010000010.1:0-37531 GCA_022708465.1 Bacteroidota bacterium | reverse complement strand
AAGACAGGTGATTTACTTGGAGCATCTTCTGCAATGCTGCTTAATGCGCTTAAGAACCTGGCTGGAATTCCAGATGAAATTCAACTTATTTCACCATCTGTCATAGCACCTATACAAGACTTAAAGGTTGCACATTTGGGAAACTTAAATGCGAGGCTTCATACTGACGAGGTACTAATTGCTTTATCAATATGTGCATTAAACGATATAAATGCTGAAAAAGCGATTAATTGTTTGCATTTGTTAAGGGGATGTGAAGTTCATTCTAGTGTTATCTTATCGCAAGTTGATGTAAGTGTATTTCGTAGTTTAGGTATTAATCTTACCTGCGAACCTACTTATCAAACAAACAAATTATACCATCGTTAGGTATTATGTGGGTATTATTAACCCTTTGCTCTGCTTTTTGTTTAGGCATATATGACGTGTTACGCAAATATGTGTTACGTTATAATGCCGTTTTGCCTATATTGTTGTGCAGCACGTTTACTTCGTCTATTTTTATGGCAGTTTTTTTAATTCTGTCAAAGGTTGGTATTATACCGATGGATTCGTATTATTTTGTTCCTAGTATACCTTTGTACATGCATACAATGCTTGTTGTAAAAGCTGCGATAGTATTGTCTTCATGGATTTGTGTTTATTATGCATTAAAGAATTTACCATTAAGTATTGTTTCTCCAATTAGGTCGACTGCTCCTATGTGGACTCTTATTGGAGCATTGGTAATCTATTCGGAAAGATTGAATTTATGGCAGTGGTCAGGATTTCTTGTGGTAATGGCAGCGTTTATGTTATTCGCTATAGAAGGTAAAAAAGAGGGTATACGTTTTGTCGCAAATATATGGGTTTGGTTAGTTTTAATTGGGACTCTTATAGGTTCTGCAAGTGCACTATTTGATAAGTATTTAGTTAGGGAACTAAATATCCCCAGAATGGCGATTCTAACCTACTATTCTTTCTATGAGGTCATATTATTAATTCCATTGTTATTAATAATATGGTTTCCTCATCGTAAAGAAAATCCGTGGGTATGGATGTGGGCAGCTCCTTTTATAGGAATTGTTATTGTATTGGCTGATTTCTTCTATTATGGGGCGATTCAGTGTCCTGATAGCTTAATATCATTAATATCACCAATAAGGCGTAGCAATGTTTTAGTATCATTTACATTTGCAGCGTTTTTATTTAAAGAAAAGAACATTCTCCGCAAGTCTATTTGCCTTGCAGGTATTCTACTTGGTGTTGCCTTGATTGCTGTAGGCAGTTGATTCATTAATATCTAAATCCGCTACCTCCTAAAAATTCTCTTAGTAGTGATGTTGCAGGAATATCATTGTAAGAAATAGGAGTAAAAAATTGTAAAAGATTTAATAAACGTCTGGCTTCAGGATATGCATTAGAGTTTTGTCCTACTTCCATAAGTATTGGCTCAGCTTGTTTCTTTATTGCAGACAACTCAAATAATAATGATGAGTTAAACATTGCATCAGCATTCTCTTGGTAGGGGAAAATCCACTTATTCTCTCCACGTCTGACACTTGGCCATCTTAAAATGGTATTTTCTGCCGAATAACTTCTGTACTTGTGATCTCTAATGATGCGTCGCAATATTCTAGTGTCACTAGTAGGAATCCAATTGTGGTCATTGCCGGAAAGAGTTGTTAATGCAGAAACATATATTTTAAATTTTGTCTCATCAGGTATTGTTTTGGTTAGTTCCGGATTTAAACCATGGATGCCCTCAATGACTAAAACTTGTCCGTCTTTTATTTGCATCTTTTTGCCTTTTGCTTCCCGCTTTCCTGTTTCAAAGTTGTATATGGGAGTCTCAACTTCTTTCCCATTTATTAGTTGCTCCAATTGGCTATTAAGGTACGGAAGATCAAGAGCATGGATAGATTCAAAATCATGTTCTCCGTTTTCGTCTATTGGAGTTGATTCGCGGTTGATGAAATAGTTATCTAAAGATAGAGCTTCCGGAATGATCCCTGATGCTGCTAATTGTACGCTTAGACGTTTACTGAATGTTGTTTTCCCTGAAGATGATGGACCTGCAACCAGTATCACTCTTATGTTTTGATTATGTGCTATTTTGTCCGCTATTTGAACTATCTTCTTTTCGTGAAGAGCCTCTGTTACCTTAATAAGAATATTAAGATCACTTCGTTTAATACTATTTACATCTGCGATATTGTTTACTCCTATAATGCGGCACCATTGACGATGTTCCTTGAAAATCTCGTACATCTTTTTTTGTTCAACTATTTCTGCAAGTTCCTTGTGATTAGTTTTTTTTGGAATTTGCAATAAAAAGCCTTCAAAGTATGGGCATATATCAAATACCTTTAGTTGTCCGGTAGATGGAACCAATAGGCTTGGATAGAAATCAGGTAAACCATCGAGAGTGTAATATACCGAGTAATATTCTTTTTTATAATGTAAAAGATCTGCGCAGTCTGAGTTATGTGCATCTCTGAATAATTGTTCAATATCAGAAGTGGGCTCATAATGCTGAACAAATGGGATGTCTGCATTTATGATTTCTTTCATGCGCTCTTTTATCGCAGATAATTGCTCAGAACTAATTTTTTGTTTATTGCTAGAAATCTCACAGTAATATCCGTTTGAAACAGGATGTTCGATGCGAAGTTTTCCATTTGGAATTAAATCATTTATAGCTTTATATAAGACAAAAACTAAAGATCTAACATATATTCTAAGACCTGATTCGCTGCTTTGATCAATAAACTCTATAGTTTTGTTTCTATATATGGGTGTTTCTAAGCTACTCAGTTTATTGTTAATTAAAGCACCTACAATTGGTGCAGGCATATTAACTTCTAACAATAATTTAAGTTCAGATAACGTGGTACCTGCCAAAACTTTTATACGCTTGTTATTATTCTTGCATATAATTTCGATTCTGTTTGTTTCCATTGTAACAGTTTTGTAATGATTCGTGATCTCTTATCATTCGACATGAAGCAAATATTTGGTAAAAATAATAAAAAGATTAAATTTGCAGAAATATACTTATATAAAAGAATTTATGAATTACTCTTTTTTTGATCTTTTGACGCTAATAGGTGCGTTGGGCTTGTTTCTATATGGAATGAAGTTGATGAGTGAAGGACTTCAGAAAATAGCCGGAGAGAAACTAAGATCGGTATTAACAGCGATGACGAAAAATAGGGTTGTAGGCTTATTAACAGGTGTTCTAATAACGGCCGTAATACAGTCTTCATCTGCAACTACTGTAATGGTAGTAAGTTTTGTGAATGCCGGATTACTAACATTGATGCAGTCGATTACTGTTATCATGGGCGCAAATATAGGAACAACTGTAACCGCATGGATTATCTCATTATTTGGATTTAAGGTAAGTATGTCTGCCCTTGCTCTTCCTATAATAGCAGTTTCAATTCCATTTATATTTTCATCACATAATAAACGTAAGTCATTTGGCGAATTCTTACTAGGATTTGCCTTGTTATTTATGGGTCTTGAACTATTAAAGACATCAGTACCTGATTTACAAAGTAATCCTGAAATATTAGCGTTTTTAACTCAATACACACAATACGGATTCGGTTCGGTGTTTATTTTTCTACTTATTGGAACTATACTTACTATTGTAGTTCAATCATCATCTGCAACTATCGCGATCACGTTAATTATGTGTGGGAAAGGGTGGATTCCGTTTGAGTTAGCGGCTGCGATGGTTTTAGGAGAAAATATAGGAACAACTATAACGGCTAATATTGCAGCTATTCCGGCTAATATATCGGCAAAGCGTACTGCACTTTCGCACTTTATGTTTAATGTGTTTGGCGTAATTTGGATGCTATGTATATTTTTCCCTTTTATTAATATGATTTCAGGAGTTGTTGCTGAATATGGTCCGGGAGATCCCACTAAATTTTCTGAGTTTTCAATGGGGATTGATGCCCAAACCATGTCTTTAATAAACAACCCTAAATCTGTATTAACACCTGATCAGTTGGAATTAAAAAGCCAATACGAAGCATATCAATTATCTACTTCATACGGGCTATCATTGTTCCATACCATGTTCAATATTATTAACTCATTTTTAATGATATGGTTTGTCAAGTTAATAGCCAAATTTGTTACCTTCTGTATTCCACAAAAATCATCTGATGAGGAATATAAACTTACCTATATTTCTTCCGGTTTATTGTCGACCTCAGAATTATCAATTTTACAGGCCGACAAAGAAATTGATATATATGCTAAGCGCAGCGTAAAGATGTTTGGTATTGTTAGAGCATTATATGATGAGCGGGATTCTGACAGATTTGAGAAAACGTATGAACGGGTTGAAAAATACGAGAGAATTTGTGATCGAATGGAGATAGAAATCGCAAATTATTTGACAAAAGTATCTGAAGGTAAATTAAGTGATAAGAGTAAGCAAGATGTACATGCAATGCTTCGTGTAATATCAGAAATTGAAAGTATAGGAGATGGATGCTATAATATTTCTAACATTATTAAGCGTAAAAGAAACGACAATATTGAATATTCGGATGAGATGAACATTCGAGTTTATGCAATGTTTGATTTAGTTCAAAAGTCACTTGATGAAATGATGTTAGTACTTCATAGAACAGACAATGACAGAAAAGTTCCTGATATGAAGCGATCACTTGAAATAGAGCAAGAAATAAACGATATGCGTAGCAAATATAAGATGCAAAATGCTACAGATGTAAATCAACGCAAGTATCCATATCCTATTAGTGTTACATATATGGATCTAATATCTGAGTGCGAGAAGGTTGGTGATTATGTGGTAAATGTTGTTGAACAATATTGTGAAACCAGAGAAGTGAAGTAAAACTTACGGTACGGGGTCGTAGCCGCTACCTCCCCATGGGTGGCATTTTGATAGGCGTTTTAGTCCAAGAAATAATCCCTTTATCGGTCCATGTTTTTTTATTGCCTGTATCATGTATTCAGAGCAAGTCGGAGTATACCTGCAAGATGCCGGGGTTAGTGGCGAAATTAATGCCCTATAAAAATATACCGGAAGTAGCAGAATCCATGATAAAACTTTTTTCATCACTTTATTGTTTTGCTCGTAGCTATTATCTTAAATATTGAAAATAATATATATACCGAGATAGACATAAACATCCCCAAGAAACCGCAGGTTCCTATAAGTATTACAGAAATTGTTAAAAAGACATATTGTAATTTTCCTGTTTGTTTGAGCGAAAACATTGGAATTGGTGACACCAAAAGGAATGAAGAGATAGCAATTAATCCCAGTAATACGAATAAGCCTGATGCCTGATTTGTCCACATATCAGCAAAGTTTGTAAGTGGTTGCCATAAGAATGATGCAGAAGGAGCATTCGCAAATCCTGCAATAAATAGCGCATTTGCCGGGGTAGGTAGGCCAATAAATGTATGACCTTGTCTTTCATCATTATTAAATTTAGCCAATCTCAAGGCCGAAAAAACAGCAATTAAGTATGCTATGTATGGAAAGATGAATGCATAATCAAACATGTATTCCGGATACTGATATTCTTTTAATAAAGAAGATACCATTGTTGCCGGTGCTAATCCAAAACTAATTAAGTCTGCCAAGGAATCAAGGTCTTTGCCTATTATAGAAAAAGCTTGTAATTTACGAGCTGCAAAGCCATCAAAGAAATCGAAAATAGCTGATGCAAAAATAAATAAAGCAGATACAAGTAGATTGCCTTGAAAAGCCAATGCTACTGCGATGCATCCTGAAAATAGATTCAAACAAGTTATAGTGTTGGGTATGTGTTGCTTAATTTTCATGGTGTAAATTGCGTTGGTTTTTTAGCCGGATTTTGAATAATACGTCCCTCGTAATCTATTAATATATAATTAGGGATATTCCTAATTGCAAATGTAGTTATTATTTCGGGGTTGTCTTGCGTGCTGAATGTAAAAAAGTTCAACTCGTTTTTCTGAGCTGTTTTTAAAGTTTTTTCGCGTGGCTCTTTGTCGAAAATAAATATCATTGCACATTTGTTTTTCCACTTACTTTGGATCTTTTTTGCAAAAGCAATATCGGCTTTCGACTCTTTAATAGAAGAATTGGCAAAAACTATATAAACTAGCGGGCAGTCGAAATCTTTCCATTGCAGAGTATCCCCATTTATATTAACAAGCTTTTGAATATTTAATAAAGTGCCTACTCCTAAGAAATTTAGTTGAGTTTTAATTTCGTTTGCAATGATTGTATTATGTTCAGATCTTACCTTGTCTAGTTGCTTTATAGGTAACTCTTTATTCATAACCTTTTGCATTACAACCAACTCATATAATGGCTTGTTAGCATATAGTCGCTCAGGCTCAATGAATTTTTCAAACAGTACATAAAACGCTTCCCAATATGCAGGATTATTATAATGTATAGGCTCATCTAAAAAATATGTTTTTATTGCAAGATCCGGAGATGTGGGTTCGTATAAGTTAGCAATTAATGCATAATTTGAGAATCTATATATTCTAAAGAAATCATTATCCGAATTGTATTTATTTTCCATTCGGATACAAGCTTCTTCGATGTTTTGTTTATTTATTTCGCCAAATACAAGAGCTGCCCATTCTTTGTCCATGTCGTCTTCAAATGCGGCAATTTGCAGATTTATATCATCCGGTTTCGGATTGTTTATACTCAGTAATATCTCTTGAGCTTTAAAGTATGGATTTAGTTTGTTGGCTTTTGTAAGAGGTTTCTTATCCGGTAGGTTTATCGAATATGATGATCCGGGCTCTATAAAGATGCTAACAATTACTGCGCCCAAATTAATATAACATTTTTCCGTTGAATCAATTTTAGCATTTATGCTGAAAGAACCATCTTGAGCAACTAAGCAATTACCTATTTCAATCTGATGATGAGTAAGCCCATCTCTCTCAGTATATAAAATTAAACTATCACCGGCATATTCGGGGTCATTTCCGTATATTATTGCAGAAGATACGGCATAAGTACAGGTCGTAAATAGATACAATATAACAGATATAATAATAGTTCTTTTCATATAGTTCAGCTTTCGGTTGATTTTAAAATTCGTGAAATAATATCTGACTCAAAACCCTTACTGATAAGGTATTTAAGAGTCTTTACATATACAACTGACGGTGATGCATCTTTGATGCTTTTTTGCTTTGCGACAGTCAATTTTTTAATTGTTTGGCGATATGTATTTTCATCGATGGCTGATAAGCCTTCTCGAATATTGTCGCTGCTTATTCCTTTTAATTTTAGTGCATATGAAATCTTTATGCGGCCCCATTGATTGAAACGAAATTTGTCTCGTGCAAATGCTGTTGCGTAACGTCTTTCATTTAAAAAATCGTCTTCAATTAATTTGTTTATTATAGCCTGTTGCTCATCTTCGGGAGTTCCCCATTTTGCCATTTTTTCGATTATTTCTTGTTCACATCGTTCTGCTATAGAACAATATGAGGCAGCTTTTGAGTAATATGCAGAAATCTTCTCTGTCATTTTAAAAATTTTGCTGTATGTCCGATACCTCTTGAAGCAATAGATTCCGGTGTTCCTACACAAACAACATTTCCACCATTTCTACCTCCTTCATTTCCCATATCTATAAGATAATCGGCATGAAGTATAACATCTAAATTATGCTCAATAACGATTAATGTATTGCCTCTTTCTACTAATTTGTCTAAAACATTAAGTAATACATGAATATCTTCGAAATGTAATCCTGTGGTTGGTTCGTCAAGAATGTATAGTGTTTTACCTGTATCGTGTTTTGCTAGTTCTGTAGCTAATTTAACTCTCTGATTTTCTCCACCTGATAATGTAGTGGAAGATTGTCCTAATTTGATGTATCCTAATCCGACGTCTTGTAGTACTTTGAGTTTTTGCATCAGTTGAGGTATGTTTTCAAAAAACTCAACTGCTTGGTTAATTGTCATATCAAGTACATCACCAATGGATTTCCCCTTAAATCTTACTTCAAGTGTTTCTCTGTTATATCTTTTACCGTTGCAGGATTCGCATGGAACGTATACATCGGCCATAAAACCCATTTCAAGACGTTTGTAACCATTTCCTCCACATACTTCACAACGTCCTCCTTTAACATTAAAAGAAAAACGTCCGGGTTTGTATCCTCGTATTTTTGCTTCCGGTAATTCAACGAACAAATTTCTTATATCTGCAAATAAGTTTGTGTATGTTGCCGGGTTAGAACGAGGTGTTTTTCCGATAGGTGATTGATCTACAGATATTATTTTGTCTATGTGTTCTAATCCTTCTATTGCATTATATGGTAGCGGGATTTTTAAGCTCTTGTAAAGTTTCTGACTGATAATAGGCAGTAGTGTTCCTCCAATTAAACTAGATTTGCCACTGCCCGAAACTCCTGTTACACATATAAATTTTCCTAATGGAAATTCTACATTTACATTTTTAAGGTTATTGCCTTTTGCACCTATTAATCTTAGAATATCACCATTCCCTTGTCTTCGTTTTCCGGGGATACTAATAGCTTTCTTGCCCGTTAAATAGGCAGTAGTTAACGTATCTGTTTTTAGCATATCTTTTGGTGTTCCTTCAAACACAACTTGTCCACCTAATCGACCTGCTTTAGGTCCCATATCAATAATATAATCGGCAGCAAGCATCATATCTTTGTCGTGCTCAACAACTATCACAGTATTGCCTAAATCCCGCAATTTTTTTAAAGAATCAATCAACTTTATATTGTCGCGCGGATGAAGTCCTATACTCGGCTCGTCAAGTATATACAAAACGTTTACTAATTGAGAACCTATTTGTGTTGCTAATCGAATACGTTGGCTTTCTCCTCCTGAAAGAGTGTTTGAGGCACGTGCTAAAGATAAATAGTGTAATCCGACATTAATCAAAAAAGAAAGTCGTGTCTTAATTTCTTTTATAATTTCGGTAGCTATTTTGTGCTGATTACTACTTAATTTAGGTTCGTTATCGATTAACCACTGATATAATTCATCAATATCCATTGCAGTTAGTTCGGCAATATTTTTATCTGCGATACGATAATACAGGGCTTCTTTTTTTAGGCGAGTGCCGCCACATTCAGGGCAAGTAATTGTTTGAGAAAATTGTTCTGCCCACTTTTGAGCTCCGGCTGATGCCTCACTATCTTGTTGCATCGCCATATATTCTGCAATTCCATTATAAGCAACAGGGTAGCCATTTAAACCTTCAACTAAACTTTTGATAATTATATTATCTTCGGTTCCGTATATTATTTTTTCTATTAACTCGTCAGGTAGGCTTTTTATTGCAGTTTTTAAAGTTGCACCATAGTCTTCACAAAGTGCTTCTATCTGTGCAAATATTATGCTGTTTTTATATCTACCAAGAGGAGCAATACCTCCATCATGAATAGATAAAGAACGATTAGGTATTAATTTCTCAATATCTATTTGAGATATATATCCGGTCCCATGGCAACGCTTACAACATCCTTTAGGAGAATTGAAGGAGAAATCGTGTGGAGCCGCGTCAGAATAAGATATGCCGGTAGTAGGGCACATAAGTCTGCGACTAAAATAGCGCATCTTTTTGCCGTCCTTGTCGAGTACTGCAGTCATGCCTTCACCTTGATCAAGTGCTAATCGGAGTGAGCGTTGTAATCTTGTTACATCCTTATCTTGAACTTCCAAACGATCTATGACAACTTCAATGTCATGATTTTTGTATCTGTCCAATCGCATATCACGCGTAATCTCTTTTAGTTCTCCGTCAACCCGTACATTCAAGTATCCTTTTTTACGCAAGGTTTCGAAAAGTTCGCGATAATGACCTTTGCGTGATCTAACTACAGGGGATAATAAATATATTTTTTTGCCTGAATATTCTGACATAATAAGGCTCAAGATTTGGTCTTCTGTGTATTTGACCATCTTTTCGCCTGTCAGATACGAATATGCCTCGCCTGCTCGTGCGAAAAGCAAACGTAGGTAATCATATATCTCAGTAGTAGTTCCTACTGTAGATCGCGGATTGTTATTGGTAGTTTTTTGCTCTATTGCGATAACCGGACTCAGCCCTGTTATTTCATCAACATCAGGCCTTTCGCCTCCGCCTAAAAAGTTTCTGGCGTATGCGGAGAAAGTTTCTATATAACGTCTTTGTCCTTCTGCATATAGTGTATCAAATGCTAATGAAGATTTTCCGCTTCCACTTAAACCTGTAATTACCGTAAGGCTGCCATGTGGAATTTTTACCTGTATATTCTTCAGATTGTGTTCTCTTGCACCATATACATTTATGTAGCTTTGCTCTGAATTCATTCTTTTGTTAGTACAGCCCTATCTGTTTGCTTTAATTTTGCTACTACTTTATGCATTGCTGACTCCATTTCAAGATAGCTGGGTATTTGATCCGATAGAAAAATAAAACCGATATCAAGAGACATGCAAGGTTTGTTTTTTCTAAATGTTTCTCTTATTAATCGCTTAACTCTGTTCCTATCTAAAGCATGCTTAAATCGTTTTTTTGAGACGCTTGCAACTATTCTATCCGGTAGAGAATCGTTTCTTTTTAAGTACACTACCCTTAGAGGAAAAACAGAAAAACCCTTTCCTTTCATAAATAATTGACTTACAGATGTCTCTCCGTGCAGTCGTTCTGTTTTTGGTAGCTTCTGATCCATTTTAAATAAAATATCCCAAAAGTACTGACTTTTGGGATATTAATTGATAATTATAAGGTATTTTTATTTCTTATTCACTTTGTTTTCCTTGAAAAACAGGTCAATAGCACCAGTCATTGATGGTGCTTGTTCATTTGGTGCACCTAAGTCTAATCTTAATCCGGCATCTTTAACTGCTTGTGCTGTGCTAGCTCCAAATGTTGCTATTAAAGTCTCGCCTTGTTGGTAATTAGGAAAGTTTTTTAGTAATGAATTAATTCCTTCAGGACTAAAAAATATAAGCATATCGTAATCAAATGCTTCATCAGGGCCGAAATCATTACTTACCGTTTTATAGAAGACAGCTTTTGTAAATGTTATTTTGTTGGCGTTAAGTAAATTTATCTGGCTGTCTTTGTTCACATCTGATACAGCGATTAAATACTTTTCAGTATTATGTTTCTTGATGAGGGGAATTAATTCATCAAATTTGCCTGTAGCAGAAAAAAACACCTTGCGTTTGCGGTACTGGATGTATTTTTGTAAATAAACAGCTACACTTTCTGAAATACAGAAATATTTCATGTCTTCAGAAATGGTTAAACGCATTTCTTCGCAAAGACGGAAAAAATGATCAATAGCTGTGCGTGCAGTAAAAATTACAGCTGTATAATCTGTAACTTCTATGCGTTGAGCACGAAATTCCTTTAAACTTAATCCTTCTACTTTTATAAAAGGGCGAAAGTCAATTTTAAAACCATATTTATCCGCTAAATCGTAATACGGAGATTTTTCTGTTGACGGCTTTGGTTGCGAAACGAGTATTTTTCTGATTTTCACTGCTATACGCGATTTTTAGTTTATTAATCCATTAACCTCCAACAATGCTTTTATGAGCACTGCAATAGGTAAAATTTCGAGCGTGCAAAGGTACAAAATAAACCTTAAAATCAAGCCATGTTTGTTGAAAAATCGAGTAAAAAATATGTAAATCACTGTAACACAGAATGCTACAGCAATTAATATTAGTAATCCGTATATATATGGAAGAAAAATATGCGGCATAAACACAACGCAAATATACCCACAAAATGCGATTAATCCTGTTAAATTTAGTAGTGTTTCGTATAGTTTTACAATACGAGTTTGCTCTGTCGGAAAAAATGTGCGCATGTACCAATAGAGAAGCGTGTATTTAGCAATTAAAAACAAAACAAATCCTCCTGCACATAAGCCAAGAGTTTCCCAATTGCCTTTTCCAAAAAAAGATTCGCATGCAAGTAATGAGTATCCTATTATTGCAAAAATACCTAATATAAGTTGATCGCCATATTCTCTTATAGTAAGAGTTTGTTGGTTGTTATTGGTATTTAGCAATTTATCAAGATATTTGATTCTAGCTTTGCGTTGTGATGAAATTATTAAACTTAGGAAAACAGCAAAGAGTAGAATTAAACTGACAAATATATCGTTTTTAAAAAACTCCTGTGTCCTTGGGATACCATCAAATCGAATAGGCTCAGGAATAAAAACTATGGAATCTGCAACAACTGTATCTTGTAAACTTATTAGGTTTGCTGTGGTATCGTTTTGTGCCGTGATTGTATCTGTACTATCAACGATAACTTGTATGTTGTTTGTGTGTGATGTGGAATCCGGCATAGATGTGCTACTTGGTGAAAAGATTGTGCTTTTCCGTTTCTTTTTTAATTGATGACAAAATTAGAAAAAAAACTATTATTTTTGTCATTCATCCGATGAAAATGAGAAAATTAAGTGTGACCGATTTAAATCGTCTATCGGCAGAAGATTTTCGCAGCAGTGAAAAACTTCCTTTGATTGTAGTTCTAGATAATGTCCGAAGTATGTACAATGTGGGTTCTGTGTTTCGAACGGCTGATGCCTTTCTATTAGAATCTATATTTTTATGTGGTATTACTTGTACACCTCCTAGTGTCGAGATTCATAAAACTGCCTTAGGTGCTGAAGAAACTATGGCGTGGAAATATTATGCAGATACAATGGATGCCGTAAAAGATTTAAAGAAAGAGGGGTATAAGGTGCTAGCAATTGAACAAGCAGAGAAAAGCGTTATGTTGCAGAATCTAGTGCTTTCGCCATCAGAAAAATATGCTTTGGTATTAGGACATGAAGTGAAGGGAGTTTCACAGAGTGTAGTAGATGCTTGTGATGGTTGTATAGAAATTCCGCAATATGGGACAAAGCATTCGCTTAATGTATCGGTGGCGGGAGGAATGGTAATATGGGAGTGTGAGAAACAATTAAGGAAACAATAAAGTTTAAAGACATGAAAAAACTTACTGTCATAAAAGTTGGCGGGAAAATAGTAGAGGAAGAAAATACATTGGCATCACTGTTGACTGATTTTTCTTCAATTGAAGGATATAAAGTTTTAATACACGGCGGTGGACGTTCTGCAACACATATTGCTACTCTTTTGGGTATTGAAAGTAAGATGGTTGAAGGCAGAAGAATTACTGATGCAGAAACTTTGAAGGTAGTAACCATGGTATATGGTGGTTTGGTGAATAAGAACATAGTAGCAGGTTTGCAAAAACTAGGTATTAATGCTTTGGGTTTGACAGGCGCAGATATGGCTGTGATTAAGAGTGATAAACGACCTGTTAAGGATATTGATTATGGTTATGTTGGTGATGTAAAATCAGTTGATGGCAAATTATTGGCAAACCTAATTGAACAGGGTGTTGTGCCGATTGTGGCTCCTCTAAGTTTTTCTTCTGAATATGGCTTGCTTAATACAAATGCTGATACAATAGCAGCAGAAACAGCAAAAGCGCTATCATATTTTTTTGATGTAACCCTTACTTATTGCTTTGAAAAAAAAGGAGTCCTAATGGACGAAAATGATGACGATAGTGTAATACCTACAATCACGCCGGATCTGTTCTTAAAATATAAGAGCGAAAATATAATTCAAGGTGGTATGATCCCAAAACTTGAGAATGCTTTTGATGCGTTAAATGGCGGTGTATCGAAAGTTGTGATAACAAAAGCATCAGAGTTGGGTAAAGAATCCGGAACCTCCGTACTTGCATAACAATAAAGAAAGTACAATTATGATAGATATTGCAGCATTACTAAAACGTTTGATAGAAATACCTTCTACTAGTATGAATGAATCAGCCAAAGCCGATTTTTTATATAACGAATTAAAAAACAAGGATTGCGAGCCGAATCGTTTCAAGGATAATCTATGGTGTATGGCATATCCTTATGATGCTGCAAAACATACTATCATGCTTAATTCTCATATTGACACTGTGAAGCCTAATGCCTCATGGACTTATGAGCCTAACAAAGCTACAGAAGTTGATGGGCGTATATATGGACTAGGTTCAAATGATGCAAATGCATCAGTCGTAGCATTAATTGAAACCTTTTTGAGATTAAAGCAAACAAAGCAGTCTTATAATCTAATTTTGGCTTTATCTGCGCAAGAAGAAGTTTCCGGAAAAGACGGCATTGAGTGTTTGCTGAATGAATTGCCTAAAATTGATTTCGCTGTTGTTGGTGAACCTACCGGTATGCGTATGGCTATTGCTGAAAAAGGTTTGATGGTTCTTGATTGTGTGGCGCATGGTATATCGGGGCATGCTGCTCGAGATGAGGGCGATAATGCTATTTACAAGGCAATTAAGGATATAGCATGGTTCCGTACTTATGAATTTCCTAAGGTTTCTGAAACTTTAGGCAAGGTTAAGATGTCTGTAACTGTTATTAATGCCGGCACTCAGCATAATGTTGTGCCTGATACTTGCAGTTTTACGGTTGATGTGCGTCTTACTGATTGCTATTCGCACGAAGATGTATTATCTATTGTCAGAAAAAGTGTTTCTTGTGATGTTACCCCACGTTCAATGCGTTTACGTCCTTCGGGAGTTCCTCTTTCAAATTTTTTTGTTAAGCGATATTTAGCTACCGGTGGTTCTGTGTTTGGGTCTTCTACAATGTCTGACCAAGCCTTAATGCCATTTGCATCAGTTAAAATAGGACCGGGTGATTCTGCGCGTTCTCATACTGCAGATGAATACATAGAATTATCAGAAATTTTCAAAGCAGTTGACATATACTATAATTTGTTGGATGGTTTAATCATAATGTAGATATGTGAATATTATTAATACATTCTTTGAAAATCTTATCTTTTTTAGTTTAAATTTTGTTAGTAATATTAATATATATATATTTGCGAATGTTTTTGTACTATAAGATATTAAAAACACTATTCAATTAATTTATTAACTTAACACATTTATTATTATGAAAAAGATTATTTTACCTATTGCAGTTATTGTGACAATGTTATTTTCTGCATGTAGTTCTAATGAACCATTAGTAGATGATACTATATACAAATGCTGGAATTATACATATTCTTATATGGGTGTTTCATTAACAGATAATATCTGGTTAACAGCGAAACAATTTGGTGAGTTTAAATCAGAATTGGAAATTGCCGGATTCAGTGTTTCTTACCACTCTACAACTAAAACAGAATCAGAGTGCCAATCTATTTATGAATAATCGTTAGTTTATCAAATCAGCCGTCTGTCTTTATTGATAGACGGCTGATTTGTTATTATAAAAGTTTGATTTGCCCTAAATTCTCGTCGCAATTTTATTAATAATGCTTATAAAATGTTCGAAATACCTCTTTGACATTTTTGCTAGTTACAATTTTGCTGTGTAAAAATAAAGCTATACTTTTGTGCTCAAAAAAATCAATGGGTAGTGTGCTGCGCCCTAAATAGTTGGCATTAAGTATATTAAATTGTTAATTTATGAAAAAGTTTTTTGTTTATGCAAGCGTGATTCTTGCTTTTGTAATGACATTTTCAAGTTGTGAAAATGAAAATGATCCAAATCCTTATTGTTATGAATTTACAACAACAATTAAAATTGGAGATAATGCAGCAAATACATCTACAAATTTTGCAAAAATGACTGTAGCTGACAAAAACAGTACTTGTAAAGCCGGTACAAATGAGATAACTGTTTTCGGAATTAAAACCAAAACAACTGTTACAGCCAGAAAAGTTAATTCTTCTGCGTGTGAGTAACTATCTATAATATTTAAA
The DNA here is from genome assembly GCA_022708465.1 of Bacteroidota bacterium. Lineage (GTDB taxonomy): Bacteria > Bacteroidota > Bacteroidia > Bacteroidales > Paludibacteraceae > Enterocola. The sequence continues at coordinate 21,738 of JAKIYQ010000010.1, read as the reverse complement.
CCAAAATGGGATTCGATTGTTGTCGAGTCCCATTTTTTTACCATGCTTTATATGGATGTTTAGAAAGTGACGCGTTTGTATAGCGTTTATCGCTTGTTACCTCTTGATCAACCCATTCGGGCATAATAAAAGATTCCTGCTCACTATTAAGTTCTATTTCGGCGACTATCAATCCTTCGTTACTGTCTAGAAATTCGTCAATCTCCCATATTTTGCCCCCAATTTCTTGCTTATATCTTATCTTTACAATTGGCTGATACAAGGCTAATTTCATCATATCTTGAGCATCAGCTATAGGAATTTCATATTCAAATTCTTTCCTGGAACATCCAACCGTTGGACCTTTTATTGTAATAAAGGCCTTAGTTTCGGCAATGCGAACTCTTAATGTGCAGCCTTCTTTTGCTAAATAAGCTTGTGTGTATAGGCATCCATTATCGGGCTTATTCCATTTTTTCTTGTTTACCAAGAATTTTCGTTCTATTTCTACTCCCATTATTTCTTTTTGTGCAAATGTACTCGTTTTAACTAAAATGTACTACCTTTGGGGTAAACAAAAATTTATAATAATTATGAGAGTACCGTCTCAATATGATGATATTCGTAGATATTACGATGAGGAAGTAAATCCTGCGCTTGCCGAAATATTAGCTCAAACGCAGATATCTAAAATTTTAGCAACGATTCTAGGTGGAGATAATGCCGAGTATTTCTTACGTACTTTAGCTCCGATTAATTCTATAGACGATTTTCAAAGAGAAGTGATAAGTGTCTTGATGACTGCTATAGAGCATAAAACATGTACCGATGTAAAATTGTATGGAACTGAATATATAGATAGGAGCAAAGGACACTTATTTATCTCAAATCATCGTGATATAGTACTTGATTCCGGATTTTTAAATGTGCATTTATTTTATAAAGGGTTTAAAACCACACAGATAGCAATCGGTAATAACCTTTTGGTTTATCCATGGATAGAACATGCAGTGCGCATTAATAAAAGTTTTGTTGTCCGTAGGAATGGTTCTATAAAAGAACAATTGCTGATATCAAAGAAATTGTCTGAGTACATACGAATCGTTTTGTCAGAGCAAAAAGAGTCTGTATGGTTGGCTCAACGCGAGGGCAGAGCAAAAGATTCAAATGATATAACTCAATTATCTGTAATAAAGATGCTTAATATGAGTGGCCGTAGGTCGTTTGTAGAAAATATGCGCGAATTGAATATAACTCCTGTTTCTATTAATTATGAATATGATCCTTGTGATTTCTTGAAAGCAAAGGAATTTCAACAGAAACGAGATGATGCAAATTATAAGAAGTCTCCCGGAGATGATATTAAAAGTATGCAGACAGGTCTTATGGGGCGAAAAGGACGAGTTTCACTTGTTATAAGTGAGCCATTAAATATTAATGAAACTTGGAATGAATTGCCAAGAAACGAACAAGCCGAAGCGCTCTCTAAGGTTCTTGACACATGTATTCATCGTAATTATCTTTTGTTTGAAAATAATTATATAGCCGCGGACCTGCTAAGCGGTGGGACCGATTTTTCAGGTCATTACTCAGCTTCTCAAGTTGCTACATTCGTGCGTTATATCGAAAATCAGCTTTTAAAGATTGATTTACCTAACCGAGATGAAATGTTCTTGCGCAGAAAAATGTATGAGATGTATGCCAACCCGGCTATAAATCAGTCAAAGCTATTGTAAAATGAGTGCCATATCGGAGCAATACCGGCGATATCTGTTGTTAGAACGAGCATTCTCTCCAAATACGATGGATGCCTATATGCACGATGTGGACAAACTTTTGGATTATCTGGACGCAAAAAATCTTACTTATCTTACAGCATCAACCGATGACTTAAGCCGTTTTTTAATGACCTTAACCGATTTGGGTATTGCATATAGGTCACAAGCTCGCATTGTGTCAGGTATTAAATCCTTTTATAAGTTCTTGATTATGGAAGATCTCATAAAAGAAAATCCTGCAGATTTGTTGGAATTACCCAAATTAGCTAAAAAATTACCCATAGTATTGTCTATAGAAGAAATCGATAGAATAGAAAGTGTTATAGATTTATCTAAACAGGAAGGGCAACGTAATAAAGCAATAATAGAGACTCTTTATAGTTGTGGCTTGCGTGTATCAGAATTAGTTAACTTAAAACTTTCGTCTATCTATTGGGATGAGGAATATTTAAAAGTAGAGGGTAAGGGAAGCAAACAACGTTTAGTTCCGATATCAAAAACAGCCTTAAAAGAAATTCGTAATTATTTACCTGATAGGAATGCTTTGACCATAACTAAAGGAAATGGCGATTATGTGTTCTTAAATAGACGAGGGGCTAAACTTACTCGTCAAATGGTTTTTATGTGGCTTAAGAGATATGCCGGTGAAGCAGGAATTAAAACAGTTATTAGCCCACACACATTGCGACATTCGTTCGCTACACACCTTTTAGAAGGCGGTGCAAACTTGCGTGTAATACAGGAAATGCTTGGGCATGAAAGCATTTTAACAACAGAAATTTACACGCATATTACCATGGATTATTTAAGAAAAACCATAATGGATTGCCATCCTCGAAGCAGCCATATTTAGAAATTGTGATTTTAGATTATAAATTGCTATGTGGAGATTGCAATTGTAAAATAAATTATCTAATTTTGTAGGACTTAATATACTACTTTATGAATATTTTCGATAAACTTACTGCAAATGCTAAGTCAGAGCTTAAACGTATCGTTTTACCTGAATCTTTGGAAGAGCGTACAATAAAAGCTGCTGATATCGCATTGGCAGAGGGTTTGGCAGATATTGTTTTGCTGGGTGAGAAAAAAACTATTCTGGCAAAAGCTAATGAGTTAGGACTTTCTAATATAGAAAGTGCTACAATTTTTGATGTAAATACCAATCCTAAAGCTGCCGAATATGTGGGTTTATTATACGAATTACGTAAAGAAAAAGGAATGACTGAGGACGAAGCTAAGAAATTAGTTTATGGTAATCCTTTATATTTAGCATCATTGATGATAAAAAATGGTGATGCTGATGGTGAAGTTGCAGGAGCTATGAACGCTACAAGTAATGTATTGCGTCCGGCATTACAAATTATTAAAATGAAAAAAGGTATTAGTGTTGTTTCAGGTGCATTTTTAATGATAGTACCAAACGAGAGTTATGGCGAAAAAGGAATGTTTTTATTTGCCGATTGTGCAGTAACTCCTGATCCCACAGCTCAACAATTAGCTGAAATAGCAGTTGTAAGTGCATCAACAGCTAAAGTTTTTGGCGAGTTTGATCCTCGTATTGCAATGTTGAGCTTCTCTACCAAAGGAAGTGCAAAACACGAAAGCGTAGAAAAAGTACAAGAGGCAACGCGTTTAGCAAAAGAAATGTCTCCTGATTTGTTGTTAGATGGAGAATTTCAAGCAGATGCAGCTATAGTCCCATCTGTATGGAAAAGCAAGGCTCCAAACAGCCCTATTCAAGGAAATGCTAATGTGTTGGTATTCCCTAATTTGGATGCAGGTAATATAGGATATAAATTAGTACAACGTTTATCAGGAGGTATTGCTATAGGTCCAATTCTACAAGGTATGGCATCGCCTGTAAACGACTTATCTCGTGGATGTAGCGTTGATGATATTGTCAAGATGATAGTAATCACATCAAACCAAACTCGTTTATAAGATTATCATGAAAATATTGGTATTGAATTGCGGTAGCTCTTCTGTCAAATTTAAATTATTTGACATGGATAAGAAAATCGTTTTGACACAAGGTGGAGTTGAAAAATTAGGAATGAAAGATTCATTTTTAAAAATGACATTACCTAATGGAGAAAAGAAGGTATTTAATGATTTTATGTTAGATCATCACGTAGCAATTGCTTTAATTCTAAAAATATTAGTAAGTAAAGACTATGGTGCGATAAAGTCTTTAGATGAAATTGATGCTGTAGGTCATCGTGTTGTACACGGAGGAGAGAATTTTAATAAAAGTGTTATTATTACCAAAGAGGTAACAGACGGAGTAAAAGCATGTATTGACATGGCTCCTTTACACAATCCGGCTAATTTAGAGGGAATATATACTATTTCAAAAATATTACCGAAAGTTCCGCAAGTTGCAGTTTTTGATACTGCTTTTCATCAAACTATGCCTGAATATGCGTATATGTACGGTATTCCTTATGAATTATATCAAAAATACAAAGTACGTAGGTACGGATTTCATGGAACTAGTCATAGATATGTATCCAAGCATGTATGCGAATTTTTAGGTGTTGAACAGGAAGGGAAACGCATAATTACTTGCCATATAGGTAACGGAGGTTCAATTACGGCTATTAAAGATGGAAAATCTATTGATACGTCAATGGGATTTACGCCACTTGAAGGTTTGTTAATGGGAACTCGTTCGGGAAATGTTGATCCTGGAGCCTTAGATTTTTTGGTTGAGAAAGAGCAATTGACTTCGGTTTCTTTATCTAATTTGCTTAACAAGAAGAGTGGTGTGTTAGGAGTTTCTGGAGTTTCTTCAGACATGCGCGATTTGGATGCAGCAGCCAAAGATGGGAATCATAGAGCAGAGCTGGCACTTAAGATGTATGCATATCGTATTTTGAAATACATTGGAGCATATACAGCAGTTTTAGGCGGGTTGGATATACTGGTATTTACCGGTGGAGTAGGCGAAAATCAAATCGAAATTCGTGCTAAAATATGTAGCGGACTAAAATATCTTGGAATTGAGATAGATGACAATAGAAATCAATTACGTGGTCAAGATGCTATTATTAGTTCGGATTCATCAAGGGTTAAAGTAGCAGTAATACCAACAGACGAAGAATTTATGATCGCTATTGATACAATGGAATTAGTTCACTGATGAGAGAAAAAATTGCAAAAATTCTGACGCTGCTTTTTCAACCAATATTTGTGCCTCTTTATGGCTTCATATTGTTGTGGAATTCTTCTTATTTCTATCCATATTCGATTTTTATTAAGGTGATGGTATTAGGTTTATCATCTCTCTTTATGGTAATATTACCTGCAATATTTTATGCAATATTGTATAAGAGGGGAAAAATTACCACACCTCAGGCATCAAATAGTAAAGAGCGTATTCCGGTATACATGTTCACAATGTGTTCTTATTCAATGCTCATATACTTATTGTTATTTATCGGTGTTGTTTATTATTTTACTTATATTGCGTTAGGTGCATTGTTGGCATTGCTTATAATCTTTATTGTCAATTTTTATTGGAAAATAAGTGCTCATACAACGGGTATGGGCGGATTATTAGGAGCAGTTATGTACATTAATTGGGTGCAGTATGAAAATTTGTTGTGGCTGTATGTGGCAATTATTATATGTGGTGCTTTGGTTTCTTCTGCCAGATTGCAATTAAAAGCGCACACGTCAATGCAATTGTTGGCAGGATATTCTGTCGGATTTGCGTGTGTGGGGGTTTTACCATGGTGTGTAACTATGCTTTTTAATGTCTTGTAGGGATTGTTTTGTATATTGATAAAAAAACAGAATAAATATTTGCAGATAATATAAAGAAGTCGTATATTTGCACCCTCAAAATCAACCATGGCCCATTCGTCTATCGGTTAGGACGCAAGATTTTCATTCTTGAAAGAGCAGTTCGATTCTGCTATGGGCTACAAAATAAAAACAATTATTCTTTAAAAGAAATGGCAAATCATAAATCGTCTGTAAAAAGAATCAGACAAACTGAAACAAAGAGATTACACAATCGTTATTATGCAAAAACAGTTCGTAATGCTGTTCGCGATATTCGCGCAATGAATAAAAAAGAGGAAGCTGTTGCATCTCTTTCAAAAGTTGTATCTATGTTGGATAAGTTGGCTCGTATGAATGTTATTCATAAGAATAAAGCTGACAATTTGAAAGCAAAGTTAGCTTTGCATATAAATAAATTAGCGTAGTAGATTATTTTTATCATTTATAGGCTCTTCTTTAAGGTAAAGAAGAGCTTTTTTTTCGTTATTCCATTTTAATTTTTAATTTTGAACTTCTTTTTATGGAAGAAAATTGTGCTGTGGGCATCAAAGCATGGTCTGAAGATGATCGCCCAAGAGAAAAACTATTACAAAAAGGAGCATCAGTATTGTCTGATGCAGAGTTAATATCAATCCTGATAGGTTCTGGGACTAGAAACGAAAGTGCAGTAGGTTTAGCAAGACGAGTTATGCAAAAGGCAGATAATGATTTGAATATTCTTGCTCGTTTAACTCCAACTGAATTGTCGAATTCTATAAAAGGTATAGGTTATGCAAAAGCTGTTACTATTATCGCTGCAATGGAATTATCTAGAAGACGTAGAAAGGTAACTCAATCCGAACAAGATGTTATAAAGGAGAGTTCTGATGTTTATAATATTTTTTTACCTGATTTAGGTGACCTTTCTTATGAGGAGTTTTGGATTCTATTATTGAATCACGCAAACAAAGTTGTTGCGAAAGTAAAAATCGCAAGTGGGGGCGTTCATCAAACTATAGTGGATGTGAAATTGCTTTTTAAGTATGCATTAGATCGTTTGGCAACCGGTATAATATTATGTCACAATCATCCATCGGGGAATTTGTTTCCCAGCGCGGCTGATAAGTTGCTGACGAACAAGATTGTAGACGGTGCAAAGTTTTTGGATATACGGATATTAGACCATGTTATTATAGGAAGAGATGAGTATTTTAGTTTTGCTGATGAACATTTATTATAAATCAATATGCTAGCTGTTTTCACGGAATTATACACCCCTCGTGTGAAATATATTTTCGAACAGATATTTGAGAAAATACTGCGTCAGGAAATCGTTATTATCAATGATAAGCTCGCATTGTCTTCATATTCATGTCCGATATTGTGTTATAGCAGAACAGAAACAATCCCAAACTCTTTCGTAGTACGTCCACATGGATTGTTATTCGGCTCAGGTATCAAACAGTATAACCCCGAGGTAGAAGATTGGAATAATACAAAGATTTTTTTTAAAACAGGAAACGGTGATACAGATTTGCCATTTGATATGTTTTCTGCAGCGTTTTACTTGATATCGAGATACGAAGAATATGGTTCGACTGAACTAAATGAATTTGGTTGTTACAAAGCAGAGTCAAGTCTTGCATATAAGAATGGCTTTCTAGAGGAACCTATAGTTGATCAGTGGGCATATTTATTAGAAAACTTATTACAGCGAAAGAATATTGGTTATGAACCTGCTGTTAAAAATAGGTTTGTATATAGGCCGTTATTGAATTTGGATAGATTGTATAAATATAGAAAACGATCATTGTCAGTTACCATTTATGAGCTTGTAAGAAAGATGATTAATTCAAAATGGGTAAGTTTGAAGCATCAACTAAAGGTTTTGTCTCTTCAAGCCGATGATCCTTATTTTAATATCGATGAGGTAATTGAATTACATAATAGAAATAATTTAGTTCCAACATTTTTCTTGTTGGTTAAAAAAGGAATAAAATACGATAACCAGATTTTTTTCACATTTTATTATGGCATTCGTAAATTGTTACGTCGTAATTTCTTAGTCGAATTCCATCCATCATATTCATCTTTCGGTTCATATAATAGGATGAAAATCGAGAAAAATTTTTTGGAAGCAAAAGTAATTCGAGCTAGGGCCACGATGAGTCTGTTCCATTTCAGAATGGTTCTACCGGAGAGTTATCATAACTTACTAAAATTGGCCATCAAGGAAGATTTTAGTATGTCTTACCTAAATCATATAGGTTTTAGAGCGAGTACATGTACTCCCTTTAATTTTTATGATATTAATCACGAATATACAACAAAGCTAGTCGTACATCCTGTGGAAATATCTGATAGGACTTTAAAATCAATGGGAATTCATCATGAAATGCTTGAAAAATTAATGAAAGATTATGCTAATAAAATCAAGCTTGTCAATGGCGAAATGGCAACGTCTTTTCAAAATGTTTCTTTATCGAATGACGGCCGTTGGTTTGGATGGCGTGGTGAGTATGAATCGGCGATTAGATACATTTCTTTACTAGAAAATCATAGCATTGAGGAATCAATTGATTTGTCAAAGTAAAATGTCGCTCCTGTAGTTCAACGGATAGAATAGAAGTTTCCTAAACTTTAGATAGGGGTTCGATTCCCCTCGGGAGTACAAAGTAAGCGGCTGTATATCAACGATATACAGCCGCTTACTATTTTAACAAGGTGCAAATTAGTTGGCTTGCAAATGTGCTTACAACTCTGCCTTGGCAAATGTCACTTAAAATTCAGAATTCTTTCTGTTGTCAATTTTGAACCAATAACTGCCATTGGTAAACCTGCTCCAGGCACTGTTGATGCACCTACATAGAAAGTGTTTTTAAACTGTTCGTCCCAGTTTTTAGGGCGAAATGCACCTATTTGCAACATACTATGCGATAAACCTAAGCATGCTCCTTTATATAGATTAAATTGGTTTTGCCAATCCTCAGGGGTATATGCCATTTGAAAAACAATGTCTTTGGAAATGTCTTGTTTAATTCGTTGCGAAAAATCGTCTATTATGCTATTCACCATATCTTGCTTATCAAACCAATCTGTTTTATGGAGCAAATTTGGAACAGGGCAAACAAAAAATAATGCTTCACAACCCTCTGGGGCGCAACCAGGATTATGTTTTGATACTACATTTACGTAATAGTATGGTTTTTCAAGTGTACCCGGGTTTTTCATCACATCTTTGGCATATTCTTCGTAATTGTTACCCAAGAAATAGTTATGATGCTCTACTTGCGGTAATTTGGTTTTTAGTCCTACATAGAACGTTAAATAGCCCATTGTCCAACTCATTCTTTTTAAACGTTTTTCCGCAAACTTTTTGCGATTAAAAACAGTTCCTCTAAAATATGCAGCATCCGAATTTATAACGAAAATATCGGCTTGCCAGCTTTTTTTATTTTGATCGATTAATGAACTTAATTTATCGTTGTCGCTCACGTAATCAACAATTTCGGTATTGTAATGAAATGCTACGTCGAATTTTTTAAGTTCTTCTACTAAGCTTTCCACAATAGTGTACATTCCGCCTTTAACATTGTAATATCCGGTATATTTAAATTCAATATGCGACAGAAGGGTGTATACGGCATTCGTGTCAAATGGTGTGCGGCCAAGAAAAAAAGCAACGAGTGAAACTATTTGCCTGGCTTCCTTAGATTTGAAATAATTGCCTGTTTGAGACCAGAAGCTTTTAAGTAAAACAGGCAAATGGCCTGGGTTTACATTGGATAAGGCTATAACGTAATCGGTTAAACTGTCGAAATTTTGTTTGATAGCTACTTGAACAGTATCGTTGTAAATCGATTCGCACTTTTTTAAATATGCGGTGAATTTGGTCTTAAAATCTGGTTCAACATTTTCAAACTGTTTGCTTAACTTATCAATATCTTTATATAGCGAATACTTCTTGTCGCTTCCCCTAAAATTGACCGTATAAAGTGGGTCTAATTCAACAAATTCAAACGGCATAACAATGCCACAATCTTTAACAAGTTCTTCGAACTCGTATGGCATACTAAAAAAACTTGGACCTACATCAAAAGTAAATCCGTCTTTTTTTAACTGGTTTAAACGACCGCCGGGTTGTTGTGCTTTTTCAACGAAAGTTACTTTATATCCCCTGCTTGCTAATCGCAATCCTGTAGAAAGACCTCCCAAGCCTGTTCCTACAATTATTACACTCTTATTCATTTTTTGTCTTTTTTAAAATTTCCGGATAAAGATTGTCTTTAACCCAGTCGAAATCGGGTTCAATGGTCAATGTTTTTATACAATATTTTTTTGCTTCTTCATATTGATTCAAATCTGTATAAGCATTTATTATAGTTACTAGTAAACCTAAATAGTTCCAATTGTTTATTTTGTAATCATTGCTTGATTCCATTAATTTTAAGGCCTTTAAGTAATGTTCTAAAGCTAAACTTTTTGAACCGCCAAAAACTTTTGGCATGTAATAATATACATTTCCAAGCTGCATATATCCTAATGGGTTTGAGGCGTCGATGCTTACTGATTTTTTGGCATATTTCAGACTATTCAATCCTATAAAAGCAGCTTTATATTTTGCCAATCCAATCTCGAATCCAATTAAAGCTGCTTTATATGAAAATAGCATTGATTCTTTGTACTTTTTTTCTTCCAATTTATTCAAATTGTCGGTTGCTTTTTTTAGGTATTTTTCTGCTTCTTCATTTTTATTACTGCCGATGCTCCATCCGATATAGCCATATTGGTAATTTATCAAATCCAACAAATCTTTATCAGTTTTTTGCTTTACAGCATCAACCGAATCCATTGCAATCTTCCATTTGGCCATTTTACCCGAAATGTACGCATTGTAAATTGATTTATTATTTTGCCCAAGTAGGCCAGTGCTAAATGAAGCAAGCAATAGTATTAATAAATATTTCTTCCCTTCCATAAATAATTTTTTTGTTTTTTTATTATTAAAGCATTAATCATAACTCGCAACATAAAAAACATATTTGCAGGGAAATACACAATAGTAATAATTATGCTTTGCCTGCAGATAATAGCATATAAAAACTGTATTAATAAAACACCCAACAGATATATTAAAATCAAGTTTATATTATAAAAAATAATAGGAACAATGCCAAGAGTGACAAATACCCAAAAAAGAAAAGCTACAATAGGCGAATTTCCAAAGAACATAAAAATATTTTTTGAGAAACCATTTAAGGCATCCTTGTAAGAATCGTACATCCTGCATTGTATACGTTCTTCACCAATAAGGCAAGCTATTTTAATCTTTTGTTTTTTATAAAACTTTGAAATGGCAATATCTTCGACCGCTGAATTTTTAAACTGTTTGTGTGGTTCTAATTCAAAGTATGTTTTAGACTCGAACAACATAAACTGTCCGTTTGCTGCTGTATGAGACTTAAATGGTGACATCCTTACAAAAATAAGAGGCAAAAGCGTCAATAGAATATAATTCATTAGCGGTACTGCCTTTTTTTCACCTGTTGTCAATAATACTTGCTTAGGGAAAACGGAAAGCAAACCCAGTTTGTGTTTTTTAGCATAAGAAACTGCATCAGCAATAATATTCCCCGAAATCACCACATCGGCGTCAATAAAGAGCAAATACTTTCCACTTGCCTGCTTTGCCAATTGATAGCAAGCATGATTTTTCCCAAGCCAGCCTTTTGGTAAAACTTCTGATTCGATTAATCTTATCCGTTGATCGGTGGTTTGATATCTGCTAATTATCTCTTCGGTTTTATCAGTCGAATGGTCGTTACAAACCAAGATCTCGATATTATTATTCAATTTCTGCAAAGCATCGAGCAAACGAGCTATATTGTTTTCCTCGTTACGAGCCGGAATAAGCACCGAAATCAAATCGTTGTTTTGGATTTCTGTTTTAGCAATAGCCTGGCGAAAAAGAAAATTGATCAGCACATTAAATAACTGAAAGCACAAGAATCCAAACGATATGTAAACAAAATATTGCATTAGGATGTTTTTGTTTTTTGGGTGCTTAAAACTTCCGTGAAAAACAAATTGTATTCTTTTTCAATGTCCCTGTTTTTCAAAAAACCGACAGTATATGTTTTTGTATAAATAAAAAGATGTGGTTTGACATCTGAGAAATAATCGGTGATGTTAATCACGAACATCACTTGGGTATCATCTTTACACTTTTTTATAATATATTGAATGCCATTCTCAAAATGTACCACATCGGTGTGTGCCGAATAAATTTTCCCTTGTGGGAACATTAAAACAAAATTTTCGTCCTTACTTAGCAACTTCACCGTATAATCAATGCTTTCGATCGCTTCCCGTGAATTTTTTCTTACCGAATATCCACCGGTATGCTGAAAATACCAATGCTTTTTGAGTTGTTCTTCAAGCATCATAAAATGTAATTTTCGGTGTATTCTATGGTGGTTTAAAAATTCAACCCAGAAACCATCCCACCAGCTAACGTGATTAGCAACCACCAGCACCGAATGGCCGTTATCATTAAACTCTCCTTCGAAATGAACGGAGCAAAAACTCCGCTTTATCATAAAACGGCTAAGCCATAAGAAAAATGGATAGATAAGCTTATGATGATTCGCTCTAATCATTTTAGAAGAGTATAATAAATAAGAAGTACCACGAAAAATATAAACTGACAAATAAATAATAGCAAAGCCAAAGGATTATTGGTATTAATTTTAAATCGCTTTAAAATTCCGGTAAATAAAAACCCTAGCAACCACCATGCAATATAGTTTTTCATTGGAATCGATGAGCCTGCCCAACTCCACATGTTCATTATGGGTGCAAGTTGTTCCATCACCATATCGTAAACAATCATAAGAGTAGGGGCAATAATTAGCTGCAAATAGGTGTTCTTTGTAATTTTATCAGATATAGAAAGTGCTGTATAGGTCAAAAATAACCAGTTTACACCTATTAATAGAGGCGTTTGAAAAAGCTTTATCCCTAATCCTTCACCATATTTATAGCTGCCAAAAATTAATCCGGTATTTACACCCAAAACTTCAACAAAAAAACCTAGAACTGCGATTGCTGAAAAAACCAGAATATCTTTTTTCGAATAATTCTCGTGGTATAGTAAGAGTAAGTATGTACTCAACAATAGTGCATAGGTCGTTAATATAATAAAGAGATTATGTGTCCACGGAATAATAAAACCCAAAATACCTACCGTGTAAAAAATCACGATAAATTTTTTTACTTCTTTTGTTGGCAATATGTTCTTAGGGAATAGATTCATTTATGCAAATTTCGAAATATATTATCTGTTATTTATCGTGTTCAATCCACAATAAGTTTGAAACTTTATATCCTAGTTTTTCTGCTTTTTCAAGATAAAGGCTTTTTATATCGGCAGGAATGGATTTCTCTCTTGATAAAATCCATAAATAATCAAAACTTGAACCTGATACTAAAGCATATTTATATTCCGGATCGATTGCAGTAACGTTGTAACCTGCATAAAACGGGCCGAAGAATGATACCTTTAACATAGCAATGCTATCGTTACCCACAAATTTAGCTTTACCAATAGATTCTTTCCATATCTTTTTTTCATAATCGTAGCCACGGTTTACCACCTTAATTGTTCCGTTGCTATTAAGCGAATATTCGGCGGTGGTGTTGTTTAATCCTTTTTCGAAGCGAAAATCGAATCGGGCTATTTCGTACCATTTGCCTAGATACTTTGTTTTTTCAAACGAAGAAACTGCCGTTACACCTTTGGGAATCGAGACACATGAAGTAAATAATGCTGTCATAATTAAAAAAATTAGGTAATTAATTGTTTTCATGCTTTATAAATTTTAGTATTTATACTAGATTCATTTGCAACTCGTTCAATAATTCTTTTAAACCAAACCGTATAATTTTGCGGAGAAATCTTTACTTGTTCCAAAACATCATTTATATCAACATAATCAAAATCTGAAACCTCATCTCGGTTTAGTATAGGCAATTCATCAGAAAACCCAAAAAACACATGGTCAAATTCATGCTCAGTTAAGCCATCTTCAAATTCCTCTTTGTATATAAAATGAAAGATTTCAGTAACAAGGTTCAATGTCATTCCCATCTCTTCTTTTAAACGCCGGATTACAGCAGCCTCATTCGACTCGTTAGGGGATGGATGCGTGCAAGCTGTGTTTGTCCACAAACCCGGAGAATGATATTTGCTAAGGGCTCTTTTTTGTATTAACAGTTTGTGATTGCTATTGAAAATAAAAACCGAAACAGCCCTATGCAATAGTGCTTTTTGGTGTGCTTCGATTTTTTCAATCTCACCAATTGGGTTGTCGTTTTTATCGACAAGTATAACTTTTTCCAATATTTCAAAAGAGTTTTGTTTTGTACATCACTCCAACCCTTACTAAAATAAGATATTTTTTCAAGTTATTTATCCTTACCCGTTTTGAAAGTATTGTCTCAGGCTTAGTTTTTTTTATTTTATCGAATAATGTTTTGTAGTAAAAAAAAGCCAGAGCAACAGCTAATTTTGATCTGCCGGAAAGCTGTTTAATCCCAATCCAAGCTTCGTCAAAATCATTTTTAATAGATTGCTCAATGAGTAGTTTGCTTGCCTTATCGAATTTGTTATTTGTTATTTCCGGAAAATAAGACCGTCCTAACTCATTATTATCATCTTTTAAGTCGCGTAGAAAATTAACTTTCTGAAAAGCAGAACCAAGTTTTTGAGCCGATTTTTCTAATTGGTCGTACAGTAATTGGTTCCCATTACAAAAGACTTTTAAGCACATTAGGCCAACCACATCAGCTGAACCATAAATATAAGTATTCAATTCTTCGGTACTAGTATATTCGGCTTTCGTAAGGTCGTATTTCATACTTTCCATGAATACCTCAATATGTTTTGGTGAAATATTGTATTTTCTTACTGTATCAACAAATGCAGCCAATACCGTATTATTACTAATCCCATTTTCTAAAGCGTATTGTAATTGCTCATTTAAGTTGCTTAACAAAAAAGTCTTATCGTAACCATTAAAGCTGTCTACTATTTCGTCTGCCAACCTAACAAATCCATAAATAGCGTAAATGGCTTTGCGTTTATCTTTTTCTAACAATGATGTTGCCATTGAAAAAGACGTGCTGTACTCCTTTGTAATCAGTTCAGATAGTTTGTAACTATTCTCTATATAAAACCCAACATTCATTTATTAGCTTATTAGAATTATTTATTTTGAATCTATTTTTCAAATTAGCAAGTATCTATTGAACTGTACGATTTTTTTAACTTCTTGCTAGATTCTTATTTACATGACAAATATACAACATTCATTTTCATAAACATCAATCAGTCAATCAAATAAAATAAGTAAAAATACTTAAAAATATTTTTATTTACGAATGGTTTTAAGCCATTCTAACAAACAAATAAAAACATTCAGATTGAAATTTGTTGACATAATAGTAAAGAAGGTTTGTCCTTCGAAATTACACCATAAATTACATTTTTAATTGGGCTTGCATACTTCGAGAGTACGGAATAAATTATTTATTTTTAGACGACAAAGGATTAAATTCCCATTATGTCGCGATAAAAATCTAAAGAGTTAAATATATTCTCTTTCTCAACGATGCAATCAGGATGGATGTTACCTACTTCAGATAGTAAAGTAAAATTGACGTGCAAAATATCGGAGTTCTTCTTGTCATGTTGCATTAGAGCGTACAGGGTATCGTAGTCTTTACATGTGATGTCAAATGCAGTGTAATTCTCTTTGATAAATGTTACAACCTGCATCATTCTATCTTGTGGAAATCCCTTGAATTTATATGATAAATAAAGCTCTGATATAAGTCCTAATGCAATTGCATGCCCATGAAGCATAGGTCTTGCTTTTGTGTGCGAGTAGCTTTCGAATGCATGTCCTATGGTGTGTCCTAAATTAAGTGCTTTTCTAAGGTCTTTTTCTTCCGGATCAATCTCTACAATATGTTCTTTTACTTCAATCGAAATGCGAACCATTTCTCCTAATTTATTGTAGTCAGGCTCGTTTATATCAAAACGCAGTAAAGCTTGCAAATCTTTATAGTTTGATAATAACCCATGTTTAAGCATCTCTGCATATCCTGACAGAATATTATTTTTATCCAGAGATTGTAAAAATGTCGGATTAATAAGCACACATGAAGCCGAGTGTATTACCCCTATTTCATTTTTTAATCCATTGAAATTAATACCTGTTTTTCCACCTACTGCGGCATCAACCATACCAAGAAGTGTAGTAGGTATGTTTATAAATTTAATACCTCTTTTAAAGGTATTTGCAGCAAATCCTCCAAGGTCGGTTACCATTCCTCCCCCTAGGTTTATTAGCATAGATTTTCTAGTTCCGCCATGCTCACATAGGAATTGCCAAACAGATGCTACGGTATTAATATTTTTGCTATCGTCTCCGTCAGGGATTTCAATTAGATGTGCATTTTTTAAGCCACTAACTTGCTTTAGTGCCGGATAACAATGTTTTTTGCTGCCGGTATCGGTCAATATAAACAATTGTTCCGATGAAACGCCCTGAATTTGGGCGTTAACATCGGAAACAAAATCCTTGCAAAATATAATATTATTTTTTGATGTCACTTTCTTTGATTAGATATTCTGCAATTTGAACTGCGTTTAGCGCTGCACCTTTTCTAATTTGGTCTCCAACACACCAGAATGCTAATCCATTAGCATTTGAGATGTCTTTTCTGATTCTTCCAACATAAATATCGTCTTTGCCTGATAAGAATAGTGGCATAGGGTATTCTTTTTCAGCAGGATTATCATTTAATACAACTCCTTCTGCTGTTGAGAATGCTTTACGTGCCTGCTCCACAGAAACGGGTTTTTCTGTCTCTACCCAAATAGATTCAGAGTGTGCGCGAAGTGAAGGTACGCGAACGCATGTCGCACTAACTTCTATGTCTGAGTGCATTATTTTGCGTGTTTCATTGTACATCTTCATTTCTTCTTTTGTATATCCGTTTTCTGTAAATACGTCTATTTGTGGAATAACATTATAGGCTAATTGATAAGCAAATTTGTTAACGGTAACAGCTTCGCCTGCCAATACTTGTTTATATTGCAATTTCAATTCTGCCATTGCAGCTGCTCCTGCGCCACTTGCTGCTTGGTATGTCGAAACATGAACTTTCTTTATGTGTGAAATGTTTTCAATTGCCTTTAATGCAACAACCATTTGAATTGTTGTACAATTTGGATTTGCAATAACTCCTCTCGGACGAATTTTTGCATCGTCTGCATTAACTTCAGGAACAACTAAAGAAACATCTGAATCCATGCGGAATGCACTTGAATTGTCAATCATTACAGCTCCGAATTTTGTGATGTCTTTTTCAAACTCTTTTGAGATGCTTGCTCCGGCTGATGTAAATGCAATATCAATGTTTTTGAAATCATCTCCGTGTTTTAACTCTTTAATGATGTATTGCTTACCATTAAAAGTGCATTTGCTGCCTGCACTGCGTGAAGATCCAAATAACACTAACTCGTCAATCGGGAATTGACGTTCTGCCAGGACTTTCATAAATTCTTGTCCTACGGCACCACTAGCTCCGACAATAGCTACATTCATGATTGTTGATTTTATTGCTTATAAAAATTTGCGCAAAGTTACGTAGATTTTCGTCCATCTGCAACAAAATATTACCTTTCTTATGCCTTAATTTATGGACTTTTTTTACCATACATTTATTTTTGTTATATTTTTTCTCTATTATTTGAATTTTGAACTAAATTAAATATTTAATTGAAAGTCTGCTTTCGACATAAATTTCGTCAACCTTTGTGAGTTAATAAATATTTTAAGCAGTATTTAGTAACATATTTTAATGGAATATATTACATGCGGATTTGCTAATTATTCTAAAACTCAAAATTCCGTCGTTGTATGCAATAACATCTGTCTATCAGTGTTTTAACAATTTTTGAGAAACTAACGACATGCATCATCTTTTGCTGTTGATGTATTTTTGTGTAATTTTCAGTTCTTTAAAAATCAAACGATTGCAATAATTAATAGTACATTTGTGAGTTTATTATTGCGAAGGCATCTGAATTGTACAAATACTTCACAGCTGAGCAATTTTTGATTTAGAATATATTAACAGCCTTAAATAATATCTTTGCTATGAATAAAAAAGCTACCCTGTTTTTACGATTTTTTTGTGTGCTTGTTTTTTTTGCATTTGCACCAATAAATACATTTGCTGCTGATATTGTTTTTACTTCATCATCTAAAATAGAAGGAACAGGTGTTCACCTTTACTTCGGTGGTTATCCGGGAACATATCCTCAAAATAAAGGAGACTACACCGCAACAGTAACAAGTACAAATCTTAGTATAACCACAATTACTGTACAAGATGCACCTGCTTCATATTTGTATTGTGCAATGAAAAATGGAGCTCCCAGTGGGTCTGAGGTCACAACAATAACTCTTACATATACTAACGGCGATTGCGGTAAGGTAACTTTTACCGGAAATACTTTTACTTCAACATCATCTTGCTCAACAACCCCTGTAGCTCCATCATTGACTATTGACTCATATACATCTGTAATAGGGACTGCGACATTAAATATGACTGTTACCGGAGTCCCGGCTCCGACAATATCGTTAGTAACTTTAGATGGTAATACATTGTCGAGTTCTTCTTATACTTATACCACAGGTAAATTAGTGATTAATGACGCCGCTTTAACAGCCGGAAATCATACTGTAGTTGTAACTGTAATAAACTCTGAAGGATCGGCTTCTGATACCGAGGCCATTACTACTAGCGTACCGCCGGCATGTGATCCGGATCTTACTATGACCAGCGGAGGAAAAACAATAACATTATCATCAATAATAATAGATGATGATTATTATATGAGAATCACGGGGCAGGATTTTGTTGGTGTAGGTGGCTCATATATTCACATTAATGGTTCTGAAAGAAAAGCTCTTAATACATGCACCATTGTGATTAATCCGGCTAAAACAGAAATGTTAATAGGTCCGATTGTATCAACAACAGAGCCTAAATTTTACACTCCCTTGTATGTTAATATGCCTGGTGAAATCGTTTTCTCGAGTGTTAATGGTCTTGATTTAAATTGGTGTCAAGAAGATCCGGATCCTCCAACCTGGGATGCAGATCCAACAATGACTTGTGGCGGTACGGATGCTTTTGGTTTGCATGTTTCAACTACAGATGTGGGTACCGGTGTGGCCGGATATCTTGTAAGTTTAAATTCAGTTCCTGTTTGCGATTTAACAATACCATTAGCATCAATTGTACCAAATCATGATGGTGTTATTTCTGTTCCCCTTGCATCATGCGGAATAGTATTGACAAGCGGATCAAATTACACAGCAACAATTCAGGCTTATGATGCATTAAATAATTATTCGACAACAAAGACCGTAACAGGTATTAAATTACAGTCTTCTCCTATTTCGATGGGTACAGCTTCTTGCGGTACTGCCGGTGGAACCACCATAACATTAAATGTTACATCAAGCGGTACAGGTGTTTCAGGCTATCAAGTTTCATATAATTCCACTACTGTAAATCTTGAGGGTACTAATGAAATAACAGTTACAGGTTTAACTCCCGAAACAACTTATCAATTTACAATTAAAGCTATGGATGCCTGCGGAAATACATCCGCTAATAGCACATCTGCAATTTGTTCAACAGTACAGCAACCTCATGGTGGAGCTGATATTGCAACAATTTTAACTGATGTTCCATTTGAAATGTCAAGTACAGGTAATTGTTCAACATCCTTGTCAGGAGGTACAACATTTTCAACATTGACGCAAACAGACGAATATAACCATACTTTATCGGAAATAGAAGTAGTTGGTTCTTTTAATATGAATGATTCATTTGAAGAAGCATATAGTAATGGTTATTTCCACGAAACAATTACTCAAAACGAGTATGCTATAGTTAGTAATCCAAAGGTTTTGAATGGTACCTATGCTCGCAAAACAGATGGTAAAAATCGTTTGGTATTCGCATTAAATAATGACCCGGCCGGTGACCCAACTAATATTTTTAACTATAAGCGTACTAATTTAGCCGCCGGAAATGCAAAAATATCTTTTACAATTGAAGATTTAGTTTCTACCTGTCCTCAGCCAAGTTTTGTAGGGAAACGACAATTTCAGTTCTTGATTTATGTCAACGGAGCTGTACCTATTACTGAGTATATAGAAGTTCCTATAGGAGGATCATTTAATTATACTTATACAGTAGCTGTTCCGGCCGGAGCACAAGTATCGTATACTCTTAATGCTCGATTTGCTGCAAATTGTTCTGCGTATGCTATTAGTGACTTTAATTTTTATTCATGCTTAGAAAAACGAATAGAAACAAATAACGGTGTATCAATTTTTTGTGAAGATTCACCGGTCACATTAAAGGCAGTTGGTTTTGTTGGAACTCAGTATGAGTGGCAAAAATCTATAGATAATACTAACTGGACCGCATTTCCGGGTAGCACCGTAAGTGTTGAAACGGCTGCTCCGCTTGGAAATACATGGTACAGAGTAAGAAATGTGGGTGATGTTTCATGGTCTCAAACATTTACATTATTAGGTCAGGTCTGTTGTACAAAATTGGAAGAACAGACTGATGTTTGGATTGAAACATTTGGTACAGGAACAGGTAGATGGACAAATCCAAACGTAAAGAACCATACATTCCGGCCATCTCCAAATAAAATTGACGATACTTACTATGCAGTAGTATCTAATTCGTCAGATGCAAATCAATCATTAAATTGGCCGGGTGGTAAGACCGATCATACAGGTAATACGAATGGAGGATTTCTAGTAATTAATGTAAATAATACTCTAACTCCGCCTGTATTAATCTATGAACAGACAATTACACCGACAGGGGGCTTTTGTCTATCAACCTATTATAATTTATCATTGTATGCGTCAAACATATCTCCCGGAGGTCTTCCCTCAAGTTTTAGTTTTGAAATTATAGATGCAGCAACAAGTAATGTATTAGGTGCAGGTCAGACCGGAGATATCAATGATTTTGGTATGGCTAATTGGCTTAATTTTGGTACCTCGTTTGCTCCGGAAAATGCAACATCTGTAATTATTAGAATTTATAATACAGGTTTAGCCGGTGGAGGTAATGACGTAGTTATAGATGATATTGCGGTTTCGGTATGTAATGCAGAAGCTTATTTGTATGCAGATGCTCCAAATATTGATGCAAATCCGGCATGTGGTTCTACAGTATCATTAACCACAGAATTGAAAGGTAATGCATTTACATTCTTTGGAACATATGATCCATATTATATATGGCAGAAAAGTACAGATGGTGGAGTAACTTGGTCTGTTATAAGTGCTGCCTCAGGCGTAAATAATGATAGTTATGATGTACAAACAGTAGAGGGTGAGACGGCTTTATATCGTGTTATTGTTGCAAAAGATCAGATAGAGGCTGAAAAAGTAGTTAATCACAATACAGAAACTTGTACTGTTTACACAATTACTAATGTATCTACAGTTACTTGTGTACCATGTACCCGCCCTAAAACTCCAAATATTGTAGATCAATCAGTTTGTCTTAATAGTGGTGACATTAGTTATCAAGCAACTCAAAATGATTGTCCAACTTGTTTATTGTTATGGTACAATGATCCTACGGGAGGTGCCGGAGCCACAACAACTCCAACTCAATCAACAACAACAGCCGGCACATATACAAAATATGTAAGTCAAAAAACAACAGGATCAAATGCTTGTGAAGGAGATCGTATTGCAGTTGATATAGTGGTAAATGCATTACCTGATGCTCCTAGTATAGAAAACCAATCAGTTTGCCAGAATAGTGGAAATGTAAGTTATAAAGCTACTGCTTCTGCCGGTAATGAACTTCAATGGTATGATGCCTCGACAGGGGGAACTCCATCCACAGTAACTCCAACTCAAGCAACAACATCAACCGGTACATATACTAAATACGTAAGTCAGAAACAAATTGCAGCGCCTAATTGTGAAAGCGAGAGAGTTCCCGTTACTATTACAGTTGATGAAATACCTGTAATAACAGTTAGTGCAAGTGCCGCTCCATGTGAGGGTGGTAG
>JAKIYQ010000054.1:0-9351 GCA_022708465.1 Bacteroidota bacterium | reverse complement strand
AATCAACATTAATGCTAATCCAACAACAATAATCAATACCCCAATACCCATTAGCCATAAACTTTTACGCGCTATGCGAAACTTCAAATTATCTTCATTATTATTACTCATACTCAAATTTATTATTATTGAACAAAAAAAACACTCTTAAATATAATACATATCATCAATGGTGAGACGCAAATATCTGCTAACAGATAAATATGTTGCAATAATTGTAATTACTACACCTGACAATATCATTACAAAGAATGAAACTAAAAGAGTGTTCAACATTTCTGTTGTAAGTAATGTTGATATTTCCGATTGAGCCCAGAATAGAATTGCTGAAAGCATACCCATTGCTATAACTGCGGACAATATTCCTGTAATTGCACCTTGCAGTAAAAACGGACGTCTGATAAATGAGCTTGTTGCACCAACAAGTTTCATTGTATGTATCAAGAAACGTTTTGCATAAACACTTAAACGAACAGTATTGCTTATTAAGGCGTAAGATATAAGCAATAACAGAATTGAAAACACAGAAAGTACAGCTGATACACGCTTTACATTGTCGTTTACAGCCTCTATCAAATTCTTTTGGTAGATAACTTCTTTCACTTCAGGCATACGACGAAGTTCTGTTTCAATTCGAGCAATACTATCATTATTGGCATACTCCGAATGTAATTTCATTTCTACGGATGCCAACAAAGGATTATATCCTAAAAACTCTACAGGGTCTTGGCCTAACTCTTCAGCCAATTCTTTCGATGCCGCCTCTTTATCTATATACTCTGTTGATTTTGAATATTCCGATGCATCTAATGTTTTAAGGAGCTTCTGCACATCAGCATCTTTAACATTGTCTTTAAGTACAACCGATAATGTTAGGTTTTCTCTAACAAGTACTGACAATTCGCCTGCCATCAATAATAATGCAGTAGTAACACCTATTAAGAAAATAACCAATGAGATACTGATTATAGATGTTATACGTGAATTAAAAAGATGATTCGCATTTATTTTAGATTTATTCATTTGAACTCGTGTTTTTAACTTGATTTACAAGTGTTTTTGAACGTTTCTCTTTAAGTTTTGCAAAGATAATATATGCAAAAGCCAATGTCAATAGGATAGAACTAATTAATGCTAAAATATTTCCTATATCGTATGACTTCGGTTCAAATTTAAATGTAATATCGTATGAACCGGGTTCAAGATACATTGCACGTAATAAGTAGTTTGCTCTTATATGTGGCAATTTTTTATCTCCATTATAAGCCTGCCAACCTTTATAATAAAAAATTTCAGAGAATACAGCCATTTGCGGTGTATCAGACTTAAATGCATACTTAAGTTCGTTAGGACTATATGAAATTAATTGTATAAATGCATCTCCTTTTTTAAAATCGGTTTTAGGGCACTCTGACGCATATTGTTTATCAACAAGCAGCGTTTGTTTTAAATTGGTCTTGTCCAATAGAGATATTTCATCATCAGGAGTATCAACAAATTTAATATTATCAACAAGCCATGCATTTCCAAAGGCTGATTTATTAAGTAATGGCAATGCTGATGGATGATAAATAAGATATCTGGTATTAAGCATATTAAGAATATTCATATTCACAAATACACTATCAGCATCTTGCTCACTACGTATAGTTGATAATTCTTTTTGCAAACGCATTATTTCCGGAGCTAATTGTACATCTATAAGTTCTTGATAACGCCTTAATTTTACGGCACTATATCCACCAACGGTTTTATGGAAATATGAAGGTTGAGAACTGTTGAAAATATCTACAGTTAAGTCTAAAACTCTATAGTCTAATGTTTTATCATCTAAAATATAGCTATCTGCTGTAGAAGGTTTGTTTTCGTTCTTCAAGTTTCGTGTTGATACAAAGTTCGAATCGTTTAAGTAACGGTTAGCGATTGGGAGCATATCGGCCGTAAATAAAACAGCAAATACCAATACAACCCATTTTGTATTAATCTTGCGTTTTACAGAAATCCATAAAACTACAGCAGCGGCAAATACAAAAGCAAATGAACGTATGGCATCAGAACTAAGCATTTCTTTTCTGTCTAATGGCAACGTTTCTTGCAAAAATGCATAACTATCGGTAAATGACTGATCGTTAGGGCTTGTGAAATCGCCGGCTAAAGAAGGTATCATCCATAATAACAAAGAAATTCCTCCGACTATTCCGAAGGCAATGTAAAGACTCTTATTTTTAACTGATTTGGATAAATTATCAGATAACATTTCTTTTAAGGCTAATATTGCCATGATACACATCGCCAAACAAGTTATGGTCAATGTCATAGAAACTGTTCTGAATTTGTTGTACATCGGTACATAATCTATAAAAAAGTCTGTAAGTGGCATGAAATTTTTACCCCACGACAATAGCAAGCCTATAACTGCTGCTGCAAAAAGCCACCAACGCTGACGAACAGGTACAATAAGTAGTCCTAATACAAACAAGAAACAAATAATAGCGCCTACATATACAGGACCTGCAGTAAATGGCTGCGTTCCCCAATACAAAGGTAAATTAAAGGAGTACATCAACTCGGTTAAGTTTCTTGCTTGGAAATTATCAGGATTATTCTGTATGATATAATCAAGTCTTTCTCTTTCCGGTTTAGTTAATTCTTTACCTGTTTTCTTGTATCCTGTAAGTTCAGAAATTGTTTGTGCTGTGTTTGAGTTTTCATCTAAAGTTCCGGACGATGCCCCTCCCATAAAGTTAGGTATAAGCAAGGTCATAGATTCGTTAATGCCGTAACTCCATTGAGTTATATAGTCTTTATCCAAACCATGACTATCCGAACCTTTAACTGTAAGGCCATTACTCTCGCCACGCATTGTTGCTTTAACATACTCTGCAGTAGTTATGAGTCGAGTTGCATTCATGCCTACGGCAAGAACAGCTCCAATAAGTAAAATTCCTATGTTCTTGAAAAATTTGGGTAGGGTTTTTTCTTTTATGGCAAATATTAATTCGGATACTCCGAAACATATTATCATTATTAAAGTGTAATATGTAATTTGAACGTGATTTGCATATAGTTCTAAACCTAAAAACAAGGCTAACATAGCAGAGCCTAGCCATGGATTTTTCTTGAAAGCTACATAAACACTGGCTATTATAGTAGCCATATATGCAATTGCAACTGCTTTTGTATTATGCCCTGCAACAATAATTATTAAATTATACGAGCCGAAGGCGAAAGCTATTGCTCCTCCCATTGACAAATATGGACTTGCACCAAAAGCCAATAGTAAAATATAAAATCCTATCAGATATAAAAATACCCTATATGTAGGTCCGGGCAATACTCGCAAACAAGTATCTAAATACTTCAAAATACTTGAAGGCTGATCCATTGATATTTGATATGTGGGCATACCACCAAACATCGAATTAGTCCACAAAGTTTGTTCGTCGTGAGTTGCGTTGTAGTCAGCAGCTTCCTTACTCATTCCTACATAACTTCTTGTATCTTGTCCGAATATCGTTTTACCCTGAAATACAGGAGACAAATACATAAATGTCAGAATTAAGAAAACTAAAACTGCCACAAGGTGTGGTGCATATTTTTTCATATAAAAACAGTTTGCATTAAAAGTGCCAAAGATAAGCATTTTTTTTGCCTAATACTTGCACAAGGACTAAAAACTAATTAATTTTGTCGTCCTATTTTTTTAATCGGGGTGTAGCGCAGATGGTAGCGTGCTACGTTCGGGACGTAGAGGTCGCAAGTTCGAATCTTGTCACCCCGACAAAATAAAATGGATGTTGCGTTTTTATAAATGCTAACCTTATTTTGTTTCAGCGCGGGATGTAGCTCAGCCCGGTTAGAGTACGCGTCTGGGGGGCGCGTGGTCGCAAGTTCGAATCTTGTCATCCCGACAATAAATAAAGACCAATTGTTTGATTTTTCAAATGATTGGTCTTTATTTGTTCTGCAATTTGTTCTGCTTTTTAATTTTTACGTACATATATATTTGATAATAAATAATTGTTACATTTGCTTCGTGAAGAATAGCACTCCTAAATATGGCCGATTTTATAATACTGCTACAATCAAATATAGTAGTTTAAGTTTATTATTTTGCATCACACTATGTTTTGCACTAATAAATTCATACTCTGTTGAAGACAACAAGCAAAACTATTTCATCCAACCGAATGCCGGATCTATTTGGGAAACGCAAAATCTGCCAATACAATATCTATGTACACCAACACGACAAATAATAATATCAGACGGTAGACACTCTGTGAATTACGGATTTTCTGCATTTTATTTATTGAAAGCGAACACACTAAAGATTGCGCAAAAAATCAGTAAGATGACAAAGCCTGTTTTTCTGCCTGAACTAGCAGAGTTAAAAACCTGCTTGTTATATCCGTTTCATGGTTTTTGGTAGAAAAAGTTCTCTTTTTTAATATGAGATTCGCACCCCAAAACTAATAAACTACTAAAAATACAATCATGGGTATAACTATTGTTGGAGTTATTCTATTAGCATTATTTATTGTTCCTTTCGCAGTATTACAAATAAGTAAACATAGCAAAAAAAGAAGGATAAAAAAAGATAATGAACCTGCATAAAATAATAAGCCCTCGGAACTCCGAGGGCTTATTATTTTATATGTACTATTTAAAATCTTTGCACTGCTAAAATTTATCACTAATCCAATCAAACGCAGATTCAATAGGATTCGGTTTAGATCCTAGAGATTCGGGTTTTGCAGGTGCCCCACCAGGTTCTACTGTTGAACCATACCAATCCATTATATCATGTTCAACCTCCATTACAATAACCTTAACTTCAGGCTTAATATACTTTTTCATAACTCTTATTTCTTTATTAATTTAATCGTTTGATTGCCTACCTTAATCCAATACATACCTTTCTCGATAACAGGTAAAGCTAAATTAGAACCATCAGACTCACCGGAGTAAAGAGTACGAATACTATTACCTACAGCGTATGAAGAAAATTCACTCATATTCTTAATATATAATACATCACCTTCTATGTATGCAAATACACCATTTCCCATATTTTCTGATACCACAGTAGTAATGTCATCGGCAGCTTTTATAAGAAGTTCGTAATTAGATATTAGTCCTTTGCTGGAAGCGAACGAATATTCACCATCATTATTGAAATTATGCACTGCAACACCATCTTTTAACAAATACAATGTAGAACCATCGTTAGGAATTTTATTTGTATTTATATACAAACTATAATTACCTGCAGCAGGGGCATACATACGGAATGTTAAATGAGCAGCACCATCTTTTAGTTTTGCTTCATAAACGCTTAAGTTCATATTGTCATAATCAACACACCATAACTGAGCAGTTGAAGCAGATGTTGGGGTTCCCATTTTTTCTACATCTTTTCCTATTACATAAGATTCACTAGCTGATTCGTTAGCGGATACGAATAATTGGTCTGACATTTCATCACCCGCAACTGCTATCCTTAGATTATATATACTGCTAATGTTTTCTGAAGCGCCACGTAATGAATTACGGGTTCTTTTTGTTAAATCAAGCACAGACGACATTCCATTTCCTTGTTGAATAAAGAAAGGAACACCTACTACAAAAGACTCATCCAAAAGAGATACTGTTAAATACTCTTTTGCGCCGTTTTTATAAACTTGAGCAAACATAACATCCGAATTTACATCTACGTGGAATAATTGTGTATTTGCTAAACCATTCCAACCCGTATCTTTAATTTTTGCAGAAGCAAACTCACTAACTGATAAAGTTGTTTGACTTGAAACAAGTGGAGATCCTTCTGTTTTTACAAAACGTACGTCATTATAACCATTTGATGCAAAAATATAGAACTTACCCGGTTGCAATGTAGACTTAACATCAGTCATAACCCAACCAGAACCAGTAGAAGCACGTTTTGCACCATCATATTCTTGTACATAATATTGATCACCATATACCATCTTTATAATCTGATCACCTGACTTACGATATATGCCATTTTCTAAACTTACAGGGAATGGAACACTAAATGCATACCATTTCTTAGGTGATACGGTGCCTGACGGATCTAAACTTTTATCCATGCTTGCTGTTCCTGTAATCTGTAACTGACCGCCTAATTCACGATATTGACCGGAAACGCCATTCATTGTTTCAATAACAAAATCATTTACAACAGATAAACCTCCGGTGATAGTAATATCGCCATTTGATTTAACTATCAAATTCTTAATTGTCTTACCTTGTCCGTCAAGAGTAATAGATTTCGAAATTATCAAATCTTCTTCCGGCAAATTAGCCCATAATACAACTTCCTGGCCGTCTTCATAAGCATTTATTGCATCAGTTAGGTTATCGTAAACCACATCACCAATACTTGCAATAAATTGAAGTGCTACTGTTATTGATTCAGATTGTAAATTAAGTTCATCATTGTACAAAGCTGCAACTACAAAAGTATAATCTGTAAATGGTTCCAAACCTGTTACATTGTATTTTGTATCGCTTGTAATATAGCTTTGTCCTGTAGTTATATTGCTTAATTTATAGCCTGTTGCTCCTTCTACAGCATCCCAATATAAATTAAGAACTGTTTTCTTTAAATCACCGGCACGTAAGTTAAGTGGTGCTGCCAATGGAGTGGTTGCGCCTGTAACTTTGATTGTGGCAGACAATCCGTTATATACAACTAAGCTGCTAGATTGAGGTGTGTCAAGTACTTTTGGTGCATATGTAACTGTAACTGTACGCTGTCCTAAGCTACATGCAGGAGCTGCATCAAACGAAACTGTGTAATATTCGTTGTCGCTTTGTACTTTAAGATTAGCAATATTAGCATAATCAGCAGTGAATGTACGTTGAGCTGTTTTGCCTATTTGAACATTGCCAAAATCAAGTGATGTTGTAGAAACAGATAAGCTGTTTTTAAGACTTACTTGAATATCTGTAATATATTTACTTAATGTTGCACCTTCTTTGGCAAAAAAACGAATAGCAGTTGCATTTTCACTTAATTGATAAGCAAAACTAGCATATACATCACTCAAAGAAGGATTAGCAACATCTTTCCACTCACCGCCGATACGTTGTTGAACAAAAAAGAAATTAAAACCTCCCCAAGTTTTTTTTGCTTTAAAATACACCATATTAGGTACCCCGTTTCCCCATTCAATCGCCTCTGTTGCTTCTCCACCAAAACTGCTAATCGTCGTAGTTATAGTATATGTAGCATTTGTTTCAAACAAATAACAATCATTGCTTGGTTTTTCAAATGCCTTGGTAGTAAATTCGACACTAGCCTGATTAGACTGATACTCGCCTATTACAGCCGTTATCTTTATTTGGTATGTTGTAGATTGTGATAAACCATCAAATTCAAATGTAGTATCATTAACTTTTGTAGTTTCGTTTGTGGTTTCATTAATAATGTTGTAAGCCTCTGCATCAGCTACAGCATTCCACGAAAGACTAGCAGAACCATATCCTATATTGCTAACTTGCAAGTTTGTTGGAACCCCTATTGTTTTAGTTTTAACATTAACAGATGTTGATGCAGCATAAGCATTTTCGTACACATCAAGAGCTCTTACATTAAATGCATATGTATTATCCGGCGTTAAATCTGAAATTGTAGTTGAAGTAGCACTAACTTTATATGTTTTTCCATTTGTTGTATTAGTAAGAAGGTATGCGCTTGCACCACTAACTGCATTCCATGATAAATTAACAGATGTGTATGATACATTGCTTGCCGTCAAACCGCTTGGTATAGCCAATGAACCGGTACCTTTAACCGTTACATTGGTTCCTCCTACATTAATTGTAGCAGAAACAAGTCCTGTAGTAGTTGGTGTAAATGTTACTTGCACAGTTGTATTACCATATCCGCAATTACTATCACCAATTGAAGTTTTATCAACAGAGAAAACTCCCGCATTGCCGGAACTTACAGAACCAGATTTTGATGAATAAGCTACATTAATTGTTTTTGTTGAAGTTTTACCCACTTCTACCGATCCAAAATCAATACTTGCGGGCGATGTAACATTGATGTATGAGGCTTGGGTAACTTTGACATTTCTAAAATATCTTCTGTATGATCCACCCCAAGGAAATTCAAATTTAATTGCAGTCGCATTGACATCTAATTGAACTGAAAAGGATTTATAGCTATTTTTTGCTAAATTTGATGGTCCTATAGATTGAATCTCGTCCCATGTATCGTTCAATTTTTGGTAAACCTTAAAACTACCTATTGCTGTTGACATAGTTTTATATGCCTGATATGACAAAATAGAAGCTGGACCGTTAATGGCAAATTCTTTTGAACCTCCTAAGCCAAGACTAAATTCAGTTTGCGCATCAAGCACATAGCACTGTGCCCCTGCAAACTGTGCAGCACTTAAAAATAACGCTAATAAGAATATCAATTTCTTTTTCATATATTTCTTGTTTGTGAGTTTTTTTAAAATTTAAAATTCGTAATCAACACATACTCTATCATCAACTATACGTTTAATATATCCTGCAACTCTTATATGAGCTTCATGCACTTGATATGCATCCAAGTCTGCTAAATTTTCGAAACTTGTATCAAGAACAACGTCATAATTCGATGGTGAGGAAGCATCTAGATTAATACCTACATGAATGGATTTTAGACAAGGGATTAATCCCGACAGATTTTCGAGGTTTTGTTTAGTGAGATGCGCATTTTCCGCTTTTGTTTTACCCTCAGCATTTGCTTTGAGTTTCCACATAACGAGATGTCTTATCATAAAAATCTTTTTTTACGCGACAAAGATATATAAAAAATATGTTCTGCAGCATATCTTAAATGTGAAAAATAATGTTACAAAACATGATTTTTACCGCGTATCCCATGAAATGGCAGTTTTATTTATTGCATTAAATGTTAAAATCAATATTATTTACACATCTTTTTCGGCAATATTTTACAAAATCACAAATTTTGTACTGCTTATTTACTAAAAAAGGAATATGGAGCAATAAATATTAATAAATGTTTATAAAAAACAGAAGAGCGATGAATTTTATAATTGCGTATTCCATAAAAAATGCCGAATATTGCACTATTAGTTATTGAAGCAAAAAACAAATAAAAATAGACCCACTCATCGCAGCTATATCAGCAGGAAATTGCGCAATTGTTAAACCATCAGAATTATCACCTGCCACATCTAAACTTATAGGAGATATTATAAGCAATAATTTTGAACAATCATATATAGCAGTTGCAGAAGGAGGTAAAGAAATTAGCGAAACCCTATTATCAGAACAATTTGACTACATATTTTTTAC
>JAKIYQ010000009.1:0-38821 GCA_022708465.1 Bacteroidota bacterium | reverse complement strand
TATCGAATCCGTTAAAATTAAAATTCCATGATTGCCCGTCCATATCTTCTGCAGTATGGTTAGGTACAATGTCTATTATCACAGCAATGTTTTTATCATGAAATGCTTGTACTAAATCGCGAAATTGATTACGTTCAGAGCCAAGTTCAGAACCCTTTGTACGATAGCGAGATTCTACAGCCATTGCGAAAGACGTTCTATATCCCCATTGATAATTTTCTTCGGATACACCTTGTTCTTTCATATATGGATCATTTTCGAACGAAGCTTTCCAATCGTCTGTCGGGAAATGAAGATACTCTTGTACAGGCATCAAATGCACTGTATTTATGCCCAATTCTATTAGATAATCAAAACCGATTTTTTTACCGTTCTCATTTTTAAGTCCGGATGCAACCATACCTTTTAATGTACCTTTTAAGCTGTCGGGCAAAGGTAACTTATCTGTAAAATCTTGAACGTGAACCTCATAGGCTATTACATTTTCCATAGTAGGTATGCCGTTCTTTAATGGTTTAGCAGGTACTGTACGATGCCATATCCTACATTTTCCAAAAGTATCATCACTAACACGAGCATAAGGATCATTTACATGAACCGGACGTGTCTCATAGAACAAGTTCCCCGGATCTTTAGAGCCATGAACTGTAAAATCATAGTAAACACCGTGTAAATCTTCATTGAAGAAACTTTCCCATACACCATCTTTATCTTGCTTCATTTCTTCGATGCGATATGCCTTATCATCATCCTTGTTCTTATATAGATATAATTTCACCTTTTCGGCTCTAGGAGAAAAAACTCTTATAGTCGTTTTTCCGTTATCTATATTTGCGCCCATTTCTTTACTTGAGCACAATTCTCTAAACCAACCATCATAAGAGCATATTACTTTTTGATTTTGTGATGGTATTTCTAAATAATATGCTCTGCGTTTATCTAATGGAGATTCAGGAACAATTAGTGTCGTTTTAGCTCCGTTTGGTAAAACTTTTGCTACTTTAATTTTATTCCCTTGTGCATCTGAAATAACGTAATCTGAAGGTAAAAAAGACCTATTTGCACCTATTTCAGCCCAAATCAAATTGTCGCTTTTAATTTCTGCTTTTAGTTCTAATGATTCATCTTGTTTCATGAAAACCAAATCACCACCCTTTTGATTAGGAGCCCCTGAAGGAGGTGACATCCAGTCTCCATTATCAGTTCTGAATTTGAATTTTGTATTTGGTTTTACTATTGCAAAATCAGTATTATCTATTGTCAATAGCCATTGTTGCCCTGTTTGTTTCAAATTCCATTCAGGTGAATTGATTGACGTATCCCAATTTCGAAATTCGCCTGTAACAAAAACTTTTTTAGGAGTAACGCCATATAAAGCTTCGTCAAAAATAAAAGTAAGTTGATCGCCAAATACACCATATCCTTGCAAGGCTTGCTCTCCGGTAAACGATTGAGCATGAAGATTCGCCGTAAGCACAAAAAAAACGGCACAAATTAAACTTAATTTTTTCATAAATTTTGGTTTAGAGTATTGATAGAATGCAAATATAAAAAATATATTTCTACTTTTGCAAAACAAAATTTAATTACAAACTATTAATACATATAATTATGGAACAATTAAATCAGTTATGGGAGAATCTGATTACATCAGGAATCGATTTAGGTAAGAGTATCATTGCAGCATCGGTAATTTACTTTGTTGGTAGATACATAGTTAAGCTAATTAACAAAGTATTTAATAAGATGATGGAAAGACGCAAACTAGACCCGGCAGTAAAATCTTTCTTAGGTAGTTTAGTCAATATTACTCTAACAATTTTATTAATAATCGCAGTTATTAGCGCATTAGGAATTGAAACAACATCATTTGCAGCATTATTAGCATCTGCCGGCGTTGCAATTGGTATGGCATTAAGCGGAAATCTGCAGAATTTTGCAGGAGGTTTGATTATATTACTTTTCAAACCATATAAAATAGGTGATGTAGTCGAAACACAAGGAAAAACAGGTTTAGTTAAAGAAATTCAAATATTTCATACTATTATTACAACAGCTGACAACAAAACAATTTTTATTCCAAACGGAAGCATCAGTAGTGGAGTCTTAACCAATTTTAGTGACCAAGACTTACGCCGTGTTGATTGGTCAATAGGTATTGAATATGGTGAAGACTACGAAAAAGCAAAGGCTGCAATAGAAGAATTATTGAATGCTGATAAGAGAATACTTAAAACTCCTGAATATTTTATAGCTCTCGAACAATTAGCTGATAGTAAAGTAAATATCGCAATTAGGGCATGGGTTAAAAGTGCAGATTATTGGGACGTTTTCTTTGATTTCAACAAGACTGTTTATTCTGAATTTAATAAAAAAGGCATCGGATTTCCTTTCCCGCAAATTACAGTTCATCAATCAAAAAAATGATTGTAATATATACAACAAAAAAGCAGTTCAATACAGAACTGCTTTTTTAATTAGATGCTTATTTATTAGTCTTTTTAGTAATTTTTTGCTTAGGTTTTTCTTCTTTTTTGATTTCTTGTTCAACTATGGTTATTGATCTTCTTCGGGCTGATTTAACCTGTGTTACAACATCTGCAACCATTTGTCGCAATTCGACCATAAAAGTTGACATTTCGTATGTCCCCTTTTCTATTTCACGCATTTTTCTTTCCCACCTACCTGTAAGTTCAGCTGATTTTAATAATTCGTTGTCTATGGCTGATATTAATTCTATGCCTGTAGGTGTAGCTAAAATCCGTTTTTTATCTCTTACTATATACCTGCGTTTAAAAAGGGTTTCTATAATATTAGCACGAGTTGATGGACGCCCTATTCCATTTTCTTTCATTGCATCACGAATGTCCTCATCGTCTACCATTTTACCTGCTGTTTCCATTGCTCTTAGCAAACCGGCTTCTGTGAAATATTTTGGTGGTTGAGTTTGTTTTTCTGCCAAATCGGGTGTATGTTCGCCACTTTCACCTACTATAAACTCAGGAATAACAGTTTCAGTATCTTCTTGATTTTTTTCATTCTCAAATAACAATCTCCAACCCGGTTCAAGAATTTGCTTACCGGATACTCTAAATTCGACATCTGCGGTGATGCCTTCAACAACAGTATTTGCTACACTACAATCAGGATAAAAAGCTGCAATAAAACGTCTTGCAATTAAATCGTAGACCCATTTTTCTTGAGGAGTAAAATTATTATGAAATTTGCCTGTAGGAATAATGGCGTGGTGATCGGTTATTTTTTTATCGTTAAATACCTGAGTCGATTTCCTTATTTTTGAAGTTAGTAAGGGTTCTATCCATTTTTGATAAGGAGTTATTCCTTTTAATATTTCCGGAATTTTAGGATATACATCAGTAGGTAAATATGTGGTATCTACACGTGGATATGTAGTTAATTTTTTTTCGTACAATGATTGAATAATTTTCAAAGTCTCATCAGCTGAATATCCAAACTTCCTATTACACTCTACTTGTAATGACGTAAGGTCAAACAATCTAGGTGAACTTTCCTTGCCGTTCTTGGTTTCTACTGATTTTATTGTAAAAGGACTGTTTTTAATGGTATCCAATACTTTTTGAGCATCTTCAACATTGGTAAATCTTCCGGACTTTAATTGAAATACAACATCTTTATACTTAGTCTTAAGTTCCCAATATGGTTGTGGTACAAAGTTATCTATTTCTAACTGTCTATTAACAACTAATGCTAATGTCGGCGTTTGTACTCTACCAACTGATAATACTGCTTTACCATTTCCGTATTTAAGTGAATACAAACGAGTTGCATTCATTCCCAATAACCAATCACCAATAGCTCTCGCACATCCTGCAGCATATAATTTATCATAATCTTCACTTCCGCGTAAATGCTCAAAGCCATCTTTGATTGCTTCTTCTGTGAGTGATGATATCCATAATCTTTTAACAGGTTTCTTGCATTTCGTTTGCTGCAATACCCATCTTTGAATAACTTCACCCTCCTGACCGGCATCACCGCAATTAATAATTTCATCAGCCTCCGAGAATAAACGCTCTATGGTTTTAAATTGTTTAATAATTCCTTGTTCATCAATCAATTTAATACCAAAACGCTCCGGAATCATCGGCAACTCTGACATACGCCATGGTTTCCATTCTTCTTTATAATCGTGAGGCTCTTTTAAAGTACATAAATGACCAAAAGTCCAAGTAACTTGATACCCATTTCCCTCAATATAGCCGTCACAGCGTTTGGTAGCACCTAAAACTTGAGCTATATCTTTTGCCACACTTGGCTTTTCGGCTATACAAACTTTCATTAATATATCGTTATTCTTGTAAGTTTTCTATTGTTTTTTGTGCTGCTTTTTTCGCTCTAAGCGGTACAAAACAAATCCGTTAGTTGCTTCTAATAAACCGAATATGAAATACGCATTTGACAATGGATTAGGATCCCAAATATAAAATTGCAAACAAATCCACAACATCAAAATTATACCACAACACATACCGCAAATAGAAGCATATTTATTTTTTGAAAAAAGCAATACGGATGTTATAATTTGAAAAAGTCCGTTCACCAAAAACAAGGCTATACCAGGGAAAATAAAGTCTTGTAAGAATATTTCTGAATAGGGCAATACTTGCATTCCGTATAGTAATTCATCCATTCCCCACATTTCACCACTTGGATCAATAAACATCATTGTTGTTCCCCATAAGGCTCCAATACCTATGAAAAGAGTCCAGAACATTAAAAAATAACGTAATATTTTCATATTGAATTAATTAAATAAATATGTCTAACCTACTATTCTTGTTACATTTGTATGATCTAAATCTGATGCTTTGCCTTTAAATTTAGGCTCACGTTTCTCTAAAAATGCCTTTATTCCTTCGGAATAATCTTCCCCTCTATAAACTTTTTCGCGCCATGCATTAATGCTTTCAAAATTTTCGGCAGATATACTGGCTGCTGCACGACTTAAAACCCTAAATTGTCTTTTAATTGCACTTATTGACAAGATTGAATTTTTACGCATAGGATTTAAAAATTTATCTTCTAACAATTTAGGCAATTTGTCAATTGGTGCTATTTGATTTAAAAATCCCACGTTTAAAGCGTCTTGTGCCGTTATTGGTGTTCCTGTAAAGAACATTTCTCGAGCTTTATTGATGCCTAACTGATTAATAAAATGCATTATTCCTGATGCATTATATGGTATACCAATTTTCGCCGGTGTAATAGCAAATGTTGCAGTATCAACTGCTACAATCATATCACACGACAGACACAAATCGCAAGCACCTCCCCATACAGACCCTTCTACATACGCAATAACCGGAATTGGCAAATCTTGCACCATATGTAGTAATCGCTCCATCGGGACATCAAATGACAACGGATCTTCGCCATTGAGAGGTAATTCCTTTATGTCATGTCCTGCACTCCATACTCCATGATTACATTGAGCCTTGATTACAACACCAACACACTCTTTTTCGTATGCTTCTTTTAAAGCATGCATCATATCATTACAGAGTAAATTGCTAAGACAATTCAATTTTTCGGGATTTTGCATTTCTATAAAGCAAATCCTATCGACATAAGAAATTCCAATCATATTGTGTTTTTTAATAATGAATCTGTGTTTATAAAAAAAGTCGGGCGGCATAATCATATCTGATTTCACCACCCGACTCTATAAACATTTAAAGCACAATACTTTATGCTCTTTCTAATTGTAATGTCTTAGTCGGTTGGTCGCAAACTTCAGAAGGTCCGAAATATTGTATAGGACCGGGATATAAATAACTTGTTTCCTTAGCCCATTCAGCACGATTTGCTACTAATTTTTTAAATGGAGCTCCTTCCAATTCTACTAAAGCTTTGCGAATAACAGGTTTCATTTCGCCATGACGACGTTCCATGTTCATCATCATTGTAACAGGAACACCACCTGCAATCCATTTTTCGGCAGAAGCTGTTGTATTCCTGATTAATGACATGTATCCGGTTTTACCGTTCGCGATTAAGTTTGCTGCGTTAAATCCTAATGAATAGCAATAATCTGCATCAAAATTTGAAGGAGCAGCACAACGACCTTCATATCCAAAGAAATGACCTAAACCGGAGAATTTACCAACATATTTTCCCTCTGCTTTCATTGCTGATAAACGTGTTTTAACCATTTCTATCAACAATTTCTCTGTTTCGATTAGTGATACTTGTACATTTCCGTGAGGGTCACGATCTAAAGTCAATTGTTTTGCAATTGCTTCAGGCAATGATGCATATACAGCTGCACTTGCAGGACTTAATCCGGAAACGGCTTTCTTAACATCTGATTCGTGAGCTAATAGATCATTAAGTTCTGATATTAAAATTTTCATTTCAGGAATAAATTCGATCAAGCCTTCCGGGATTAGAACAACTCCAAAATTATTTCCGGCTGCTGCACGTACAGCTACTGTATCTGCAATATTTGAAACGATTTGAGACAAAGTCATTTTTTTAGCTTCAACTTCTTCTGATACAATACAAATATTAGGTTGTGTTTGTAATCCGCATTCAAGAGCTATATGTGATGCTGAACGACCCATCAATTTGATAAAGTGCCAGTATTTCTTTGCAGAATTTGCATCACGCATGATATTACCGATAAGTTCTGAATAAACTTTACATGCAGTATCAAAACCGAAAGAGGTTTCAATCATGTCGTTTTTCAAATCTCCATCTATGGTTTTAGGGCAACCTATAACTTGGATGCCACATTTCTTCTGAAGATAATACTCAGCAAGTACGCATGCATTTGTGTTAGAGTCATCTCCACCAATAATTACTAATGCTTTGATTCCTAATTTATTGCAGATTTCGATACCGCTATCAAATTGTGAAGTTTCTTCCAATTTTGTACGTCCTGAACCTATTATATCAAAACCTCCTGTGTTACGATATTCATCAATAATATTTGATGTTAATTCAACATATTTGTGATCGACAAGTCCGCCCGGGCCACCTAAAAATCCATACAATTTGCAATCTTTGTTCATAGTTTTCAAACCATCGAACAAGCCTGATATTACATTGTGTCCACCGGGAGCTTGGCCACCTGAAAGAATAACACCTACGTTCATTGCAGGTAATTTTTCTGCTGCTGTAGCAGGTTCAAATGTTACAACAGGCATTCCGTATGTATTAGGAAATAATTTTTTAATTTCTGCTTGATCAGCAACTGATTCTGTAGATTTACCTTCTTTAATAACTACAGCTCCTTTCAAAGCTTTGGGTAATTTTGGCTGATAAGCAGCTCTTGCAATCTGTAATGCGCTCTTTGTCATATCGTTATAATTAATAATTAATTCAAAACAAACAGACGCAAATTTATAAAAATATCTTTAAATAACGCTCTAAATATATTAATAAATTATTAAACACAATTTCAAAAAGCTGTCAAAACCGCAGCTATACAATTATCTGACAATTAATTTTTGTGTGGTACCATTTATATTAATTAAATAACAGCCTTGCATCTGAGGTGCACTAAAACCTAAAGAATTTAATGTTATGCCTGTTTCTATTAATCTACCTGACATATCAAATATTTTTATAGTACAACTTTCTAAATCAGTGCCTAGAACTTTTACATTTTGACCTGCTGCAACAGGATTAGGATACAAACACATACCTTCAGACTGTGTTGCATCAACTGATGATGATAATTGTTCAATCCAAATAATTTCAGAGTCGAAAGCTTTTGACATTCCGGTAACAAGTATTCCATTTTGCATCAAATCGGATCCACTGCGAACGCAATTAAGTCCGGTTCTATCTTCAAATGATAACTGATACGAGGCATTTTTATCCAATCCGCTTAGATATATTCTCTTTTGCGTTCCGTCGTTGCCTCCGTTTGATAAATGGCTAAATAAGAACACAGAACCCTTAGCTATCTCCGGATTATAAAATTGGATTCCATCCCAATGCTTACCATCAGGCATCGGTAATATGTGATAAACATCAGCTCCTCTCAAAATATTTCTCTGCTTGTTGTTATACAATCTCCAACAATTTTGAGCAGCTTCAAATTCTATGCTACTCATATCTCTTCCAACTGCACAAGCCATCATTGCTCCCATCATAGATGAACGTAATACATAGTAAGACCATTGAGTTGGATTTGCTGATATATTTGTTGCATCACTCGGAGAACTCCAATCAAAACCCACATCAAATTTTAATTGCACAGGATTAATCATGTACGAATTTGAATAAAATGCCATTCGATGATTTAGCGGACCTCCTGAATCTTCCATTGTCATAAACGCCATACAGCGCAAACTGGAAAAATCTTTTAACGATCCTCCCGCACTACAATGTTCATATCTAAAATTGGAATGTTTGTTTGATAGAGAATCAATTATCAACAATAAGCCTTCGTGACTCATATAATTATTGGGAATTTCCAAATCGAAATCACTACGCCAATAATCAATTTTCCAATTTGTTATACGTTCGCTCAATGCGGCAATTTGAGCATCACGACCTGCTTTTGTTGATATATCGCAGCCTTGGTAAGTATCGCACATATAAAGTGAATTCTGCACAGTGGGATATTTATCCTTTGTCATAATTCCAAAAAGCATTCCGTTAGGCCATTTCTGAGCATTAGGCAACCACTGAGTTTCTAAATAAGAATCGAAGCCCGAATTAGGGTCAGAACCTGTTGTTGGAACAGTCCACCAATAATCCATTTTTACTAAACCTACGCCTAAAGATGCTAAATCGTACTTATTCAAATAATACCTGTAATCATTTTCAGATTAACTAAATTACATATATAAACTTTTGATTCATCTTCTGCAATTACTGCCTGTATATCATCATTTTCAATTGTCCAATAAAGCGCATTTGGAGTCAATTCTGAAGTAGATTCGCTGTATGGTTCACGACCCAACTTAGCAAAATATATTTCATCAAACCACACATCACCTGTCACACCTCCATACGAAGGGCTATTATTTTGCCAATCTCGTTCAACTATACAACGTAAGCTTACAGAAGTAGTTTCGCCGCTATACCACAAACCGGATACCTTTTCCCATTGCCCGAATTTTGATGCTCTGAGCTGTAACTCACCCGGAGCATCATTCATATCAATATATGCCCATGCACTATTATCATTACGATATATCCAAGCACTATATTCATAATAAGTATTTTTGCTAACAGATATACTTGCGTTTGATGCACCGGTTGCTCCGTTTAAGCCTCGCATTGTAGACTGCAAAGAATGCGTACCTTCGTGTGCTTTACTTGTTGATATATTAGCATTTGGCCAAACAGACCACGACTCATTCATTTGTTCAAAAGATGGATTCGCAATCAAATTTTGAGCCTGTAAAGCACATACAGAACATATATTAGTAAGCAAAATAATAAAACAGAACAATCCGGTTCTCATAGTATAGGTTTGTTTTCGGTTTATTCCTTATTACAAAGGATAATTCTCAAAATCGTACAGAACAGTAGATAAATAACGTTCGCCTGTATCCGGTAACAAAGCTACTATTTTTTTTGATTTATTTTCAATGCGTTGAGCTAATATTGTAGCTCCATAAGCTGATGCACCAGACGAAATTCCTACCAAAAGCCCTTCTGTAGCGGATAATTCGCGACTGGTTCTTATTGCATCATCACTTTGTACAGGCAAAATTTCATCAACAACAGATCTGTCGAAGTTTGCAGGCACAAAATTTGCGCCTATCCCCTGAATTTTATGAGGTCCGGCAGGTTTACCTGCCAATACTTGGCTAGTTTCCGGTTCAACTGCAACTATCTTAATATTAGGATTTAACTCTTTCAAACGGCGTCCTACACCACTTACCGTACCTCCTGTGCCCACGCCTGCTACAAAGATATCTACCTTACCTTCAGTATCACGCCAAATTTCTTCGGCAGTCGTCTTGTAATGAGTTAATGGATTTGCCGGATTCGTAAACTGTTGTAAAATTATCGAACCTTCAATGCTATTACGCAATTCTTCAGCCTTTTCTATAGCGCCTTTCATTCCTACTGCACCGGGAGTTAAGACCAATTCTGCGCCATAAGCCTTTAATAGATTCCTACGTTCCAAACTCATTGAATCAGGCATAGTCAATATCAGATGATAGCCTTTTACTCTACTGACAAAAGCCAATCCTACTCCTGTATTCCCACTAGTTGGTTCTATTATTGTAGCACCGGGTTTTAATGCACCTGCTTTTTCTGCTTCTTCTATCATAGAAAGAGCTATGCGATCTTTTACACTACCTGCGGGGTTGAAATACTCTAATTTAGCGATTAAACTTGCTTGCAAATTTTTTGTTGAAGCATATCTTTCAAGTTCGAGTAATGGTGTATTACCTACTAACTCGGTTAATTTTTTTGCAATCTTAGACATGATGTTTATATTTTAATTATTGTTTTTATTATGAAAAGTTTAACAAAGATACTAATAAGCAGATATGATTAATCTCCTTATACTTTAATTTTATCAAAAGCTTGTTGTAAATCATATATTATATCATCAATATGTTCGGTACCTATTGATAAGCGAATTGTGTTTGGATAAATCTCTTGCTCTAATAATTCTGATGCCGAAAGTTGACTATGAGTAGTACTTGCAGGATGTATTACCAAACTCTTAACATCCGCCACATTTGCCAAAAGAGAAAATATTTGTAAATTATCAATCCATTGTTGAGCTGTTTTTGCATCACCCTTAATTCTAAAGGTAAATATACTTCCTGCTCCTTTAGGGAAATAGCGTTTATATAATTTATGATCAGGATGTGAACTTAAATATGGATGATTAACTATTTCAACTTTATTGTGTTTCTTCAGGAAATCAACAACTTTAAGCGAATTTTCGACATGACGTTCAACCCTTAAAGATAAAGTCTCTAAACCCTGAAGCAATAAAAATGAATTAAACGGAGAAATTGCTGCTCCTGTGTCACGTAAAACGACTGCTCGAATACGAACAACATAAGCTGCAGGTCCAACTGCATCAGCAAAAACCAATCCGTGATAAGAAGGATCAGGTTCGCTTAATTGAGGAAATTTACCACTGCCTTTCCAATCAAATTTACCTCCGTCAACAATTACACCTCCAAGCGAGGTACCATGTCCACCGATAAATTTTGTTGCAGAATGAACCACAATATCAGCACCATGTTCTATAGGGCGTAGCAAATAAGGAGTAGCAAATGTATTATCTACTATTAATGGAATTTTATTTGAATGAGCAATATCTGCAACTGCATCAATATCTATAACATTACTGTTAGGATTACCTAATGTCTCAATAAAAATTAATTTTGTATTTGCTTGTATTGCCCTTCTAAAATTATTGATATCAGAAGGATCAACGAAAGTTACAGAAATTCCATAATTGGACAATGTATGAGCCAATAAATTATAACTACCTCCATATATAGTTTTTGCAGAAACTACATGGTCGCCGCTTCTGGTAATACTCTGTATAGCGTAGCTAATAGCGGCTGCACCACTAGCTACAGCAAGCCCTGCAACACCACCTTCTAGAGTTGCAATCCTCTCCTCAAATACGCTTTGCGTAGGATTTGTGAGACGACCGTAAATATTGCCGGCATCCGTTAAATTAAAGCGAGCTGCAGCGTGAGCCGAATTGTGAAATACATACGAAGTGGTCTGATAAATAGGTACTGCCCTAGAATCAGTAAATGGATCAGCTTTTTCTTGACCCACATGAATTTGAAGCGTTTCAAAATGCAATTTTTTTGTTCCCATATTTTTATCTGTTTAAATGTTTATATTTGTTCGTTTTGATGTGACAAAGGTATTTTGTTGCGAAATAAAATCCAATAAAAAGCATTTTTTAAGAAAACATCACTATATTTGCGGTGATTTACAGTTAAATCTTACTGCAGCAAAAGTAAATGTGCATATAAAACAGAATATTTGTATTAAATGGATGCATAAAGATTAGATTTTATCCTAAGCGCATATTATTAGAATTTATAAAATAAAACACGATATGGGAAATTTAGATAAAACAGACCTTCTGATTTTACAGCAATTACAAAAAGATTCGCAATTAACTACTAAGGAACTTGCTTTAAAAGTACATTTATCTCCAACTCCTGTGTTTGAAAGATTACGAAGATTAGAACGTGAAGGATATATTAAAGGCTATCAAGCGATTCTTGATGCAGAAAAATTGAATAAAGGATTTATGGCATTCTGTTATTTGAAGATGAAACAGCACTCTCACGAGAATGCAACTGCCATAATGAGCGCAGTACAAAATATCCCCGAAATTGTTGAATGTTACAACATTTCAGGAGATTATGATTTTTTGCTGAAAATATATGCTGAAAATATGAAACAATATCAATCTTTCGTATTACGTATACTTGGGGATTTAGACTGCATCGGTTCTCTTAATAGCTCATTTGTTTTAGGCGAGGTTAAAAACTCGCATCAATTACCAATTGACATAGAGTAAAAATACTATATATCAAAAATTGATAAACGCATTTTCTGTGGGGTTATCAGGCAAGACCCAATTAAATCCTTCTTCATTAAATGTTGCCAACAAAAAAATTACTACAACAATCGCTAACCAGTAAAATAACACTTTAATAGGTTTGTGCCAAGACAATGGCAACTTATCCCAGTGATTTGGATTAAGCAACATTACACCTGCAGAAAAAGCTATCTCACATATAAATACTATTAGAGCCCAGGTATATATATGAAATCCGAGAATAGCATCACCATAACCCGGATCACTCGGCATAATATGCAATAAAATTTGACGAATTGATATAGATGCTCCTACAAGAGATGATACAATATTAAGTCCATTGCTAACAGATACGGCAGATGCATTTGGATATCCGTAATACAAAGTTTTAGATAGCATGTAAACAAGCGATAATGCACACAATATCATTGCCATACGTTGCAACATACATAAGGGACAAGGAAATTCATTTAATACCAATTGTATATATAGGC
This sequence comes from Bacteroidota bacterium, assembly GCA_022708465.1. GTDB lineage: Bacteria > Bacteroidota > Bacteroidia > Bacteroidales > Paludibacteraceae > Enterocola. The sequence continues at coordinate 25,774 of JAKIYQ010000009.1, read as the reverse complement.
TTCCGCATAAGACTCCCGTTAATACAAATATATTGGCACAGTAGCCGAAATAAAGTAATTTTGAAGTTTGCATAAAAATTCCTTATAAATTAATTGATAATGTAGACGTAGCATGATACATAAATAATAGGACTAATGCCACAGCTGATAGTCCGAACATAAGCAAACCATACCATTTATCAGGCTTCTTCCAAAACAGGAATAGAGTAAACAAAAACAAAAGTAAAATTATAGTGTCCATAGTAAGTGAGTTGATTATGTCTGCAAATATAGTTTTTTTTTATTATGTGATATACAAAATTCAAAAATTAATCACTACCTTTGCAGCCTTATTCTAAAGAATTAATTATTAACAATTAAAAAAGGACATTATGAACCATTACGAAACCGTTTTCATTTTGACTCCCGTTTTATCTGATGTTCAGATGAAGGAAGCGGTCGACAAGTTCAAGACTGTATTGAAAAGCAACAATGCTGAGATCTTGAACGAAGAAAATTGGGGATTGCGCAAACTTGCATATCCCATCGAAAAAAAATCCACAGGATTTTATCAATTACTTGAATTTACGGCAGAGCCGGAAATTGTAAACACACTCGAAACTCAATTCCGTCGTGATGAACGCGTTATCCGTTTCTTAACAACGAAAATGGAGAAATATGCTATCGAGTATTCTGAGAAGAGACGTAAAAAAACCAATGCTCCTGCCGAAGACAAAGCTGCAAAGCCTGTTAAGAAAGCTGCTGAAGCAAGTAACAACGAATAAGCACAAGGAGGAAATAAATTATGGCACAGAATCAATCTGAAATCAGATATTTAACTCCACAATCTGTGGATACAAAGAAGAAGAAATACTGCCGTTTCAAACGTAGCGGTATCAAATACATCGACTATAAGGATCCTGAATTTTTAAAGAAATTCTTGAACGAACAAGGTAAAATTTTACCTCGTCGCCTTACCGGTACTTCATTAAAATACCAACGCATGGTAGCTCAAGCTATTAAACGTGCTCGTCACTTGGCTTTGCTTCCTTATGTAACTGATATGATGAAATAATTAAAGGAGGAAACAAAACATGAAGATTATTTTAAAAGAAGATGTTCAGGGTTTAGGATACAAAGATGATGTTTTAACCGTAAAAAGCGGATATGGACGTAACTTTTTAATTCCTACCGGCAAAGCCGTTTTAGCTACTGAATCTGCTCAAAAAGTATTGGCAGAAAATTTAAAACAACGTGCACACAAATTAGCAAAAATCAAAGCTGATGCTGAAGAATTAGCTGCAAAACTTAATGGTTTGACCATTAGCTTAGGTACAAAAGCAAGTTCAACAGGTAAAGTATTCGGTTCTGTAACTTCATTGCAAATTGCTGAAGCACTTGATAAACAAGGTTTGAAGGTTGACAAACGTACCATCGTTTTGAAAGACGCTATCAAAGAACTTGGTTCATTCAAAGTAAACGTAAAACTTCACAAAGAAGTAAGTGCTGAAATTACTATTGAAGTTGTTGCTGAATAATTAGCTTAACAATATCATAAAAAAAAATAGTTTGTGAATTCACAAACTATTTTTTTTTGTCCTATTATCAAATTATTTTCTTCCGGTAGATTTAGCTCTAAAGAATAGTTGCAAGGGAATACCTGTAAAATCCCAAGTTTCGCGTATCTTATTTTCCAAAAATCTTTTATACGGGTCTTTAATGTATTGCGGTAAGTTTGCAAAGAAAACAAATGTTGGTACATATGTATCAGGCAATTGAGTTACATATTTAATTTTAATGTATTTTCCTTTCAATGCAGGTGGCGGATAATTCTCAATTAGTGGTAATATAAATTCGTTAAGTTTATTAGTTCCGATACGACGTTTCTTATTACCATAAACTTCAAGTGCCACATCTATTACCTTAAATATTCTTTGCTTTGTTGTTGCTGATGTAAATACAATTGGAAAATCTACAAATGGAGCAAAACGCTCGCGAATTGCATTTTCAAAGGTAGTAATTGCTTTTTGTTCTTTATTTTCTACCAAATCCCATTTGTTTACACATACTACCAAACCTTTCTTATTCTTTTGTATTAAAGAAAAAATATTTTGGTCCTGACTCTCAATACCTCTTGTGGCATCAATCATCATTATACATACATCCGAGTTCTCTATTGTTCTAATGGCACGCATTACAGAATAGAATTCAAGATCTTCATTTACTTTTGCTTTTTTACGTATACCTGCAGTATCAACAAGGTAAAATTCCTTACCATATTTATTATACTTTGTATATATAGAATCGCGAGTCGTACCTGCAACATCTGTTACAATGTTTCTTTCCTCATCCATCAAAGAATTAAGCAAAGACGATTTTCCGGCATTTGGTCGACCTACAATAGCTATTCTTGGAAGAGAATCATCAACATATTCAATTTCACGTTCAGAAAGCAATGGTACAATAGCATCCAACAAATCGCCGGTACCAAAACCTGTTGCAGCCGATACACAATAAGGATCGCCTATTCCTAAACGATAAAATTCTGCTGCCTGATATTGAAATTCATTTTCATCTGTCTTATTTGCAACTAATAATACCGGTTTTTTGCATGCACGCAAAATAGCAGCTACATCCATATCCAACTCGGATATACCTGTTTGAACATCAACTAAAAACAAAATTACATCAGCCTCATCAATCGCAATATTCACTTGTTTCTTGATTTCTTTTTCGAACATATCCCCCGAATTTGCTACAAGTCCACCGGTGTCTATTAACGAAAATTCTTTTTTACCCCATTCTGCTTTACCATACTGACGATCACGAGTTGTACCCGCCTCATCACTTACAATCGCTCTTCTTGTTTCTGTTATACGATTGAACAAAGTTGATTTTCCAACATTTGGCCGACCTACAATAGCTACTATTGACATATACTTAGTTTAAAATTAACACATTAACGGAATAGCAATTATGGTTGGACAATGTTATATCCAAAAGATTTTAATTGCTTATCCTTATTTCTCCAATCCTTCTCTACTTTTACATACAACTCAAGGAAAACTTTCTTTTCGAGAAACGCTTCTATTTCGGTTCTGGCTGCCATACCAACTTTTTTAAGCATAGAACCGCCTTTCCCTATTATGATGCCCTTTTGAGAATCTCTTTCTACAATAATCATTGCATTGATACGTATCAACTTTTCATCTTCTTGAAACTTCTCAACTACAACTTCTGTAGAATATGGGACTTCTTTATCATAAGTTTCTAAAATTTTCTCGCGAATAATTTCAGTAACAAAGAAACGAGCCGGCCTATCGGTTAAAGCATCTTTATCGAAATATGGTGGTGACTCGGGAAGCAAAGCCAATATTTGTTTCAGTAATTGGTCTAGGTTAAAACGTTCCAATGCACAAACCGGAATTATAATAGCGTCCGGCAAAACTGATTTCCATTTTTCTACCAAATTCTCTAATGCCTCTTGCGATGGTAAAAGATCTATTTTATTAATAATTACAAATGTAGGGACTCCTGATCTTTTCGTTTTCTCCAAAAACTCGGAGTTTTTATCGTATGTCTCGAAGGTATCTGTTACATACAAAAGCACATCAGCATCAGACAAAGCCGATTGAGAAGCCTCTAACATCGATTCTTGTAAACGATAATGCGGTTTCAAAACTCCCGGAGTATCTGAATATACAATTTGAAAGTCATCTCCATTTACAATTCCCATGATACGATGGCGAGTGGTTTGCGATTTAGAGGTAATAATCGATATTCGCTCACCTACTAATGCGTTCATTAATGTAGATTTACCGACATTCGGATTTCCTATAATATTTACAAAACCTGCTTTATGCATTTTAATAATTATTTTAAATTGCAAAGATACGCAAATAGTTACAGACTACAATTAACATCGTGATAATAAAGCAAATTCAAAAAAAAACTTAAATGAATGTATTATTCATACTTCATTTTTATCTAAAAAAGTAAATAAAAACCTAAAAAACGCCGGTAAAAACACCAAAATACAGCTAAAAAACAACTAATAACAAAAGCCTTACAGATATGCTAAAACAGGCAAAATCACTTATTTAAACAAAAAACGCATTATTTTTATAAAAAAATGACGACTGTGTAAAAAAAAGGCGTACCTTTGGCGAATTATTAAACAATTTTATTTTAATATTTAATGAACATTTTTGTTGGAAGTCTATCTTTTTCAGTAAAAGACGACGAATTAAAAGCAGTTTTTGAGCAATATGGAGAAGTTTCTTCTGCCCGTGTACTCACAGACAAATTTACCGGACGTAGCAAAGGTTTTGGTTTTGTTGAAATGCCTGATGATGCAGCAGCACAAAAAGCAGTTGATGCATTAAACGGAACAGAGATTGGTGGTCGTGCAGTTGTTGTTAATCAAGCTCGCGAGCGCTCAGAAGAACCAAGACGTACTGGCGGTTATCAAAAAAGAGACAATGGTTTTAAAAGATATTGATATATTTCAAATCCGTTGAACTTTAAAAAGCGTTTTTACATAAGTAAAACCGCTTTTTTTGTTTGTGTTTTATTAATTTTGTGCAGAACAAAAACTATGTATATGGGAAATTCAGATTTGTATTTGTTTTTCGATAAACAAATATCAAAATGGCCGTTAGCTGCAGCCAATTATAAAAAATTAGAACAGGTACGTACCAAAGATATTCAGTTTGATGGTTTCTCATTTAAAGTATTATACAATCCCGCCAGAGCTGTATCATCATTTGCAAAATTAGATCCGTCAGCCATTGCAACACGACCATGCTTTTTATGCAAAAAAAATAGACCTGACGAGCAAATAAGCATTAATTACAAAGATAAATACGATATTTTAGTAAACCCATATCCTATCTGCCCTATTCATTTTGTGGTCGCTGCTAAAAATCACGAAGAACAATCTATTGCAGGACGTTTTGAGGATTTTACAGAATTAGCACAATTATTTCCTGATTTTGTAGTATTGTTCAACGGAGCTAAAGCAGGCGCTTCAGCTCCTGACCATTTTCACTTTCAACTGGCTAACAAAAGTTTCTTTCAAAATGATATTGATGCATCGATGCCCGGTTTAATCAAAAAAGATAGTTTTAAATCGACCGATTCAACTGCTGTACAAAAATGGTTGCACGATTATTTTACTGAATTTGACGAAGCAAATGCAAATATCTTTTGTGAATATGAAAACGGGAAATGGAATGCCACAATATTTCCGCGCATCAAACATAGACCCAATCAATTTTTTACCGGTGAAATATTAATCAGCCCCGGAGCAATTGACATGACCGGCAATTTGATAGTTGCAAGAGAAGAAGATTTTGCAAAAATCAATAAAGAAGTTTTGACTGATGTACTTAAGCAGATATCAGGTAAAATATGAATACAATTCTACGTATAGGTATTTGTAACCGCCCAAGCATATCTGTAAATTTTCATGGAGACTTTACAGATAAAAATGGTAAAATATATAATGGTAAACATACATTTTCTGAGTCAATATTTCTAAGTCCTAAAACCGTAGATTCCATATTTGAATTATATGACATTACTATTGGAATAAACTTTCATTGGCAACGAAATGAAAATCAATGCTTTACCGGTGCACTAGAATGTAAATTGAATGAAGGCATGTTAATCGCCATCAATCATATTGAGTTGGAGGACTACTTACATAGTGTAATTGCTTCGGAAATGAATGCAAAAGCATCACTCAATTTATTAAAAGCCCATGCCGTTATTTCGCGCAGTTGGGCATTGGCGCAGGTTAATAAAGAACTATCTGAAATAAATGGTTCAGATTATCCTGAAGATACTGAAAATAAGCATATCAAATGGTACGGACACGAAAACCACAAATTATTTGACTTATGTGCAGACGACCATTGTCAAAGATATCAAGGAATTACAAGAATTAATTCTGAAGTTGTTAAGCAAGCAGTTAAAGAAACTGAAGGTGAAATTTTGGTCTCAGATAACCGTATATGTGATACTCGTTTTTATAAATGCTGTGGAGGGCTTACTGAATTATATGAAAATACATGGGACGAGCATCATCACCCATATCTTATTAGTTTGACCGATAGCAATACTCCAAACACAAATGATTTAAGTATTGAACAAAATGCTGTTGATTTTATTGAATCAGAGCCTGATGCTTTCTGTAACACAAAGGATAAAACTATTCTATCTCAGGTTTTGAACGACTATGACCTAGAAACTAATGATTTTTACAGATGGAAAGTTGAATACACTCAACAAGAATTATCGAGTATTGTGAAAGAACGTTCCGGTATTGATTTTGGAAACATACAAGATCTAATTCCAATAAAAAGAGGAGCATCCGGCAGAATTATTGAACTTAAAATTATAGGAACAAAAAAAACAATGATAATCGGTAAGGAATTAGAAATACGTAAATACTTATCACACAATCATTTATATAGTTCTGCTTTTATAGTTAAACGTACACCCGATAATGGATTTGTATTACATGGTGCAGGTTGGGGACATGGCGTTGGTTTATGCCAGATTGGTGCTGCTGTTATGGCTGATAAAGGATATAACTATCGACAAATTCTTGCACATTATTATCCTAATTCCGAAATCAAACAAATAAACATATATTAAAAAACATTCTATCTTATTTTGAGTTTTAACTTAAAAGAATATACTCTTTTTTTACTAATTTTGCGAATTAACAAAAAAATGCACAATGCAAATCGAATTAATCCTACTAACCATATCTACTTTATTCTTTGTAAGTATTCTTGCCGATAAAGCCGGATATCGTTTTGGAGTGCCTGCCTTGCTTTTATTTTTAGCTGTAGGTATGGCATTCGGCAGCGATGGTTTAGGGATTACTTTCAACGATATTGATGCCGCACAAGCCATAGGAAGCGTGGCATTATGTGTTATATTATTTTCAGGTGGTATGGATACTAAACTATCTGAGATTAAACCTGTTGCTATGCAAGGAGTTATACTTGCAACCGTAGGAGTTTTACTAACAGCTTTAATAACAGGTTTCGCCATTTTTTGGATACTGGGAAAAACATACGCTTCTGCATCAGTAGGCATTCTTACTGCAATGTTAATGGCAGCAACAATGTCTTCTACAGATTCGGCATCTGTGTTTTCTATTTTACGTTCAAAAGGCCTGAACCTTAAAAACAACCTAAGGCCTATGCTTGAATTGGAAAGTGGTAGTAACGACCCAATGGCATACGTACTTACCATAACATTGATTAGTATCATAAATGCAGACACTACTCCATCAATATGGCTTGCAATAGGAACTATAATTATGCAACTTCTTATAGGTACAGCCATGGGATATATTCTAGGGAAAGCGCTGCTATGGATTATTAATAAAATAGATATTAACAATGATTCTTTATATCCTATTTTTGTATTAACTAGTTGTATATTTATTTTTTCATCAACATATTTTCTACAAGGCAATAGTTATCTTGCTGTTTACATAGGTGGCTTGGTTATAGGAAATTCTAAATTCATACATAAACGCACTACAATACGTTTCTTCGATGGCTTGTCATGGTTAAGTCAATTAATTATGTTCTTAACATTAGGATTACTTGTAAATCCACACGAGCTTATTCCTATCATAATACCGGGTTGCATTATTAGTTTACTTATGATTTTTGTAACCAGGCCAATAAGCGTATTTACATGTCTTCTACCTTTTAGGAAGATGCCGCTTAGAGATAAAACTTTTGTATCTTGGGTTGGATTACGTGGAGCCGTACCTATTATTTTTGCGATCTTGACATTGGCAGCAGATGTTCCTCATGCCAGACTGATTTTTAATATCGTGTTTTTCTGCACTTTAGTATCACTAATCTTACAAGGTACATCACTGTCTCTAATGGCCAAACTTTTAGGTGTTGCAGAAGTGCCGAAATCACTCAATAGCCCTAAACACTTTGATATAGATTTGCCTGAAGAAATTAAATCGGTAGCAACAGAAATGGCTATTACAGAATCTATGTTGACAAACGGTAACAAACTTATGAACTTTGAACTGCCGGACAATACATTAGCTATAATGGTAAAACGCGATAATGGTTTCTTTGTTCCGACCGGTAAATCAATAATTAAAGCAGGTGATAGACTTCTACTTATAACTGATCATGACCAAGCATTAGCAGAATCAGGGTTAAATCAAGCAAACAACAATAGTTCTCAATCTCCGGATTTTTGGCGCAAATTAAAAGTAAAATTAGAAGCCATTAAGTCAAAAAAGAAAACACAAGAACAATAAGACGAATCAAAAGTCAATTAAATGTCAAAAAAACAAGTATCTCCTTGGGCGTGGATACCATCATTATATTTTGGTCAGGGAATTCCGTACGTAGTGGCAGCAACCACTTTTTCAATGATTATGTACAAAAAGCTGGGCATTTCTAATGCTGACGCAGCTTTATATACCAGTTGGCTATACTTACCATGGGTAATAAAACCGTTTTGGAGCCCTTTTGTTGATTTATTTAAGACAAAACGCTGGTGGGTTGTAAGTATGCAATTTATTATGGGAGTTGCATTAGCAGGAGTCGGATTTTGTATACCTGCCCCATTCTTCTTTCAAAGTACATTGGCTGTTTTGTGGTTAATTGCCTTTAGTTCTGCCACACACGATATTGCAGCAGATGGCTTTTACATGCTTGCTCTAGACGAACATCAACAGTCGCTTTTTGTTGGTATAAGAAGTACTTTTTATAGAATCGCACAAATTGTTGGACAAGGTCTATTGGTTATTTTAGCAGGCTACTTAGAGCAAAAATTTAATAATATCGCCTTAGCTTGGAGTGTTACATTTTATGGCATTGCGGCATTTTTTATTTGCATCGCAATTTACCATTATTTTATACTGCCTAAACCAAATAACGACAATGCAGCTGCAGGCAACAAATATCCTATAGAAGGATTTATATCTACCTTTGCTTCATTCTTTAATAAAAAAGGAATTATATTATCTCTTGCATTTGTATTATTATACCGACTTGGAGAAGCTCAACTGGTAAAAATTGCATCTCCATTTATGTTAGACCCCATTGATAAAGGAGGACTTGGCTTATCTACAAGTGATGTGGGATTCGTTTACGGTACAGTAGGCATTATAGCACTTACAGTAGGCGGTATACTTGGAGGCATAGCAGCAGCTACACATGGATTAAAGAATTGCTTGTGGACTATGGTATTAGCTATGAATATCCCTAACTTGGTATATGTTTATTTTGCCTATGCTCAACCCACAAATTATGCAATAATATGCTCAGGAGTAGCAATTGAACAGTTCGGCTACGGATTCGGATTTACTGCATTTATGTTATATCTTATCTATATTTCGAAAGGTGAATTTAAAACAGCACATTATGCGATATGTACAGGTTTTATGGCATTAGGAATGATGCTTCCCGGTTTGGGAGCAGGAATCATACAAGAATCCATAGGATACCTGAATTTCTTTATATGGGTTTGTATTTGCACAATACCGGGATTTATTTTAACTGCTTTATTGAAGATAGACAAGCAATTCGGCATCAAACAAAAAGAATAATTACTTACTTGATAATAAATCGAGTAACTGACGCATACCGCCAAGTACTAAATTTGCACCATATTGCTTCAAATCATCCTCTTTTAAGATTCCGGTATTTACAGCTATTGTGTATATGCCTGCTGAAACTGCGGATTTTACGCCCATAGGAGCATTTTCAACCACAACAGCCTCGTTTGCTGATACAGATAATTTTTCAAGTCCTTTTAAATATGGTTCGGGATTTGGTTTGCCAAGTACTACATCAAAGGCTGTTACCATATTATTTTTAGAAAATATTCCCGGATAATAATGATTTAGAGTAGCTAACAAACTTTTTTGACCTGAGCCTGTTACCATTCCTATTTTAATGCCTTTATCGCGAACACAATCTAAAACTTCTTTGGCATATTGCATTGGAACAGGATCACCTGATTGTTCAAAGAATTTACTTTTTCTTGCGTAAATCTCATTAATTTCTGCTTGTGTTGCTTTGCGATTTTTTTGAGCAACAAAAGCATCGTTAATTGTTTTGGATCCTGTACAACCTTCTTGTAGATACACTTGGTATTCGGAAAATTCGATACCGACACTTTCAAATGCTTTGGTCCAAGCATTTGCGTGACACGGCATTGAATCAAACAAAACGCCATCCATATCAAACAAAAAAGCCTTTGGCAAAAAACCATCAATCATCTTATAAACATTTTTTGAGATGCAAAGGTACATTTATTTTTCAAATAGTTTGTACCTTTGCAAAAAGCGATTGCCATATGAAAAAGACACTTTTAGTTTTAAGCATATTAATGAGTCTATTCTTAGGCTCTTGTATTAATGGATTTGAGAAACAAAGCCCATATATACAAGTACTTGATTCCAAAATAAATAGCGCAGATTTTGCTCACCACGATACACTGTTTATTGGAGACACATTACAGATATATGCTGCACTAAACCCATATTATAACAAGTTGATTGAATTTGACATATCTTGCGACCGCAACTATATAAAGGACTCTGTTTTTTCTGATGCAGATTTTGAAAAATTTTGCGATGTTTCACAATCAAATCGTTCTGAAGGTAAGTATGTTTTTAAAAATCTTAATGTCGGTGATATATTAATTATAAGTCCTATTCAGTTTATTGCAGTAAACGCAAAAAATCCTGATACAGATGACATTACAATAACGTTCTCTTTAGAAAGTGATGTAGATATGGAACCCTTATATAACCCTTTTGTATTCAGCACTCATGTTAAAATTGTAAACCCGGATAATAACTCAGAAGAATGATAAATTTAGAAAAATTAGTAAGACCTAATATTTGGGCATTAAAGCCATATTCGTGTGCTAGAGACGAATTTAAAGGCGAGGCTTCTGTTTATCTGGATGCAAATGAAAATCCATATAACGGACCTTACAATAGATATCCCGACCCAAGACAATGGGCTTTAAAAGATAAAATTGCAAAAATCAAAGACGTTCGCCGCACTCAAATCATGTTAGGAAATGGCAGTGACGAACCTATTGATTTAGTTATTCGCATATTTTGTGAACCCGGAGTAGACAATGTTGTAGGCATGGAACCAAGTTATGGAATGTATGTTGTAAGTGCTGATATAAACAATGTTGCTTATAAAAGAGTTCCGCTAAATGACGATTTCAGCATGGACCCGGAACGCATGCTAAACGCTACAGACGAACACACAAAAATTATTTGGTGCTGCTCTCCTAATAATCCGTCAGGTAATTTAATATCAAAAGATGCCCTAAGAAAAATCTTGACAGAATTTCAAGGAATAGTTGTAATAGACGAGGCGTACGCCGACTTTTCGCCTGAACCATCATGGTTAAACGAATTAGACCAATATCCTAACTTAGTAGTTTTACAGACATTTTCTAAAGCATGGGGAATGGCGTCTATACGTTGCGGCATGGCATTTGCATCGGAAACAATTATTGACTTATTCAACAAGGTTAAATATCCCTACAACATTAACATATTGACTCAAGAATTTGTTTCAAAACAACTAGATCAAACTAAACTCAAACAATCTTGGGTTAATAACATACTAGAGCAAAGGCCTATATTAGCTGAAGAACTAAAGAAAATCGCAATAGTCGAAAAGGTATATCCGTCTGATGCAAACTTTATACTTATTAAAGTTAAGAATGCTAACACTACATATAAGTTCTTGGTTAACGAGGGCATCATTGTTCGTAATCGTAATACTGTTACGCTATGTAATGGTTGTCTTCGCATCACAGTTGGAACTCCTGAAGAAAACAAATTGCTAATAGAATCGTTAAAACGCATCTAAAATATGAAAAAACGGGCATTATTTATCGATAGAGATGGTACTATTATTGTAGAACCACCTATAACAGAGCAAGTAAACACTCTTGATGAGATGGATTTCTTACCGGGTGTAATAAGAAATTTGTATTTTATTTGCGAGAAATTGGATTTTGAGTTAGTTATGGTAACCAACCAAGATGGTTTAGGTACGGATGCTTATCCTCAACAAAATTTTGATACAGTACAAGCTAAGATGCTATCTATATTAAAGGGCGAAGGCATACAATTTGATGATATACTAATTGATAAATCTCGCCCTGAAGATGGCCTTCCAACACGTAAACCTGGCATAGCTATGCTTGGCAAATATTTAGATGGAAGTTATGATTTAGAAAATTCTTTTGTTATAGGCGACAGAAGTACAGATGAAAAATTAGCAAAAAATCTTGGTTGCAAAGCAATTAGAATCGGTTCCGACAAATATCCTACTTGGGATAAAATTGCAGAATTTTTATTTGCCGGCGAACGCACTGCAAGCGTTAGAAGAACTACCAAAGAAACAAACATAGATATCAAATTAAATTTAGACGGAACAGGTATTACCAAAATATCAACAGGTATAGCTTTCTTCGACCATATGTTGGAACAAATATCTACGCATTCAGGATTTGATTTAAGTATTAAAGTTAGCGGAGATTTGCAAGTTGATGAACATCACACTATTGAAGATACCGGCATTGCTTTAGGTGAAGCCATATATCAAGCAATAGGTAACAAAAGAGGCATCGAACGTTACGGATATTGTCTTCCTATGGATGATTGCCTATGTCAAGTGGCTTTGGATTTTGGAGGTCGCCCTTGGTTAGTTTGGGATGCTGATTTTAAACGTGAAAAAATTGGTGATATGCCAACTGAAATGTTTCTACACTTCTTTAAATCATTGAGCGATAGCGCAAAGATGAACTTAAATATAAAAGCAGTTGGAGAAAACGAACATCATAAAATAGAGGGCATATTTAAAGCTTTTGCGCGCTCACTAAAAATGGCGGTAAAACGAGATATTTACAAATACGAACTACCTTCTACCAAAGGAACGTTGTAAACTATTCTACACGCGTCATTATTCGCGTTTTCGTGATGCCGAATTTTGATGCTTTAAGAATAATTTCACCATCCACGATACGAATATACCCGGCCCCGGACATTCCTATTTTGGGGTCGTAAGCATAAGGGAGTGTCCACTTATTTTCAGCGGCAACATATCTTATACCTTTCATTATAATTGAGCCAATCAATGTATTTGTCCTTTTATCTTTATCTGGATTACGTTTATCTAAAATAGGTTTGCCGTTTTCGTCTTTATCTACTAGCAACCACACTATTTTAGCTGCATAACTCCCGTCGGTACATTTAAAAAACCGTGTTTGACCTTCTTTGGCATCATCTAACCAAATTCCTAAAATTTCGTCACCATCTGCCATTACGCAAGCCGAATACATCATAAAAAAAACAAAAATGTACTTTTTTAGTTCCATTTTATATCATTTTGCTCGCAAAGGTATAAAAAAATTACTACTTTTGTCAGACTTTTTATGTCAATAGTTGTTGACAAACAAAAGTTCGTACAATAAGAGAAAAGATAAATAAATATATAAATAATGAACCAAGTTTCACCACGTTTGGCAGTGCTTTCCGAATCGGAAACATTAGCTATGTCGCAAAAGAGTAACGAACTTAAGGCACAAGGAATTGACGTCATCAATTTAAGTGTTGGAGAGCCTGATTTTAACACTCCTGATCACATTAAAGCAGCTGCAAAAAAAGCAATAGACGATAATTTTTCGTTCTATTCTCCGGTTCCGGGATATCCTGCACTGAGAAATGCGATTGTTGCTAAGTTGAAAAAGGAGAATGATTTGGATTATACTGCAGCACAGATACTATGCTCAAATGGTGCAAAACAATCTGTTTGTAATGTTTTGCTTTGCTTAATCGGTAAAGGAGATGAAGTTATAGTTCCTGCACCATATTGGGTAAGCTATGTTGAAATGGTAAAATTATGTGATGGTACAAACGTAATTGTAAAAACAGGCATCGAACAAGATTTCAAAATGACACCGGCACAACTTGAGGCTGCAATTACCCCAAAAACCAAAGCTCTTATTTTGTGTTCACCATCTAACCCGACAGGAAGTGTATATTCAAAAGAAGAATTGAAAGGCTTGGCTGATGTATTAGCAAAACATCCACAGGTATATATAATATCTGATGAGATATACGAACATATCAATTATGTTGGCAAGCACGAAAGCATAGCTCAATTTGATGAAATAAGAGACAGAGTTGTTATTGTAAATGGAGTTTCTAAAGGATACGCAATGACAGGATGGCGTATTGGTTGGATTGCTGCACCACTTTGGATTACTCAAGCCTGCAATAAACTTCAAGGTCAATATACTTCCGGTCCTTGTTCTATTGCTCAAAAAGCTTCAGAAGCTGCATACACCGGAGATCAAGCATGTGTAGAGAATATGCGTATGGCATTTGAACGTCGTAGGGATTTAATTTACAATTTAATCAAACCAATACCCGGCTTACAAATTAATAAACCAAACGGAGCATTTTATGTATTTCCAAAATGCGATTCATTCTTTGGAAAGAGCACTCCCAATGGTAAAAAAATAAATAGTGCCGGAGAACTTGCAATGTACTTGCTGGAAGAAGGACATGTTGCTTGTGTTGGAGGTGACGCATTCGGACAACCTGAATGTATACGTATTTCGTATGCTACTTCTGATGAAAACATCAAGAAAGCGATTGAACGTATTAAGAACGCTTTAGCAGAACTTAAATAATATGAGTAAATCAATAGTACTCCGTTTACTAACTATTGTAACCATTATATTGATGGTTTCATGCGAAGTTACAGACCCGTACACCAAAAATAAAATTAATGGTGTATGGCTTTTAGAGTCAATTAATGGAACAAACGTTAATACTTCCGAACGCATTGTATACGAATTCAATAATGACAAAACTGCTTTATTTGCAATGCGCTACGAAGAATCAGAAACTTATAAATCTCAATGGATAGAGATTAAAAATTATAACTGGGATTTGGTTAGCACCAACTTACAAATAAACGGAGTAGATGCCAAGGGTGAAACTAATGCCATATCTGCCGTTTTACAAACGGTAAATGACACTCTACTTAGTTTTAAAGCATCAGGAAGAAACTTGGGAGATAACAATGAAAGTACTGATAACAACCTAGTGTTTAAGCGTGTACTCAAACAAAACTACTTATATTTTGGAACTTGGGAGATGATTCAAAAAGATGATGTATCTAAAACCGATGTTCGTATAACTTTTAATGAAGACGGCACATATATATACTCAGAGTATGTTGATGGTAATTGGGTTGAGAAACAAGATAATAATGGCCAATGGTTTGCTTATGGATCAATTATTGCGACCAATTATACTTTAAATGGAGAAAAAATATGTGATGTATGGGATTTTGATACTGCTAGCTCGGGTCAGGTTAATACTTGGGTTTGGACTATGAATAACGAAGACATAAAATCATCTGTTATCTTCCGCAAGGTAAATTAAAACAAACAACAATTATTTATTATCCGCCACAATTTCCTTACCGAGATTGTGGCGATTTTGTATACAGTGAGATAATTCAGCACCCACAAGTATTATCATCCACGAAAATTGTAGCCACAAAAGTAATAAAGGAATAGCTGCGAAACTTCCATATATAGCGTTATAATGGGCTACCCAAATTTGTCCGCTAATATATAATTGTTGAAATACAGCAAGTACAATACCTGCTAATAAAGCTCCAATAAAAGCCGGTACAAATCTAACCTTTGTTTTAGGCATTACTAGATATAGCATTAATAACAATATTACGTTTATAAACGAAGGAAACAACTCCAATATATTATTCCATACCGGTTTTAAAAAGATATTTAGTGACGATAATGTTGTATTCATATATATTGATACAACACCTGATACGAACAGAAATATGGGGAACAGAACCATCATAAGCAAAAGGCCTCCGACACGATAATATATTTTTCTATTTTGGTGAACACGCCATATATTGTTGAATGCTACTTCTACCTGAGTTACAACGCCATACAAAGTCCAAAGTAATAAAATAACTGCAACTAAAAGAAATCCTCCATGTATCTGCATCAAATATGAATCAACAATCTCAAATGCATGTATCAACATTTCTTCCTGACCGGGAAACATAAGTATCAACTCTGACTCTATATAATGTTGCACTCCAAAATGTTTTCCTATACCAATTATTAAGCAAAGGAATGGGACAACAGCAAATATTGTATAATATGTTAATGCAGAAGCTCTTACAGCCAACTCATCTTTTATATATCTGGTAATAGCAAGATATATAACCATAATAAGCCTAATCAAGAAGTTTTTATCTTGCTGTTCGGCAGGCATTTTCCAAATTTTCTCCGTGATAAATTTGTAAATTTCTTTACAATACTCTATTATTTTTTTCATGATAATGTTTCAAAAAAAATAGTAAGCCTATAAGCCGGGTTCTGTACCCTTGCGGGTGTCTGTCATTTATCTGGACTTGATGTTGCCATCAAGCTCAAGCAACCTACCCCTCGGCATCAGACGGGTCGTCCTACTACGCCGGTATATTTGGTTTTGCAACCCATGATGTGTACGATCTTCGATATTCCGACCGAAGCGGTGAGCTCTTACCTCGCCTTTTCACCCTTACTGCATAGCAGCGGTTATTTTCTGTTACACTAATCCGCCCTCACGAACGGCTTCACGTTATGAAGCATGGTACCCTATGTTGCCCGGACTTTCCTCTCTACCTTGCGGCATAGCGACAAACCGGCTTACTATCTGCCGCAAAGGTACACATTTTATAAGTTTAGTCAACAATAAAGATGCATGTAGCATGAATTTTGACTAACTTTGCACTTGTAAAAATCTAATTATGATCGGAACACTTATAAATACCGCAGCAATTATTGCAGGTGGTTTTATTGGAATGATTTTCAAAAAAAACCTAGCTGAAAAATATGTAAATATATACTTTCAAGCAGTAGGCATATTTACAATTATGCTTGGCGTTAAGATGGGTTTCGGTATGAATAATCCTTTAATAGTAGTACTTAGCTTGGCGTGTGGCGGTTTATGTGGCGAATATTTAAAATTAGAAGAACGCACAGAAAATCTAAGCAATAAATTAAAACGCAGACTCCATGCTAAAAACGAACAATTTACAGAAGGTTTTATTACATCTACACTACTGTTTTGCATGGGTTCTATGTCGGTAATTGGTGCTATTGAAGAGGGATTTGGAAAGACTTCAGACCTATTGTTAACCAAGTCGATATTGGATGGATTTTCGGCTATGCTACTTGCATCTGCATTTGGTTCAAGTGTGTTATTTGCATCTATTTCTGTTCTTTTATATCAAGGAATTATAACTTTATTCGTGTATTTATTTGCTCGCGATATACCTAACGAATATATAGTAGCAATAACATCTGTTGGTGGCATACTGCTAATTGGCTTAGGTATTAATATCCTCAAAATAAAGAATCTGAAAATCGTAAATTTACTTCCTTCATTAGTGTTCATTTGTTTTTTTCTATTCGTATATAGATTTTTGGCCTTACTATAATACTGATTCATTGGTGTTTTCGTAAAAAAAACAAATCATTTTCGTAAAATTCTATAATGAGAATATAAAGTCTCATCAAAATTCTTATATTTGTAGGACAACATTAAATTATTTCATAATGAAAGAACAAGTTAAATTTTTTAGATGCAACATCTGCGGCAATCTTGTAGCAACTGTTAATAGTTCAGGTGTTCCAATGGTATGCTGCGATGAAGAGATGGAAGAACTGCAAGCCAATACTGTAGATGCATCAACCGAAAAGCATTTACCTGTAGTAACTAAAGTGAGTGATGGCGTTTGGAATGTAAAAATCGGAAGCACTCCTCATCCAATGGTACCCGAACATTTTATTGATTTTCTCTATTTTGAAACCACAAGCGGAGGTAAACTTGTTTATCTTGATCATGCAGGTGAACCAAGTGCAGAAGTATGTCTCTGTGATGACAAACTAGTTGCAGTATATGCATATTGCAATTTGCATGGATTGTGGAAGACAGAAATCAAATAAAATCAGGCTTGCATAATTATTTAATCGCGGTATACGAAAACGTATACCGCATTTTTTATTTCTGCTTTGATAAATCTAAGGAATAATTTTAAAATTGTGTAGTACTTAACTCTATTTTATTGCCATCGAAATCGGCTATTACGCTTTCAAAATAGCCATCACCTGTAACGCTTGCATCACTAATAACACGAACATTTTTTGCTTTCAACTCAATCATTTTTGCAATTAGCGCATCTTTATTTTCCATATCGAATGCCAAATGACAAAATCCTACACTATCTTCTGCATTTACGTTCGACACATTTATACTTCGCATTATCTCAACAGAAACATCGCCCCTATTTCCCTATACAAAAGTTTTTAAAGATCGAATGAAGCACCTCTTCAGAAGATATTTCGCCAATGATCGAGCCGAGGGCGTCGAGGCAATCATGCAAGTCGCGTGATAATAAATCGCCTGACAGTTTGGAGTCGAGTCCGTCTTGAACTCGGCGGATAGCTTCGAGGGCTTTACATAAAGCTTCGTAATGACGTAGGTTTGTAACAATTACATCTTCTGATGATATTTCGGGCAAATGAGATGATTCTACAATCTGTTTGATTAATTCAGATATGTTTTGTTTGTATTTTGCAGATATAAAGATACTTTGAGCTTCAACGTTAGAAAATAAGTCTTCAAGAACATTTTTTTCGGATTCGGATACCTTATCTACCTTATTAAACACCAACAGAAGCTTTTTGCCTTGAGCGCGAGGTATAATACGCTCTGCCATCCAATCGATATGCTCGTTTACTTGAGTTGCATCAATCATCCAAATTACTATGGAGGCTTGTTCAATAGCCTTATAACTACGTTTTATACCTAATTTTTCTATATCATCATCGGTTTCGCGAATACCTGCTGTATCAATAAAACGGAACATGATGCCCGACAAAACAGAAGTATCCTCAACTAAATCGCGAGTTGTACCATGTATGTCAGATACAATTGCACGTTCTTCATTCAATAAAACATTTAGAAGGGTCGATTTCCCGGCATTTGTTTCGCCGACAATAGCAACAGGCACACCATTTTTAATAGCATTCCCTGCTGAAAATGATTTTGATAAGGAGTCAATTTTTGCATCAATCACTTGTGATAGCGATTTTAAACGCGATCTGTCTGCAAAAACAACATCTTCTTCGCCAAAGTCTAATTCCAATTCTATTAATGAAGTAAACTCCAATAGTTTATCACGCAATAATGCCAATTCTGACGAAAAACCGCCACGCATTTGATTAATTGCAACACGATGAGATGCTGCAGATGTTGAAGCAATAAGGTCAGCTACCGCTTCGGCCTGCGACAAATCCATCTTGCCATTTAAAAATGCACGTTGGGTAAATTCACCGGGACCTGCCATAACACAACCTTGAGCCAACAATAATCGTACTATTTCTTGCTGTATATATAGTGAGCCGTGACATGATATTTCAACTACATCTTCACCTGTAAAAGAATGAGGCGCTCTAAATACAGTAACTATGACTTCATCAATTACTTTAGCTTCTGAATCAACTATACGGCCAAAGACTGCCATATCGGAGCTTTGCTCTAACAAAGATTTTTTTGCTTTAAATATCTTATCTGATAAACAAATGGCTTGTTTACCTGAAACGCGGATTACGGCAATTCCCCCTACTCCCGGAGCAGTTGAAATAGCGCATATTGTTGTATCTAATTGAATCATAGCCACAAAATTACTACATTTTCTGTCATCACCGAATAAATAAACAATATAAACGTTAGAATAGGATGATTTAGCCGGTGAAAATTGAAAAACAATTACGTATGACCAAATATGTCAGATAGTATTGAATTTTTTTCATATCTTTGCAGCCTAAAAACAAACACATCAAATTAATATTTATGGCAACTACAGCTGATTTTAAAACAGGCATGTGCATTGAACATAATGGGGCTTTGTATTATGTCGTTAATTTTCTACATGTAAAACCCGGAAAAGGAAACACCTTTGTACGCACAAAACTAAAAAACGTAAAAACCGGATTGGTATTGGAAGAACGCTTTAATGCAGGTGTTCGCATCAACGTTGCACGCGTTGAACGCAGACCTATGCAATTTCTATATAAAGACGACATGGGATATAACTTAATGAATACTGAAACATTTGAACAAATCACTATTCCTGAAGGTGGTATTAATGGTGCAGCATTTATGAAAGAAGGAGAAATGATTGAAGCTGTATTCCACGCTGATACAGAATCATTATTATATGCAGATATGCCGGCATCAGTAATTTTGGAAGTTACATACACAGAACCGGGTATTAAAGGTGATACTGCAACTAACACACTTAAACCTGCAACTGTTGAAACAGGAGCTACTGTTCGTGTTCCTTTGTTTATAAACACAGGAGATAAAATCAAAATCAATACCGAAGACGGTACGTACGTAGAACGTGCAAAATAAGGTATTAATATTTTATATTTTAATGGAGATGTTTTAAAAAAAGACATCTCCATTTTTATTTTAACAGTTTATATACGACTTGTTATTTTTAGTACAAAAATACAAATATCATTCTATTTCAATAAGATAAGTATTTGTAATACTAATTAACGTCACAAGTGATATCTGCAGCCATAGCAAAAACTCGTTTTTAAATTCTCTTTTTAGTAAAAAATTACTTAACTTCGCAAAGATGTTCGCTAGAATTCTACGACTGATGCCTTTGTATGAAAAACCGAAATTGCGTGGCTGTAACTTTGACCCTTTAGGTTTAACCGGGTCATCACTCGTCATAACGATAAACGTTTCGCAAACTTTGGTTACATACAATTTCTTGTAGAATGTAAACCATAGTTAATATCAAATGAGGGAAAACTCAAATATGGCGAAACGCATTTTCAATATATTAATAGTGTTCTGCATCGCAGCGGTGAATCTATTTGCTCAATCCGGCATAAATGTCGGCACACCTAACTTGTCTTTTGAGCAAGGTAACTTCAATAATTGGACACGAGAATTAGGAAACTTCAGAGTACTTGCAAGTGATTATAATAGTTACGAATACTACAATTGGACTACGGTAACAAATTCGGGACAGAGAATAGAGTTGCAGAGTTCAATGAACACCAACGACCCTGTTTTTGCATGTAGTAATTTTTATACCAATCCTATCGGATATTCAGCTGCACGTGTAGGTCGTCCAATGTATTCAGAAGGCATGCCAAATGGTGGATATAGCTGCACACAAAGATGGAATAATTACAGAGGTGCAGCAGCTGAAAGATTGACATATACATTCACTGTAACTAAACAAACTACCTTGCTGTATTTTCAGTTTGCAATGGTTTTAAATAATCCAGGAACAGCAACAGGAAAACATATTGGTCAGCAATATCCTACATTTGGAATCAATATTACAATAACAGATCCTATATCAGGTTTAGTATCAAAACCACAATGTACCAGTATCGAATTACATCCATCTGATGATCCGGCTAATGAAAAATACCTTAAAAGATATACTTCCCAATGTAATAATAGTATAGCCGGCTCTGATTTAATCAATTTTCAATATCTGCCTTGGACAATCGGAGCTGTAAATCTAATAGATTTTATAGGTCAGACTGTTACTATCGAAATATACAACCACGACTGTTTGGTTATTTGCGATGGTTATCCTGTTGCCGGTGGTCACTCTGCGTATGGTTATTTTACAGCCGAAACACGCTCTCTTGGTTTTAATATACGTAATTGTGAGGGTGAGGATGCTGTAATTACTGCTCCATCCGGATTCTCAAAATACACTTGGAGTAGATCAGATGGACTACCTATTACATATCAAACAGCCGGCGATAGTTCTGCAATTGTTGTAGACCAAAGTACGTTAAATCCTAGCACTTTATATACTTGTAGTTTGGGAACCGGTACTGATTGCGGTGAACTAGTGCTTGATACCACATTAAACACTATAGCTGTAAGACCTGATTTTGAACATACAATTGATTGCGGCGGAGAAGTTCATTTTACAAATACATCTTTATGCGCTCAAGACTCTATAATTGCGTATAAATGGTTATTCGGTGATGGTGATTACTCGGAAGAGAAAGATCCTTCACATATTTATTCTACACCGGGATCTCATACGATTCAACTTACAGCATTCTCACAATCGGGATGTTCAAAGACAATAACAGAGACAATCATTGTACCTCAATATCCTGTTCCGGATATCTCGGGAGAAAACAATGTATGTTCAGGTACTGAGATATCGCTTTTCGCTGATGGAGGAACTTACGGGTGCGTGTATGAATGGCGAAAGGGCAACAAAACGAGTCCTGTAATTGGTAATGAACAAGCTTTAGTAGATACTGCAACAATAAGTCAATCGTATTATGTGACTGTTACCGATCCTAATAATTGCGTTTACGAAGACGATATCTATGTACTTGTTCGTACATCTCCTAATGTATTAATAACCGGAGATAATGAAGTTTGTATCGGAGATTCAGCCTCACTTACCGCACGTAATGCACAAACATATCAATGGGAAGGATTTGGAACAAATGCAAGCATTCGAGTAAAGCCCGAAGATAACCCAACTACGTATAAGGTGATCGGTTATTCAAGTAACGGATGTTTTGCCGAAGCAAGTTTTCCTGTAGCTGTGCGCCAGCTACCTGTTGTATCTGTGTCAGGTAATCCGGAAATTTGCCACGGCGAAAGTGATACCTTGATAGCTACCGGAGCATCTACATATAGATGGGAAAATTATCTCTCAGGAAGCGAACGAATTGTAAAGCCGGGAAGTGGAAAATACAATTATGTAGTCACAGGAACAGATGATTTTGGCTGTAAAAACAAGGACTCAATTACTGTGACTGTAAAAGCATTGCCAAATCTGACATTTAGTGGAGAAACTGATTTATGCGAAGGTATGACCGGAACTTATACTGTTTTTGGTGCACCATATGTAATATGGGAAGATGGTTCGACCAGCAAACAAGTTTCGTGCATCATAAAAAATGATACTGTACTAAAGGCATGGGGTACACTAAATGGTTGTACTACAAATATTGATATTCCTGTCAGCACAAAACTTAATCCATACGTTTATATTTCGGGTCCAAGTTCTTTGTGTTTGAACTCAACTATAACATTAACTGCAAACGGAGCAAATTCATATCAATGGAATGACATTTCAGTTAGTACGACTACTTCAATTTCGATATCTCCATTTTTCAAAACAAAGTATCAAGTAATAGGAACAGCTACTAACGGATGTTCTGCAATGGATACTCTTACAGTAAATGTAAATCCTCTACCTACAATCAATATTTCTGCTCCAACATCTGTTTGCTATGGAGATGCTGCAGCACTAGTAGCCTCAGGGGCAAACTCATATATATGGAATGGACTTATACCAAGTGCAGAATACAATCCGATAATAACAAAAGATTCAACTTTTTCGGTATTAGGTACCGACATTAATGGATGCCAAAATACTGCCAGTAAAACAATTACAAAATTAGATTTACCACAACTTTCATTTACGGGTGAAGATGAAATTTGTTATGGCGAGAGTACTAGAATTACAGTAAGTGGTGCAAACTCATATAGTTGGGATGGAGGTGCTACAGGTAGTTCTATTCTAATTACTCCAAAACAAGATACAGTTTTGACGGTAACCGGATATATGCAAGGGTGTTATTCTACATTAACGATTCCTATTATTGTAAAACCACTACCTTCTGTTTACATATCAGGTAATAACACTATTTGTTTGAATGATGCTACAACATTAACTGCTAACGGAGCAGATACATATTTATGGAATAATGGCTCGACAGATCCAGCCATCTCAATATCACCGGTTTATAAAACATTATATCAGGTAAGCGGTACAGCAGTAAATGGTTGTTCGTCATTCGATACCTTAACAGTATTCGTAAACTCTTTACCGAATATTTCAGTATCTGCTCCTACTTCTGTTTGTGAAGGTAGTACAGCATCACTTGTGGCATCAGGAGCTAATTCCTATATATGGAATGGAAGCATTCCGGGAGCGGCATATCAACCGACTATCACAAAGGATTCTATCTTTACTGTAGTTGGTACGGACACAAATAATTGTAAAAGTTCTATTTCAAGAACCGTAAATAAAATAGACTTACCTACTTTATCTTATGTAGGTAAAGATGAAATTTGTTACGGCGAAAGCACAAGAATTACTGTAAGCGGTGCTTCATCTTACAAATGGAACGACAATAGCATCGGAAATATGGCTATTCTTACTCCGCTACGCGATAGTCTGCTTAGTGTAACCGGAACCTTGCAAGGATGTAATTCTGTTTTAGATATTCCTATCACTGTAAAACCATTACCTTCAGTATACATTTCAGGAAATAATGAAATATGTCTTTATGATGTTACAACTATTAAAGCCGATGGAGCTCTTACATATCTTTGGAATGACATAAACAATAGCACAACCGAATCAATAAATGTATCTCCTTTAAATACAACCACTTATAGAGTAACCGGTACTGCTGCTAACGGATGTTCGTCGGATGCAACTTATAATGTTACAGTTAATCATTTACCAATAATAAACATAACTGCTCCAACTTCTGCTTGCTATGGCAACACGGTTGAATTATCTGCATCAGGAGCAGCGTCTTATATATGGAATGGAATTATACCGGGTGCCACATATCAACCAACTATTACTAAAGATTCTACATTTACAGTTGTCGGTACAGATACCAAAGGATGCCAAAACACTGCTAGTAAAACAATTACAAAAATAGATTTACCTGTATTATCATACACAGGCAACACATCCATTTGTTATGGAGAAAGTACAAGAATAACAGTATCCGGCGGATCATCATATAATTGGGGAAGTGTAAGTGGTAGTTCTTTGTCTGTCACACCTAAACAAGACACAACTTTAACCGTCATAGGAACGATGCAGGGATGCTCGTCAACTTTAGATATCCCAATTACTGTAAAAGCTCTACCATCTGTTTATATTTCGGGAGTGGATGCAATTTGTTTTGGAGATGTTGCTACTTTAACTGCTCATGGTGCAGATACTTATCTTTGGAATGATGCTGCAAATAGTACAACCAATTCTATCAGTGTTTCTCCCTTATACACAAGTATTTATAGAGTTATAGGTACTGCTACTAACGGATGCTCATCAGACGCAGAAATTACTTTAACAGTAAACTCTTTGCCGGTAATAAGCATAAACGCAGCTAATGCTATTTGTTATGGTAATAATGCTTCATTAACTGCTTCGGGTGCTACTACTTACATTTGGAATGGTAATATTCCGGGAGCTAATTATCAACCTACTATTACTAAAGATTCTACATTTACAGTTGTCGGTACAGATAATAATAACTGTCAAAGTTCAGCTACTAAGACTATCACAAAAATTAATCTGCCTAGCCTTTCTTTTACAGGTAAAGATGCCGTATGTTTAGGCGAAAATACCAGAATAATTGTTACAGGAGCCAGCACTTATAGATGGAATGATAACAGCATTGGTAACATGGCTTCTATTACACCTTCGCAAGATACTTTAATTTCTGTGACAGGTACAATGCAAGGATGCTCGTCAACTTTAGATATTCCAATTACTGTAAAAGCTCTACCATCTGTTTATATTTCGGGAGTGGA
>JAKIYQ010000053.1:0-9518 GCA_022708465.1 Bacteroidota bacterium | reverse complement strand
CTGATGTATTATCTATAAGTATTACAGATGTAGATATTGTTGATGTAACTCCCCTATCTGTATATCAACCAAATGCCGACTTGTTATGCATTAATGGCACATCAAAAGGTTCACAAATAGAACTAATACATATGAATGGAATCAGTATGATAAAGACTGAGGCTATAGATGGTACAAGTTATTTGTCGATAAATTCAATGCCTTCCGGATTATATTTATTACGCATTGATAGCAATGTAATTAAAGTTCTTATTAAGTAAATAACCATTCGGATTAACCATATTAAAATGAAAACATCAAGATTTATTCACATTATTACACTAGTATGCCTGCTAATTGGTAGTATTAGTGTAAGTGCAACAAACGTTACATTAAAAGTTATTGACAAGACAAAGGGTTCTTATAACAATGGTTCGGTATATGCATGGATAGGTCAATATGATTTTTCTTGGGAGGCAATTGGCAATATATCCAATGTAAACAGTTGGTATGCAGATTTTAGTAATAATAATACCGGAAGTAAAATAACAAAAACAAGTGATGAGTGGATTTGGGAATTTACTTTTAATGCAGCAGCCGGTAATTATTCGTGGAATCCATATATGGGAGATCCCAATGGTACAAGCATTGAAATTTGTAAAACATTGAATATCACATCTAATAATATTGATTTCTTTATTGATAATAATGGTTCTTTGAGTGGAGAAACATCTGTTGTAATATATTCTGCATCAGCAGGAGCAAAAGGCGATATTGCTTTCGGCAATAACAATATCACCGGAAGTATTGATTCTAATGCCCCTACTGACTTAAATGCAACAGTTTTTGGCACAAGCAGTAATAGTTTCTCGCTTAATTTGTCTGCATCAGACGATAATTCGGTTTATTACACAATACGTTATCGCAGAATTGATGAAACAAATATAATCCCATATTACAGCGCGTTACACGTAACCGGAACATCAATATACAATGCCGGAAATAAAGAAATTAAATTACGCGGCACTAATTTGGGTTCTTGGTTAGTTCAAGAAGATTGGATGACAGGAGATATTTGTGGTGATCAACGTTCTACAATAAACACATTGTATAATAGATTCGGAGCACAAAAAGCAGAAGAACTTATTGATTTGTGGGAAGAAAACTGGATTACCGAAAAAGACTTAGATAATATTAAGAATCTAGGAATGAATTTAGTTCGTGTACCTTTCACTTGGATGAATCTTATGGATATGAATACAAGAGAATGGAAACCGGATGCTTGGGAACGATTAGATTGGATATTAAAAGAATGTTCCAAACGTGATTTATGGGTTATTTTATGTATGCATGGAGCTCCAGGTTCGCAAAATGGCAGAGACCACTCGGGCGTATCCGGAGGTAGCGACGAACAGGCCGCAAGCGAATTTTGGTTTGGAGCAAATGCGCCTGCAAATCAAACTTTGTATTATGAAATATGGGAAACTATTGCAGCTCGTTATAAAAACAATGCAACTATAGCCGGATTCGACTTACTTAACGAACCATTTTGCCAATATCGTTACACAAGTACACTAGGTGGTGATGTATTGCATAGCATACTATACTCTGTTTACAATAATACATACAAAAAAATCAGAAAGATAGACCCTAATCGCATACTTATTATGGAAGCAGTATGGGATCCGTGGGATTTACCTAATCCGTCGAGTTATTCATGGTCAAACGTAATATACGAATATCATAATTATGAATATAGCGATTACGACAACTATGAAGGTAAACAGATTACAAGCATGACAAATAAAATTAATAGCATTAATGGTGCTAAAAATGCTTACAATTTACCAAGTTATATGGGTGAATTTTGCTATTTCAACACTCCTGCCACTTGGGAAACAGGTATGGCTTTGCTAAATAATAACGATATACATTGGACAAGTTGGTCATACAAAGTTCAAGCATACTATGGTAATTGGGGATTATATAATTGCACAAAGCGTAACATAAATTTGTCAAATGCATCGGAGTTAGAAATTCGTGATGCTTGGTCAAATTCTACAGTAACAAAAAACACTAACATAGCAGATATAATTTCGTATTATGCAAGTAATGGTATTGATAAAAGTCCAACAAGCGGAATCTATTACAATACATGGACGGAAAATCCAAGTGGATACACTGCATCAACTATTATTACAGGATTGAAGCCAAATGCAACATACGAATATATTGTAAATGCTTACGACAAATATGGCAATATGACTTCTGATTTAAAAGCTACTGTCAAAACTTTGAATACTGAAGAGCAAGATAGTTACGATTATTGGGTAATATATAGAGATAATGTTTCTGATATGTCAAATTATTTGGATTTACGCAGTAATAGTTTTGCAGATTGGGCAGGAACTACAAGTCAAATCGAGGCAGATAAATACGAAAGTGAAAATGCTATGGCATATATAGTTAACTCTGCAAAAGGGAGTTGGTTCGGTTTTGGTATAATAAATATAAGCGGAACATATAATTTTGAAGAATTAAGCAATTACAAATTACACTTTGCTTACAAAACAAATTACAACGGACCTTTATATGTAAAATTAGGAGGTACTAATGGAGAATATTCAGTTGAGTTCAGCCCTATTTCGGATAACAAGTGGCATACTCAGGAAATAGCAATGAGTAGCTTTACTGATGCCGGCATGACACTTGGAGAAAGCACAGAAAACCTTATCTTTTCTATTGTTAGTGAAAATGTAACAACAAGTGGAGCTATTATCAATATTGACGATATCTATTATTGCAAAAATCAGGCATTACCAATAGTTTTAACTAATGCCGATAACACTAAAAATTCGGTAATTAACATTTATCAACCTACTCCAAATGAAATTTGCATCACAGGCATTGATATTGATACAGAAATAGAGTTAACCAATTTGAGTGGTTTGTGTGTATTAAAAACTTCCTCAAACGATTACGAAGCGCGTATTCCGACAAATAATATACCAAAATCAGTGTATATTATACGAATTGGAGATACTGTTGGAAAAATATTGCTCAAATAATTTTTACACCACATAAAACACCCCAACAACTATACATCAATATTCTATAATTTATTGATATATAGAATATTAGATATTCATCATTAATAATGGCCGATTAGCTATCCCACTTAAAAAAGAGGAGTGGCTAATTGACCATTTTGCTTTACTATTTCTTCCTTACTTTTGCTTCGTCCAATAGGACCAAATACCTAAAATCAAAATAAGCATGAAAAACAAAGTCTTCATTGTTGCGCTATTATTGTGTATGAGTCATGGTGCACAGGCTTCTTATCAATTAGTATGGGAAGATAATTTCAACTCATTTAACACCACTGCATGGGAATATGAAGTAGGTAATGGCGGTTGGGGAAACGGCGAATCCCAATACTACACCAATCGAAATGAGAACGTAAGCGTTTCAAATGGTAACTTGCAAATAACAGCACGTAAAGAAAATTACGGAGGTAGTGCTTATACATCAGGACGTATACGTTCTTATAATAAAGTAAGTATGCGGTATGGTAAGATTGAAGCACGCATAAAATGTCCATGGGGTGCGATTGGCGTATGGCCGGCTTTCTGGATGATGGGACAAAAAATAGCCAACCCGGGGTGGCCACGTTGCGGCGAAATTGATATTATGGAGCAAATGTGCACAGGTGATCCAAATAGTTGGAACACAACACTTGCAACATATCATTGGGATGGAAATGGCGGAACAAATAGTGTCAATGACCATTCTATGTATGGATTAACTTGCAATGTTGGAGAACAATTAGGTAATCAGTACCGTATATATGGGGTTGAATGGACTCCAAGCCAATTAAAAGGATATGTTTGCGATGGAAACGGGAATAACTACAGACAAATTGTTGTTATGGATATACCAAATGATGCTTCTCGCGGATTAGATGCATTCCATCAAGCTGATAATGAGTTCTATATGATACTGAATATCGCCCTTGGCGGTAGTTATACAGGTTATGCGATTGATGGAGGTTTCAGTTCAGCAACAATGTATGTAGACTGGATTCGTATATATCAAGATTATGCTGCTTATTCAGGGTCGAAAATTACTAATAGATCTAATTTAACTACAGGTGGAGGCACCGGAGACGGTGGAGAACAAACTGTTACAGAAACAGTCGCATTCAAAAATGCAGCAACTACTCTCGAGCAAAGTAAATCATATAGCTTTAATGTAAACTACACAGTAGCAGAGCAACGCGATTTGTGGGTTGCTTTGTATAGAACTTCAAATTACGATTTAATAGGTGAATCTAAGATTGTTGTAAACAAAGGCAGCGGTACTGCAAATCTTACTATTAATTTAAATAATGTTCCTGATGCCGGTAATGACTATATCCTACTCACAGATATAAGACCTTTAAATGGAGCATGGACTACACGTATTAAACAAGAAGAAAAACGAAACGTTACAATTCAACAAAGTTGCAAAACTACAAACAAAGGAGTTGCTACTTTTTATGTGGATGCTGATTATAGCGGAAATGCTGTCAGTTTAGAAGAAGGAACATATACTAAATCACAAATGGCAGAATATTGTATCAATGACAATAGCATATCATCGATCAAAGTATTACCGGGATATAAAGTAACAACATTTATTGATGACAATTTTAATGGAACTTCTAAATCATGGACTGGAAATGTAAGTAATACAGGTAGCACATGGAACGATGTAATCTCATCAATAAAGATTGAGGCACAAGGAGTTACAGGTAAATCAGGAACGTATAAAATAAAAGGACGTAATAGTGCTATGTACTGGGATTTAAAGGGTAATGGAACAGGCGCAGGAACAATGTTGGTACAATATAATGACGAGGGTGATGAAAAATATCAACGATTCACTTTGGTTGAAATAAGTAATGGTGTTTATAACATAAAAGCCAATACTAGTGATTTAGTTTTGGATATTAAAAATGCATCTATCGATAATAGAGCTGATGTACAAACATGGACTGCAAACGGAAGTAAGTGTCAACAATATATATTAATCAAAGTTGATAATGGTTATTATCAATTTGTTGCAAGACATTGTGGTAAAGTGATAGAAGTTCCTGATAACAGTTCGGTCGCTGATAAAGAATTAAAATTATGGGATAATAACAGCCAAAAATGTTCACATTGGTTATTGGAATCCCCATCTCACGAAACATATGATTATTGGGTAATTTACAGAGATGATGTTTCTGATATGTCTTCGTATTTGGATTTGCGAAATAATGGCTTTGCAGAATGGGAAGGAACTGTAAGTGCCACAAAAGCAAGTATGTACGAAAGTAATAATGCTTTGGCATATAACATAAATGCAGCAAAAGATTCTTGGTTTGGCTTAGGAGTTTTGAATACTACAGGCACATATTATTTTGCAGATATTGCTAACTACGGTTTACATTTTGCATATAAAACCAATTACAATGGAGAGCTTTCTGTAAAATTAGGAGGTACCAATGGAGAATATGCAGTCGCGTTCACACCAAATTATGACAATAAATGGCACACAAAAGAGCTTAAACTAAGCGATTTTACTTCTAAAGGACTCGCTCTGGGTTCATGTACAAACAACTTGTTGTTTTCTATTGTAAGCGAAAAAACAACTAAAACAGGAGCAGAAATCAACATCGATGACATTTATTATTACAAAAAATCTGTTTTACCTATCGTCTTCACAGAAACAGAATCTAATAAAACAGACAATATTTCGTGCTATCAGATTTCGTCAGACATTATCCGCATAAACGGAATATCTGAAGGAACAATTATAGATATAATAGATCTAAATGGCATTAATAAAATAAGAGTTTTGGCAGAAAGCGAAACACAATATATATATGTAAGTAATCTTGTTAATGGATTATACATAGTTCGAATAAATGACACAGTTTTAAAAATAATAATTAATAACTAATATTTTAATCAAAAAAAGCAATGAAAAAATTACAGAAAATTTTCATCTGTTTATTAGCTGTTTTGCTGCCAAGTTTATCAGCATCAGCTCTTAATAAACACATTTTAGTCGGTTATTGGCATAATTTTAATAATGGTGCAGCTAATGGCCTAAAACTATCTCAAGTAAGCGATTCGTGGGACGTAATTAACTTATCGTTCGCCGAACCTACATCTGCTACAAGTGGAGAACTCGTATACAACCCTACCGCTGACAATATTTATGCATCAGCAGATGAATTTAAAAATGATATAAAAGCAGTACAATCAAAAGGTAAAAAGGTTTTGCTTTCAATTGGTGGAGCAAACGGACAAGTACGTTTGGAAACACAAACGGCTCGCGATAACTTTATTCGTACAGCAAAAAATATTATAACAACTTACGGATTAGATGGTTTAGACATAGACTTTGAAGGACATTCATTGTCATTTAACGCAGGCGATTATAACATTTCCAACCCTACTACACCTGTAATTGTAAATCTTATATATGCATTAAAAGAAATATGCAATTATTATGGCAATGATTTCTTGCTAACTTTTGCACCTGAAACTTTTTTTGTACAACAAGGATATAGCTATTACGGATCTGTTTGTTACGGATGCGATAGTAGAGCCGGTGCATACCTCCCTGTACTATATGCGATGAAAGACCGTTTATCATGGTTACAAGTTCAATATTATAATTCAGGAACGATACCTTCACCGGAAGGTTCTAATAGCTGTGGTTCTGAATCTTTTGTAGTTAATTTGGTAAAAATGTTAGCTACCGGATTCAGCCTTGCAGACCCTCAGAATCTACTAAGCGGTCCTAAATCATTTCCTGCTCTACGTCAAGATCAAATTGTAATAGGAGTTCCTTCTACAACGGGCTCTGCAGGTAGCGGTGTTCTTACAACTAACCAATACATAAGCATTTTCAATACTTTGATAAACAAAGGATACACAAATTTGCGTGGTTATATGACTTGGTCAATAAATTGGGATAAACATTACAATTATGAATGGTCTGCCCCATTACGCTCTTATTTTGATGGTTTGTTGGGTGGAACTATAACTACAGGTGGAGATGAAGAAGAAGAGGAAGAGGAAGAAAACGGAGGAGCTACAGGAACAGCTGATTGTTCAGGAATCGAACAATGGAATAGCTCTAAAGCATATAATGTATACGGCGAGTATGTAGGCAAAGAAATTGCTTACGAAGGCAATATATATACAGTTGTTACGGGCACATGGTCTCCTGCAGGTGTAACACCAAACTCGACAACATACACAGGTTTATGGACTTTAGTTCGTGCTTGTGGCAGTGGTGGCACAAATAACGATGGTGGTGATTCAGATAGTGGAAGTAATGATAACCCGGGTGAGATAACAAACGACAGAGTTCTTACACAATGCTTAAAGAAACATCTTGTAATAGGCTATTGGCACAATTTCAAAAATGGAGCATCAAACGGACTTAAATTAGCTGATGTTAATACCGGATACGATTTCTTGAACGTTTCTTTTGGTGAGACTGATGCAACAGACAGAGCTGTTGTTACTTTTGTACTCGACAATTCAATTTATGCTAATGACGCTGCATTTATTAACGATATAAAATCATGTCAAGCTCGTGGTCAAAAAGTTAATCTTTCACTTGGCGGACAAAATGGCATCATCTCTGTAAGCTCAGAAAACGATAAAAACAAATTCGTAAATAGCGTAATAGCTATTATAGAAAAATATGGATTTGATGGTTTAGATATAGACTTTGAAGGAACATCTGCCGGAGGCACAAGTTCTTCATTTATTAATCCGGGAACCAATGCTCAGTTGATGATTTCTGCAATTCGTGAAATATGCAACCACTTTGGTGATAATTTCATTTTGACAATGGCACCTGAAACTGCATACGTTCAGTTCGGTATAAATCAAGGAAGTGCACCTGCATACCTTGCTTTAATTTATGGCTTACGTGATAAACTAACCGTTTTACACGTTCAATTATATAACACAGGTAGCTCGAACGACTTATATGGGAATAATGCAAACCCGGGAACAGCTGATTATTTAGTTGCCATGTGTGATATGATGTTGCAAGGTTTTCCATGCTGCGGCACTACATTCCCTGCTTTAGCTGAAGATCAAGTTGCAATTGGTATTCCTGCTTGTA
Source organism: Bacteroidota bacterium (assembly GCA_022708465.1). Classification (GTDB taxonomy): domain Bacteria; phylum Bacteroidota; class Bacteroidia; order Bacteroidales; family Paludibacteraceae; genus Enterocola. Next base: position 1,361 of record JAKIYQ010000053.1, on the reverse strand, counting down.
CAGGTGCTGCAGGAAGCGGTATAGTATCAATGGATGAAGCCAAAAAAGCTATGAAATATTTAATCACAGGTGTAAAATCAAGTGGTATGAATTACAGCTTGAAAAAATCATCCGGATATCCAAACTTCCGTGGTATAATGACATGGTCAGTAAACTGGGATGCTACGAACAACTATTCATTGGCAAATACTTTTAATTCATATTTTACAGAGTTAGGTAACCCCTTACAAAATTGTGATGATGTTGAAGCTGACACTGAAAAGCCTTCTACTCCTTCTAATTTAAACGGAACTCCTTCAGAGACAAGTATCAATTTGTCATGGAACGCATCAAGCGATAATGTAAAAGTAAATGCTTATAACATTTATGTAAACGGCAGTAAAATAGCAAGTACAAGTTCTACATCATACAACATTACTAATTTAAGTGCCAAAACATCATATACTGTTGCAATAGAGGCTGTAGATAATTCTGGTAACAAATCTGCACAAAGCAGCATTCAAGTTACTACCCTTAATGGTGGCTCTACTGGCGACGAAACAGGTGAAGGCACAACAAGCAATTGCAACCTGCTAAGTACTATGACATATGATCATATGTTCTACGCACCAAATTGGGTCGAGATACAAACAGGTTCTGCAACAAATAATAATGGTACATGGACTATTAACTTGCCTTCGGCAACAACAGATGCATGGCAATCACAAATCTTTATTAATATAAATGATATAAGTATCAGCAATGGTACTTCATACACTGTATCTTGCGATATTACAAGCACACAAACAATAAATGCAAGCCTTATTAAAATATATCAAGACGACAATACTTTTATTGTAGGTGACGCAGCAGAACGCTTTACGCTTACCGCCAACAGCCAATACAAATACAATAAGGTTGTTAGCGCATCTGGAGCTATGACTTTAAAAAAATTATTATTCGATTTTGGAGGCAATCCTGCAAATACAAGCATCACCATTAGTAATATAGTAATTAAAGAAACATCATGTAGTGATGATAGTTCTACAGGCGATGGTGATGATGATATAGAAACAGGTACATGTACAGACCCTGAATGGAATCCTACAATGAACTATCAAGAGCCGGGAATAAGAGTGTCATACAATGGTAAAATCTATGATTGCCGAGTATGGTGGACTACAGCAGGCTCTACTCCTGATACAAACACTGCACAATGGGAATACAAAGGCGTTTGCGGAATATCAGATGATGGCGGAAATACCGGTGATGATTCGGGTAATAATGGCAACCCTGATACAGGTATTGACTACGAAAATGGTAAGAAATTTGTAGTTTACTTCCCTAACTGGGGTACATATAATGCTGCTCATTTGAATGTA
>JAKIYQ010000111.1:0-1970 GCA_022708465.1 Bacteroidota bacterium | reverse complement strand
AACAGGACCTTCTGGTTCATTCTCCGAATTTTCTTCTGTTTGTTTATTATTACAGCCAGTGATAGCAAGGCAGGCAGCAAAAACCAAACACAGACTTTTAATTTGATTTCTTTTCATAATTAATACTCATTAAAAAATTAATATTGTAGTACAGCAGTGCAAATTTATCTTATTTCTTTTATTATGAAAAATAGTTTACTTTCACAAAAACTTTCTAAGATATTGATTTTATTTTCTCAATCATACGACAAATTACAAAGCGAGCTGTCGAAATCCATATTTTAAAAGATTCCAACAGCTCGCTAAGCTATTGTCTTAAAGAATATTACATTATTCTTTATATAATTCTACTGTACCTTTTTTAATTTCACCATTTGGCAATGATACTTGATAGTAATACACACCTGGCATACACATTTGTCCTGCACATGTTCCATCCCAACCATTAGGACTTTCGAGTATTTTATTTCCATAACGGGTATATACAACAATCGGGAAGTTCGGATTCATATCAGTAACAAAAGTACGATTCAAATTACTACTTGTGTTGTAAGGGGTAAAGGCTGTCGGCCAAAGCACTTTTACTATTGCTTCTTTGCTTATCGTATTACAATCACCTTCCAATGTTATTGTATATGTTACATCAATATAAGATTTCTCTGTTGATTGCAATTCATCTGACGGAACAAATATTTCACCATTGCGTTGCCATATAACATTGTTATAATCACCTGATGTAACATTGACCTCTACAGTAGCTTCGTTTCCTAATACTACCTCTTCATTTGATAATTGTAAATCAAAATCAAGCATTTCCCTAACATCTGTAATAATAGGAGCATCTGCTTTTCCTACACAACCATTTTCTTTATCCGTTACCTCTACCCAATAATTTGAGCCTGCTGCTAGAATATCACGTGTCTCTAAACTTGAATTATCATCCCACAAATAATCGACATCGTTTTGCGTTTCTGCAGTCAATACAACCTTTTGATTTTGACATGTAATTTCTGTTTCCGGTGCAGTAATAGAAACCTGCGGGATTCCTATATTCTCAGTAATTTCTTCACTATTTGCCGAATTTTGACAACCATTAGTTGGATCTGTAACGGTAACATTATAAATACCTACTTCGTTTACATTTAATGTTGCATCAGTAGAGCCGTCATTCCACAAATATGTTACATTATTTGCTTCTGCAGTCAACACAATTGAAGTTGTTTTACATGTTAAAACAGTTTCTTGTGAACTTATCTGAACATTAGGTTTACAACAGACGCAGTATTAGTACATCCGGTTGTAATATCTGTTATAGTAACTGAATATTCCTGAGCCACACTTACTTCAATAGTACTTGAAGTTGAAGAATTGCTCCACAAATACGTAACATTATTAGCTTGAGCTTCAAGTATTACTGTTGTTTGAGTACATGTCAAGACAGGGTTTTCAGGCACTATTGTTAAGCTAGGATAAGTTTTTTCGTCATTTACAGAAACTGTCTCAGACTGAACATAGCAGCCGTTGCTGGCATCGGTTACAGTAACATAATAATTATCACCAGTACTTACCGTAAGTGTAGACTCTGTTGTTCCGTTACTCCATAAATATTGAGGGGTTACAGCATCTGTACTTGATGTCAAAACCAATGTAGGTTCATCACATGTTAACGAGCCTGATTTTGGATTTATATCTACAATCGGCTGTTTCTTATTTTCTGTTATTTCAATTGCATTACTTGTTGTAGCACATGAATTATCTGTATTTGTTATCTGAACTGAATATGTTCCTACCTCAGTAACATTTATATCTTTAGACGTAGCTCCATTACTCCACAAATAATCTGCGTTTGATGCATCTGTCGATGATGTCAAATCTATTGAATTAGTCAAACAATTTAATTCGGTAGATGTAGAACTTATTGATGCACTTGGAACTGTTTTATCCTCAGTAATTTCAATCGAACTACTTGT
>JAKIYQ010000008.1:0-39035 GCA_022708465.1 Bacteroidota bacterium | reverse complement strand
TATTCCCTGAAAAGGCGAATGTTTTGATGCCGATACGTTTCTCATATTCAAGCGAAATTACAAATCCTAAGTACAATCCTTTGGATAAGGATATCTTATTGTCAGATGCATTAAGAACCGCTTCTTCTAGAGCTATGCGTGATTCTATTTTACAGATTGCTCAAAGTGTATCTACAAATAGAAGTTTTTCTATACCTAATATACGTGTAGGAATAGTTAGTAAGAAAGGACCTAGGCCTTGGGATCCTGCTAATTTTACGATAGGAGGTTCGTATTCCGAAACATCTTCACATAATCCTAATACTGTAAGAAATATTGATCAGTATTGTAATGCGTATGGTACTTATGAGTTTTCTTGGACTCCTAAACCATGGGAACCATTTGGCAAAATTTCTAAATTGAAGAATTCTAAGAACTGGAATTGGATAGCGGATATAGGTATAAATTATGCACCTAAGCGTTTTGCATTTAAGACCAATTTTGCAAGAAATTATTATGAGCAACTTGTTCGCGACTTCAATAATGAGTCGTCTGAAGTTATGGATCCGACATTCCAAAAAGATTTTATGTGGAATAATGATTTCGATATTGCATGGGACATAACTAAGAACATTCGTTTAACATTAACTACTTCAAATCAATCTCGAATTAGCGAAAATGAAGGTGGTGTAAATAAGTGGTTATATCCTGACGAATATGAAATATGGAAAGATTCCGTACGTAATAGTTTAGCTCATTTAGGTTCTCCAATGAATTACAATCAACGCTTTACTGCAGCATGGTCTATTCCATTTAATAAGATACAAGCTTTAAATTGGATATCCGGTAATATGAAATACGATGGTAATTACGAGTGGCTATATGGAAACGAAACTATTGCCAATACTGCTACAAGTACTGGCACTTGGGCTGTTGACGGAAAAATTAATTTCGAAACTTTATATAATAAATCGAATTATTTGAAAGAGGTCAATAAGAAGTTCGCTTCGTCTCGTAAATCATCTAAAAATAAATCTACAGATAAAACAAAGAAATTTGAGCAGACTGTTAAGTTTAGCAAAGGCGATACTGTTTTAATTAAGCACAAACTTAATTCGAAAAGTGTTGATGTTATTGCATCTTTAAATGGTAAGAAATATCCTATAAAATACAAGATTGTCGATTTAAATACAATATCGTTCATTGCTAAAAATGATGCTGAAATAGATTTATCTGTGGCTATGCCTAATGGTGATAAACCTGCAAATATGGCTTTGGATATAACATCTCGTATTTTAATGTTAGTGCGTAATGTATCATTTAATTATTCTCAAACCGATGGTACTATATTACCCGGATTTAAGCCTTCTGTTACTTGTTTAGGTTTGAATAGTTATAATGGTACAACGGCTCCCGGTTGGGATTTTGTATTCGGTGTTCAAAATAGCGATATATTGAATAGAGCTATCAATAATAACTGGTTGGTTATGGAGGATGTTATTTATAATCCGGCGGTTATGTCACATTCCGAAACATTTAAGGCATCAGCCCTATTAGAGCCTTTCCCCGGATTTAAGATTAATCTTGCTGCAGACAGGCAGTATGTCAATAACAGAAGTGTACAATATAACACGGATAATCGTCTTACTACCATGGCAGGAAGTTTGTCTATGAGTTATGTAGCTATAGGAACATCATTTGCATCAATGGCTAGGGGTAGTAATTATTCGTCTGATTTGTTTAGTCAGTTCTTGGAATATAGAAACACAGTAAGGTCACGTTTGAATAATAAGTATAGTCCTACTTCTTCTTATGGTCTAAATACTGATGATGTTTTGATACCTGCTTTCTTGGCGGCTTATTCAGGTCGAGATCCTAATAAGGTGGGTTTAAGTGCAATTCCTTCATTTTGGTCGTTCTTGCCTAACTGGCAAATTACTTTCGATGGATTGTCACGCATACCATGGATTAAGGAACATTTTAGAAGTGTCAATTTAACTCATGCATATAATTGTAAGTATCAGATGGGTTCGTTTACAGCAGACCAGTCATTTATGTCGGTTGATGGAGATGATTTCGGTTATGTTACTGATATACTTAGCGGTGGTTTGACCCCATCTAGCCGCTATACGGTAGGTTCTGTATCAATTAACGAACAATTCAGTCCTCTTATTGGTGTGGATATTAATATGAAGAATAGTTTATCTGTTAAATTCGAGTGGAGGAAAGGACGTAATTTAGGCTTGAATTTATCGGGTAATCAGGTTGTTGAATCATGGAACGATGAGTATGTTGTAGGACTTGGCTATAAATTTAGTGACCTCAATTTCACAATGAAATCTGCATCAAAACAAAAGAAAGTTAAGAATGATTTGACTTTGCGTGCTGATTTCTCTTTAAAGGATACTGAAACATTGGTACGCAAAATTGAATTAGAAGAATCGCAAGCTACTGCCGGCGACATGGTTGTAGCGTTTAAATTTGCTGCTGATTATGTGTTTAGTGAACGTATAAACTTTAGATTATATTACGACCTACAGATGCGTAATCCGGTTGTAACGACATCATATCCTACAACAATATCTGATGTTGGTATAGCTGTTAGAATTTTGCTTACAAGATAAAATTTAAGCAGTTGGGCTTAAACTGTTGGGTAGTAGTTTATTTTGGTGCGATTCTATATAACCAAATTCCTATACCTGAATAAACAATATTGGGAAGCCAAATTGCAAATATAGGATTCCATCCCCCCTTTACTGTGAAAGATGAGGATACAAGTGTACATAAAATGTATGTAACACTTAGGGCGAAGCCTATTAAAACATGAAAGCCTGCGCCACCTCTGGTTTTGCGTGATGCTACTGAAACTCCGATTAGCGTTAGTATAATAGCGCCGAACGGCATAGCGAAACGTTTTTGATATTCAAGTTTATATGCATTTAGTCCGGCTCTTCCTCTTTGACTTTGTGAATTAATGTATTCGCGCAATTCAGGATTTGTCATTCTTTCGTGGTGATTCTTTACAACTACAAATTCCTTAGGAGTCATTTCTATTTCGCGTTTTAGAGTATCTCCTGTAGTTAATATTTCACGCATTCCAACAAAATCACGTTTCATAAAATCATACATTGTCCATGTGTGTAACGAATCATGTTTTATGGTAGTAGCAGTAATGCGTGATACCAATTTTTTCCCTTCAAATTTGTCGAGTGAGAATCTATATCCTTTTTCTCCTTTTAAATCGAATCGTTCCATGTAGGCGATTCCATTTGCATTTACCTTAAATTGAACATTTCTAAGAGTACTTTCAACGGCTATATGGTCAACGTATCGACTCTCGAAGTCGAGTCTGACATCATTCCCTCTTGGAATAATGTATGAACCAATGTAAAAAGTGAATAATGCAATTATTGCTGCTGATATAAAATAAGGAACAAGAATACGTTTAAAACTGATGCCACCTGCAAGCATTGCAATTATCTCAGAATTAAATGCCAACTTTGATGTAACAAAAAGTACTGCAATAAAAGCAAAAAGTGAACTGAATAGATTTATATAAAATGGAATAAAATGAATGTAGTAATCCATTATTATTGTATTAAGGGATAGATTTTCGTTGTAGAAATTATCCATTTTTTCGGTAATGTCAATAATTATGGCAATACTAATAATCATTAAGATGGACAAAAAGTATGTCCCCAAAACTTTCTTGATAATATAGAAATCTATTCGTTTTAGCATATTGTGCTGCAAAAGTACAGAAAATTATTGATAAAAATTTGGTGAATTAAAATAAACAACATACATTTGCAATGATTCTAGAATTGTAATCATTACAAATTATGCTGGATAAGGTTAAAGAATATTTGCAAGTACATGATGTGCATCCTTCAATGCAACGAATAGTTATTATGAATTATTTGTTTAATCATAGGACACATCCTACTGTAGATGTGATATATAATGATATATCTAGGTCTATGCCGACTTTATCAAAGACAACAGTATATAACACTCTTAAAGTTTTGGTTAATCATAATGCAGTGTTGCAGTTGGATATAGATGAAAAGGAGTCACATTATGATGGTTATACTCACGTTCATGCGCATTTTAGATGCTTGAATTGTGGAAAAATAATTGATTTATCTCCGAAATATTTAAATAAACTTGTAACAAATGAGATTGATGATTTGATAATAACTGAGACACAATTATATTATAAAGGATATTGTTCAGATTGTAAAAAAAATGGGGAACTCCCTAATATTAATAATAAATAAAAAAAAACTATTATGAAAACTTTTGTATGCACAGTATGCGGTTACGTACACCATGGTGATACACCGCCGGCAATATGTCCGAAATGTAAGCAACCCGGTTCTAAGTTTAAAGAAGTAAAAGCGTGATGTTAATAATTTTTAAAATTAAAATGATATGAAATTTATTTGTTCGGTGTGCGGTTATGTACACGAAGGAGACGCAGCTCCTGAAAAATGTCCTCAATGTGGACAACCTGCAAGCAAGTTTACAAAACTTGATGAAAATGCAAAATTAAACTTTGTTACAGAGCATGTTATAGGTATTGCGAAAGATTGTGATGATGAGATGAAGAAAGATTTAAATGCTCATTTCATGGGAGAAGCAACAGAAGTAGGCATGTATTTGGCAATGAGTAGACAAGCAGATCGTGAAGGTTATCCTGAGATTGCAGAAGCATTTAAACGTTATGCATTTGAAGAAGCAGAACATTGTGCGAGATTTGCAGAATTGTTAGGTGATGTTGTATGGGATACCAAAACTAATCTAGACAAGAGAATGAATGCTGAAAGTGGAGCTTGCGCTGATAAAATGCGTATTGCGAAACGTGCAAAAGAATTGAATTTAGATGCAATACATGATACAGTTCATGAAATGGCAAAAGACGAAGCTCGTCACGGCCGTGGATTTGAAGGATTGTATAATCGCTATTTTGGATAAAAGATATCCTTTTTAATAAAAACGGCTTCTGGTAATTTACACAGAAGCCGTTTTTATTGTTAACCATAGATGATTTTATCTATTTCTATATACTCTTCATCACTAAAATAAGTATTGTTAAGTGCATCTAAATTACTTTTTAGTTGGGCTGCAGTACTTACACCAACTAGTGCAGAAGTTACGTGTATATCTCGTAAAACCCATGCAAGGGACATTTGTGCTAATGTTTGTTCGCGCCTTTGTGCTACGGCATTTAGTTTTTGCATTTTTCCTACAATTTCATCTGTTATTTCAGATTTTTGCAGATAACCATATTGGTTTGCAGCTCTTGAATTTTCAGGTATCCCATTAAGGTATTTTTCAGATAAAATACCCTGTGCAAGTGCAGAATAAGCTACAAATCCGACTTTACTTTGACGTAGTGTATCAAATAAACTTATTTCAGGATCGCGGTAAAGCATGTTGTATCTTCCTTGATAAACTATACAAGGAGTTCTATTTTCGTTTAATAGCCAAAATGCTTTTTGAGCGGCTTCAACGGGATAATTTGAAATACCAACATATAAGGCTTTACCTTGATGTACAATATCTGTCAACGCTTGTACAGTTTCTTCTATAGGGGTATTCTGATCATATCTGTGTGAGTAAAATATATCTACATAATCCAGACCTAATCTTTTTAAACTTTGATCCAAACTCGAAATTAAATACTTGCGCGAACTTCCGTCTCCATAAGGGCCATCCCACATAAAGAAACCTGCCTTGGTGGTTATTGTCATTTCATCTCTGTGTGATGAAAAATGTTTATTAAATAACTTACCAAAATTACTTTCTGCAGAACCTGCCGGATGCCCGTAATTATTTGCTAAATCGAAATGAGTAATACCTTCATCAAATGCCAAAAACAGCATTTTTTCAGCTTCATCAAAATTATCAAAAGATCCAAAATTGTGCCATAAACCAAGTGATAGGCGAGGCAACATTAAACCGCTTTTCCCACAATAATTGTATTTAGTTTTATTATTGTATCTGTCCGGATTAGGTGTGTACATTGCTAAATAGTTTTAGTTTGTTTCTTTTGTCTTATAACAGATGCTATAATTGCAACCGCAACAAATCCTATTATGATGAATAATGATGTAACATTTGAGATTTCAATTCCCCAACCAAAATCTACATATATTTCATTTAAACACATTTTTAGACCAATAAAGCCAAGAATTCCGGCTAAACCATATTTCAGATAATAGAAATATTCCATAACACCGTTAATTGCGAAGTATAGTGAACGAAGTCCTAGAATTGCAAAAATATTTGATGTGTAAACAATAAAAGTATCTCTTGATACAGAAAGCACTGCAGGAATGGAATCAACAGCAAACATAACATCAGATAATTCTATCATAAGCAATGCAACAAATAGGGGAGTTGCATGCCATTTTGCATTTTTCTTAACAAAAAAATCGTGGTTCTCTATTGTATGTGTAACCGGAAAAATTTTCTTAAACCCACGTATAATTAAGTTATTTTCGGGATGAGGTGCCTCATCTTTTTTCTCAAACAGCATGTGAATACCTGTGTATATAAGGAAAACTCCAAACACATACATTATCCATGCAAATTTGTTAAGTAGTGCAACGCCGGCAAATATAAATATTGCACGTAGTATTATAGCTCCAAATATACCCCAGAATAATACCCTGTGTTGGTATTTTGGCTCTATTCGGAAGATGCCGAACAGCATTATAAATACAAATAAATTATCTATGCTGAGTGATTTCTCTAATAGGTATCCGGTTATAAATTCAAGTCCTTTTGTGTGGCCGAGGTGTACATAAACACCTAAACCAAAAATAAGTGCTAATAATATCCAAAATACTGTCCAAAGCAAAGATTCTTTTATTTTGGGAGCTTCGTCTTTTTTGTGAAAAACGCCAAGATCTAGCAAAAGCATCAACAAAACAAATACATTAAATCCAATCCAATACCAAATACTCTCGTCAGTCATAATCTATTATTTATTATTAATGTGCAAAGATAGTCATACTTCTTTTGGCCCATATAAAATTTATATGTTTTTATGTTCTGTGTTGATAAGCACATTATATTTTAGCCTAATAGTTGTTTTACCTTTTCCGAAATTGCTCGTCCGTCTGCTTTACCAGCCAGTTGTTTTGATGCAACACCCATAACTTTGCCCATTTCTTTTGCTGAATTAATTCCTAATTGTGTTATAATTTCTTTAAGACAAGCAGTTAGCTCTTCATCACTCATTGTTTTAGGTAGGTATTCAGAAATAATATCAGCTTCTGCTGTTTCACTTTCTGCAAGTTCAGATCTGTTTTGTTCTATATATATTATTGCAGATTCCTTTCGTTGTTTAACCATCTTTTGCAAAATTTTTAAACCTGCTTCTTCTGTTACAACTCCATTACTGCCTTTTGCTGTTTGTGCTTCCAATAATTCTTTTTTTATACCTCTCAATGCTTCCAAACGAATCTTGTCTTTGGCTAACATAGCCTTCTTTATGTCGTTTGTAATGAGTTCTATTAGTTCCATATTTATTATTTATTGCGTTTATATGCCGGTTCATCAAAATCCTCACCGTCTGCCCACAAATCAAGAGAAATTACTTCTTCTTTCTTATTATAATCTTCTTCAAATGGATCAATGATGCTTGGTGGAGCTTCGCTTTTTTGCTCATTTTCCCCGTAGTATTCATCAACCATTTTGTTAATCTTTTCGTTTGATTCAGTATTTGTTTCAACTTGCTTTGTTTCTTCTTTAATGTTGCCTGTAATATTGTCAAGTTCGAAACCGGTTGCGATAATTGTTACCTTAATTGTTTCTTCTAAATTATCGTCGTATGTGGCACCCCAAATAAATTCTTCAAGGTTTTCGTTGATGCCATTTAAGAATGCTTTTAATTCTTCTATCTCTTTAATTATTACCTCGTTAGTCGTTGAAGTGTATATATTGATTAATATACGTTTAGCACCGCGTACATCGTTGCATTTTAATAGTGGAGATGCAAGAGCTTCTTTTAATGCATTGATAACACGATTCTCGCCCTCTGCCATACCCGTATTCATAATAGCAACGCCTCCGTCTTTCAGGATAGTATTTGCATCAGCAAAATCGACATTCATATATCCTTGAACCGTAATAATCTCTGCGATACCTTTTGCAGCTTCAGTTAAAATATTATCTGCTTCTTTAAATGCGTTTGCAAGTGAAAAATCTTTATATAATTCAATAAGTCTTTCGTTGTTAATCACCAATAAGGCATCAACGTGCTTTCTCATTTCGGCTACACCTAACATTGCTTTTGCAATTTTCTTGCCCATTTCAAATTTAAATGGGATGGTAACTATACCAACTGTAAGTATACCTAAGTCGTGAGCAATACTTGCAATAACAGGAGCACCTCCTGTTCCGGTGCCGCCTCCCATACCGGCCGTGATAAACACCATTTTAGTATTGCTGGTTTCAAGAATTCTTTTTATTTCATCTGCACTTTCTTCTGCAGCCATTTTTCCTATTTCAGGATTGGCCCCACAGCCTAGCCCTTTTGTTGTGTTAATGCCTAATTGTAATTTACATGGTACAGGCGATCTTTGCAAGTCCTGATAGTCGGTATTACATACTAAGAAAGATACATCTTTAATACCTTCCTCATACATGTGATTTACTGCGTTGCTACCACCACCGCCTACACCAATTACTTTTATTATAGACTGTTCTTGGATGTTTGAAATGTTTAAGTTAATCATACTCGGCATTATATTATGTGTTATTTATCTGTATTGTTTTCCTGTGTCTCGTTAAAACTTTCATTTTTGCCACTAAACAAATTGTCAAATCCTTGTCCAATCTTATCAACAACAGTTTTAAAAGGATGTTTTTTAGATTTTTTCTTAACTATAACTTCATTTGCGATTTTGCATTCTTCTGTGGCACATAATAGCATCCCACATAGGGCAGAATATCGGGCATCTTGCATAGTTGGAAAATACTTAGCGTTTGCTATTTTGTTTCCGGCGTTGGCAATTCTAACACTCACTTTCGTCTTTTCGCTAATTAGAGTATCTAAATTAGTCAATTTTGATGCGCCGCCTGTAATAACGATACTTCTTTTTTCGATTCCCTTATTAAACCAATTTAATGATAATAAATAATTTAATAAAACATCAACCGTTTCGCGTACACGTGCTTCAATAATATAAGCTAATTGACCACTCCTAATGCTAGATACTTTTCCGTTATCAGTTTTTTTTGATAGTTCAATAATTTTTTCCGGCGTCTCTGTTGATGCTAGTGCATTTCCGAATTTTTTTTTCAATATTTCAGCTATTTTAAAAGGTAATTGGAGATCGGTTATGTCTTTGGTAACTAAATCTCCACCCAACCTATTTGCATTCTTTTTTATTGGTTCTCCATTTTCATACAGAACAAATGATGTGCATCCTGCACCGAAATCTATTAGTAAGCAGCCGTTGTTTTTTTCATGATCGCTTAAAACAGCATTTGCCGTACATATAATAGGGCATTCTACTTCAATTAGATTTATGGCTGGTCTCAAATCTTTTGCAGAATTAATTACATCGTTCATTAGCTGCATGTTTTTGGGGTATTTTTCCTCAAATAACTTGCCACCGATACCTATATAGCAGTTGTTAATAGTTACTTTACTGCTATTCTGCAGTTTAGTAATTAGTCGTTTAATTTGAAATAAAATTTGTTGTTGATCTGAAACAAGACCACATAAAACAGCGTTTGCTTCGGTTGCCTCTTCTTCTAAGGAGATAATTATTAATTGACCATCCTCTTGCTTTTTTGCCACGGCACCTGCTATTTTGTTAGTACCTAAATCTATGGCAGCGAAATAAGTCTCTTTCATAAGGCTGTTTTTTTTATGCAATAAATTAATTTTTCATAAGATAAATCCACGCGGCTGTATTTATTGCCCCACGCTGCTTCTGGATATTGTTCGTACCAAGCACGTAATTTTTTTAATTTGTCTTGATAGTTGCTGAGTTTGCCTAGATAGATATTGTAAACACCATTTTTGGCAATTAACTCTATTTCTTGTTTCTGATTAATATAAATTTGTCCAAAATGATTACTCCAAAATTCATCATTATTAATGTAAACAATAAAATCGTATAAGTCTTTTTTTGCAAATTTTTCTGACACGAATCCGGATACTACGGGTAACCATGCTGTAAATTTGCTTGATGTAGGCATCTTTTTACGTTCAGTATCAATATAGTATCCATTATTTCCATTAACGACTAAAAACATAGGATGCCTTTGATAAACACTTACAACAACATCGCCATTGTTCTTTTTATAACACTCAGCTCTTTTTACCAAGTTCATTGCTTCTACGCATTTTTCAATCTGATTAGTTTGCTTGTGACTGATAGTTTCACCGATAGGATAAATATTACATTCATTTAGTTGAGTAATAATGTCGTTCGGTTGAATAAACTTATAGTCATTGTCATCAACGATTTTTACTTGTATTTTGTTACAAACATTTTGTGCTCCGTAATTTCCAAATTTTACAAATGCAAATATACCATATCCTATTATTGCAAGTATTGTTATGGTAGATGCAATAATTTTGATAATATATTTAGTCTTGTCTGTCATTATGCTTTTTGCTCAATAAATTTTTGTATTTCAGGTACCAATTTATCGATATCACCGGCTCCAAGAGTAAGTAATACGTCAAATTCTTTTGTTTTCAAAACTTCAAGCAATTCCGACTTTTTGCACATTGTTTTGTGTCGACCTGATATCTGTTTATATATCAATTCTGATGTAACTTTTTTGATAGGTAATTCTCTAGCCGGGTAGATATCAAGCAAAATCACATCATCTAAATTAGATAAACTCTCTCCAAATTCTGCTGCAAAGTCACGCGTACGTGTGTATAGATGTGGTTGGAATACTACACAGATTTTTTTATCAGGATAGAGTTTTCTTACAGAAGCAATGCTTGCTTTTATTTCGTTAGGGTGATGCGCATAGTCATCAATGTAAGTAACATTTTCTTTTTTTACTTTTAGGTCGAAACGGCGTTTGGTACCATCAAAACTCTTAACCCCATTTTTAATCTCATCGGTTGATGCTCCATTCAGTAATGCTATAGCTATTGCGGCTACTGCATTTTCAATATTCACCATCACAGGAACTCCTAATTCTATATCTGTAATTATACCATTGATTCCTTTAAAATCAAACAAAATAGTAGAATTCGCGATTCGTACATTTTCTGCATGAAAATCAGCAGATTCGTCTGTTGCAGAATATGTATAAACTTTAACCCCATCTTGTACAGCAGGGACAAGTTCTATGCCTTTCTTTATAATTAGTACACCTTCCGGCTGAATTAACGAAGTGAATTCGGCAAATCCTTTTAGCATTTCTTCTTTGCTGCCGTATATATCCAAATGATCTGCATCTGTCGCAGTAACAACTGCCATATATGGAGTCAAGCTAAGGAAGGAACGATCGTATTCATCAGCTTCAACAACAACCAAGTTATTGTTAGGTGTAACCAAAAGGTTAGTATCATAATTTTTAGATATTCCACCCAAGAATGCGTTTGTACCTATTTTTGATTGGTACAAAATATGTGCAATCATTGTTGAGGTGGTAGTTTTCCCATGACTTCCTGCAACACAAATAGAGTGTTTACCTTCTGTTATTATTCCTAATACTTGCGAGCGTTTCAAAATATTAAACTTGCCTTCTTTAAAGAAAACAAATTCGCTCATATTGTTAGGGATAGCAGGTGTATACACTACAGTAGTATTCTCAGGATCCATAAATTTTACAGGAATAAGACTTATGTTGTCACTATAATGAATGTCAATGCCCTCTTCTTCAAGCGATTTAGTTAAATCAGTGCTTGTAAGATCGTATCCTCCGACATTATGTCCTTGTTTGTTGAAATAGCGGGCAATGGCGCTCATACCTATACCTCCGATACCCAAGAAGAAATAATTTTTAGCTTGTGTTTTTTGGAATTGCCTTGAATCATTTTCTACTTTCTTTTCAAGTTCTTTTTCTTCAGATTCATCATCTTCAGCTGTGTTTATTTCGCGACCAATCATCTCGAAAATTGTGTTTGCAATATGTTGAGCTGCATCAGGTTTTGCAAAATATTCAATATTTTGACTGAGTTTTAATAATTCGTCATTATCGTTTATCAGTTTAATCGCTTCAGGTATTAGTCGCATTTGTGCTTCGTTATCAGGAATCATCTTAGCTGCTTCTTTTGCAACTAAAGCCATCGCATTCTTTGTTTGATGGTCTTCAGCAACATTAGGTGAAGGAACTAAAATACAAGCCTTACGTAGTAAACTTAATTCAGAAATAGAACTGGCTCCTGCGCGTGATATTACAAGATCTGCTATTGAATATGCCAAGTCCATACGTGTAACGAAGTCGGTAATAACCATATTGTGAGTGTTATATCCTTCTATTTCATTACGAATTTGCTTGATGTAATATTTACCCGTTTGCCAAATAACCTGAACATCATTCTTGTATGTGGTAGTCAGATTATTCATATTGCGCAAAACACTTTTGTTGATTGTTCCTGCACCAAGGCTGCCTCCAATTACAAGAATAGTCTTTTTTTGCGGATCTAAATTAAAATATTGGAATGCTTCTTGTTGTTTATCAACGCCTTCCAATAGCTGTTGACGTACAGGATTACCGGTAATAATAATTTTATTTTTCGGGAAAAAGCGTTCCATGTTGTCGTAAGCAACACATATTTTTTTACAACGTTTCCCTAATAATTTATTGGTTATACCTGCATACGAATTTTGTTCCTGAATAAGAGTTGGAATATTCATTGATCCTGCTTGCCACAATACAGGGCCACTAGCGTAGCCTCCTACACCAATTACTGCATCAGGTTTAAAGTCTTGAATGATTTTCTTTGATAGACCTACACTCTTAATTGCGTTGCGCAGAACCTTAATGTTTTTACGGGTAAACGACCTATACAATCCCTGAATAGGCAATCCCACAATTTTGTATCCGGCATTTGGGACTTTTTCCATTTCCATTCTACCTTCTGCTCCTACAAATAAAATATTTGCATCAGGCATAGATTTTTTAATAGCATTTGCTATACTGATAGCTGGAAATATATGTCCTCCGGTTCCGCCACCGCTGATAATAAAGTTTGCAGGTGTATTAGTGCTCATACTTCTTCTGTTTTAGGATTCTCATTTTCGGCATCATTAGATGCAGTAACTATATTTTTCCCGTTTCCTTTTTTAATATCCTTTACATACTGGCTGACACTAAGAATTATTCCTAAGTAAATACAGGTCAGTAATATTGATGTACCACCCCGGCTTATTAATGGTAGAGGTTGCCCTGTTACGGGTCCGAGATGAGCCGTAACAGCCATGCTTATCCATGCTTGCACTACAATAAGTAGAGACAAACCTATAACCAAAATAGCGGGGTAGGCTGTATCGCTTTTATATGCTATCATACCTGCTCTAAATAAAATGGCAAGATATAGTAGCATGGTTAAAGCAGCTCCAACAATTCCGTATTCTTCAATAAGAATTGCATATATAAAATCAGAAAATGCAAGAGGAAGGTAATCTCTTTGACTACTATTACCCGGGCCACAAGGATATTTACCTTTTGCAATTGCAATTTTTGAATTCATTATCTGTCTGTTGTCATCGTCTATTACGTAGGTTTTTGTCGAAGCATCTTGCGAATTCTCTTCAAATAATTCGGTAATTCGTTTTTCCCAAGTTCCACTCTTCATACGATCGGGTAAATACTGATCAGGTATCACTTTAGATAATCCGAATATTAACATACAAACTACCAAAGCTCCGGCGCAAACTAAAGAAATTCGACCTAATCCAACGCGTCCAACAAACATCATAATCATTCCTATACCAAACAGAATTACCGCAGTAGACAAGTTCTGCATTGCTATGAGAACGCAAATAACAGCAAGGACCCCAATCATCCACCAAAATGGTTTGTCAGGGATCTTATTAGCATGGTTCTGATAACGTGCTAAGATATCTGATAAAAATAAAACTACGCTCCATTTGGCAAGTTCAATGGGCTGAAATTCAAAACCAATTATTTTGATAGCTCTTACAGCTCCATTTATTTCGACTCCAATAAAAGGAGTTATCACCAGTAATACAAAACTAGTAGGAAGCAAAAATAAATAAAACCATCTAATTTTTTGGTATGATATATGGTGAAATATCAACATTACAAAAGCACCTAAAGCAAGATATCTCACATGCCCAATAAATGGAGCTAAGTGATTGTCGCCCTTGTATGCAACCTGACTTATGGCACTAAACATCTCTAATGACGAAATTACGAACAGCAAGAGAATCATTATCCATAAGACACCGTCGCCCCTAAATATTGTTTTAAAAAATTCACGCATATAATTTCTTAAATTATAAATTCTTTACGCATTGCTTAAATATACGTCCACGGTCTTCGTAATTTTTAAATAAATCAAAACTAGCGCAGCAAGGTGATAGTAATACCGTATCTCCTTTCTCTGCCAAGCGATAGCATTCATTTACAGCACTTTCCATCGAATCAGTACTAACAAAAGGCTTAACTCCGTAAAAGAATTTCTCTAGTTTTTCATTGTCTTTTCCTAAAAACACAAGTGCGCGAACTTTTTCTTTTACAAGAGATAAAATCTCGTTGTAGTCGTTTCCTTTATCAGTCCCACCCAAAATTAATACAACAGGAGTTTTTATGCTTTCCAAGGCGTACCAGCAAGAATTTACATTAGTAGCTTTTGAATCGTTGATATATATAGCACCTTTGACGCGAGCTACCGGTTCCAATCTGTGTTCAACTCCTTCAAAGTCCATTAAAGATTCGCGTATGTATTCGTTTTTAATATATAATGCGCTGGCAGAAAGAGCAGCAGCCATAGAGTTATATATATTGTGTGTACCTTTTAAAGATAAGCTGTCTGAGTTCATTTGTAATTGATTATTTTCTGTATTAATAGTGATGTTTTGATCCTCGACATAGGCATTTGTGTTTGGTGCTTTTTCAAGAGAAAAAGCATGTTGTTTGGCATTTACAACTAATTTTGATAGCTCTTTCTTTATGTTTTCGTCATCGTTCCAATAGATAAAGACATCGTCTTTTGTCTGATTTCTTGTGATACGCATTTTAGCATCTATATAATTTTGGAATTTGTATTCGTATCTATCCAAATGGTCTGGTGTAATATTAAGTAACACCGCTATATCGGCTTTAAAATCGTACATATTATCTAATTGAAAACTACTTAATTCAATTACGTAATAATCGAAGTTGTTTTCAGCTACTTGTAATGCAAAGCTTTTTCCAACATTTCCGGCAAGGCCTACATTCAAACCTGCTTTTTGTAGAATATGATATGTAAGCATTGTGGTAGTGGTTTTTCCGTTACTACCTGTTATGCATACTGTTTTAGCAGTATTGTATCTGCCTGCAAATTCTATTTCAGATATGATAGGAGTTTCTAGGGCTTTTAATTTTTGAATAAGCGGAGCTTTGGCAGGAATACCCGGACTCTTAATTATTTCATCTGCTTTTAAAATACGTTCTTCAGAATGTTTACCTTCTTCCCATTCAATATCGTATTTATTTAAAATATTCTTGTAGTTTTCGCTGATAAGGCCTGAATCAGACAAAAAGACATCTAGCCCTTTTACTTTTGCTAATACTGCTGCTCCCGTACCGCTCTCACCACCTCCTAATACGATGATTTTTTTTGTCATAGCCTATCGGATTTTTAAAGTTAATATTGTTATAATTGCCAACGCAATGCCTATAATCCAAAATCTTGTTACAATCTTTGCCTCAGGAATGCCTTTCTTTTGGAAATGATGGTGTAGCGGAGACATTAGAAATATTCGTTTACCTTCGCCATATTTGCGTTTTGTATGTTTAAAATATGATACTTGTAGCATAACAGATAGGTCTTCAATTAAGAAGATACCGCATAAAATAGGCAAAAGCAACTCTTTGTGTATGATTATGCAGAACACTGCAATGATACCTCCAATTGTTAAACTTCCGGTATCTCCCATAAATACTTGAGCAGGATAGGAGTTGTACCATAAGAAACCTACTAATGCACCTATAAATGCGGCTGCGAAAACTACTAACTCTTCGCTTCCCGGTATGAACATAACATTTAGGTAACCTGCAAATCCGACATTGCTGGATATGTATGCAAGAATAGCCAGTGTAACTCCGATTATGGCTGATGTTCCGGCTGCTAATCCATCTAGACCATCAGTTAGATTTGCTCCATTAGATGTAGCTGTTATTACGAATATTGTAATTAATACAAATAGTATCCACGCTCCTTTTTGTGCGTTTTCTCCCAAGAATGATAGGAGGTCTGCATAATCTAAATCGTTGCTTTTTACAAATGGAATAGTTGTTCTGGTTGATTTTACGGCTTTGTCGCCGGTGTTAAGTTCGGCTGATTCAATCTCATAAGATTGTGCTTTGCCCACTTTTTCAACAGTAACAGCTTCCGGACTCAAAAACAAAGTAAAGCCAACTATAAGACCAAGTCCAATCTGACCAAGAATTTTAGTCTTGCCCGGCATTCCTTCTTTATTCTTTTTAAATACCTTGATGTAATCATCTAAAAATCCAAATACTCCAAGCCATGCAGTTGAAACCAGCATCAATAAAAGATATATATTTCTAAGTCTGCCAAACAAAAGACATGGTACAAGAATCGCAATTATAATTATTATACCACCCATTGTAGGTGTGCCTTTTTTACTTAATTGACCTTCCAACCCTAAATTCCTAATCGATTCACCAATCTGCTTTTTTTGCAAATACTTTATAATGTCTTTACCTATAATCATAGATATAAAAACAGATGTAATAAAGGTCATAGCTGCCCTAAAAGATACGTAGCTGAACAAACCGGCTCCCGGTATGTCAAACGCATTTTCTAAAAATCTAAACAGATAGTAAAACATAGTATTAGCTTATTAATTATTTAAAGCATTCTGAAACAATTTCTTTGTCATCAAAATGATGTTTGACTCCTTTAATTTCTTGATAGTTTTCGTGGCCTTTACCTGCTACAAGAATAACATCTCCTTGTTTTGCAAGCATGCAAGCCGTTTTTATTGCTTGTTTACGGTCTTCAATAACTAAAACTTGTGCTTTTTGAGTTTCATCTAATCCGTCAAGCATATCTTTAATAATGTCTGAAGGCTCTTCGAATCGAGGGTTGTCTGTTGTGATAATAACTTTATCGCTGCCCTTTACAGCTTCTTTTGCCATTATTGGACGTTTACCCTTATCTCTATTTCCACCGCAACCCACAACAGTTATCAGTGTGTTTTTTTGTTGACTATTTCTGCGGATTTGATTAATTGTTTCTATTACATTTTCTAAAGCATCGGGAGTGTGTGCATAGTCAACAATTGCATTACGTCCATCATTTGAACGAACACTGTCGAATCTGCCATTAACCGGCAAAAGTGTACTTAAAACAAGCAAGATATCATCTGAAGGAATTCTTAATAGATAAGCAGCTCCGTATACGGCCAGCAAGTTTGAAGCATTGAATCTTCCTACAAAGTGAGTTGAAACTTCTTTGTTGTTGATGTTGATTGTCATACCCTCAAAACTTTCTTCTATCACTTTGCCTTTAAAATCAGCTGATGTTTGAAGTGCATAAGCATATTTATTTGCTTGAGTATTTTGGAGCATTACTTTTCCATTCTTGTCGTCCAAGTTAGTTATGGCAAAAGCATGAGAAGGAAGATTGTCAAAAAAGCATTTTTTTGCCTTTAGATATTCATCCATAGTTTTATGATAATCAAGATGATCGCGAGTTAGATTTGTGAAGATACCACCATCAAAGCATATACCTGATATGCGTTTTTGGTTTATGGCATGCGAGCTTACTTCCATGAAAACATATTGGCAAGATTTTTTTGCCATACGAGCCATAAGAGATTGCATCTCAATAGGGTCAGGCGTTGTGTGTGTACTTGGAACAGCCTCTTCATCTACATAATTGCATACTGTTGATAACAAACCGACTTTGTAGCCGAGTTTTTTAAACATGTAATACAGAAGGCTAGCTACAGTCGTTTTGCCATTGGTGCCGGTAACTCCTACAACTATCATTTTTTCTGATGGCAAATCGAAGAATACGGCAGCTACTTTACCAAGTGCATCAGAACTATCAGCCGTTTGAACGTAGCAAATTTTAGAATTAATCTCTTTGGGTAATTGTTCACAAATTATAGCTGTAGCACCATTATTAATGGCAGTCTCGATATAGTCGTGACCATCTGAAGTAGTACCTTTTATAGCAATAAACAAATGTCCCGTCTCTGTTTTGCGAGAATCAAAACTTAAACCTGAAACTTCAAGGTTTAAATTGCCGAAGTGCTTACTGATTTTCAGATTCTTTGTTAATTCGCTGACTGTCATTAATTTAATGTTAATATTACTGTCATTCCTTTTTTTATTTCTGTACCTGTAGGTATGGATTGTGATGTAACGTGCCCGTATCCATTTAAAAAAACACGTACATTTTTGTTCTCTAAAATATAAATAGCATCTGAAGCTGTTAATCCCATTACATCAGGCATTATATTATCATCGGTAGTGATGGGTTTGATTTTTTCTTTAACAATTGCCTTATCTATTGTCATATCAACATTTGAACTATCTTTGGCCCATATTGGCAGATCTCCACCGCCTAATATAAATGCCTTTTCAGCCAACTCTTTAAATACTTTCCCACACATGCCTCCGGCAGAAGCGTATCCTTGAGGTTCTCTTATGTAAACAATGCATGAGTACATAGGCTTGTCTGCGGGGAAATATCCGCAAAATGTTATTTGATGACGTGTACGTCCTTCTGCGTTTTTGTTTGTGCCTTGTAAAAATATTTGAGCTGTACCTGTTTTACCGGCTGTTGTAAAAAGTTTTGATTGTACAGATTTTGCAGTACCCTTGCTTACAACTCCTTCTAACATGGTTTTTACTTTCCCTAATGTTTCTTTTGAACAAATTGATTCGTTTATAACTTCAGGTTCAAATTCTTCAACTACACTACCATTTTGACTTAAACCATATGTAAATTTTGGCTTCATCATTTTACCGTCATTTGCTATTGCATTATACAGCATCAGTGTATATATGGGTGGAACCAGAACCTCATATCCTATTGACATCCAAGGCAGTGTTGTATTCGACCAAGTTTTGTTATCAGTATCCTTAATAACAACTTTTCCATGTCCCGGAAGTTCAAGGTCGATAGGAGAGTCAAACTTAGTGCGGTGTATGCCATCAACAAAACGTTGTGGATTATTTCTGTAATTATTGTCGATTAGTAATGATACACCTACGTTTGATGATTGATGAAGTACAGTTGGAACACTTATTACACCAAATCCTCCATTCCCGCTATGAAAGTTCCAATCTTTCATAATTCTGTTTGCGAACTGATGACCGCCATTCTCGGTATTAATCATTGTAGTCGTATCTATAACACCATCTTCCAATGCGACTAATAAAGATAAAGTTTTAAAAGTAGATCCCGGTTCGATCTGACTTGCAACAGCGATGTTAGTAACTTCACTATATGTACCATTTGGGTTCCTTGTCAAATTTGAAATTGCTTTTACAGCTCCTGTTTTTACGTCCATCAAAACAACAGTTCCGCAAGATGCCTGACATTCTGTTAATTCATTTCGTAAAGATTTTTCTGCAGCTTCTTGTAGGTCAATGTTAATCGTGCTTACAACGTCAATTCCGTTTATTGGATCTTTTAAAATAATATCTGTACGTTTCCCTGCCATTTTGCGAGTTACCTTAAGACCTTCTGTACCTCGCAAAACACTATCATATTGTAACTCTAAACCATTTTTACCGCCTTTTTCTTCTATACCATAAATATCACCTATTGTTCTTGATGCAAGTGAACCGAATGGCTTTACCCTTGTTACGCGTTCTTCAGTAAAAAATCCCCCTTGAATCGAACCCCTATGCAAAATAGGGAATTTTTTAATTTCCATGTAATCCAAATACGATACTCGTTTTGGATATATTTTGTATTGAGCGCTTTTGTTTTTATATGCTCTGGTCAAATCTCTTTCGTATTCTTTGGCTGTCTTATCTCCAAATTTTTTAGCAAGTGCATCTGCTAACTCTTTAACATGTAACTGGAAATAATTTTTTGTATCACCTTTTTTTATTATTCTCAAGGCTTCTACTCGCATATCCATGTACAAGTAATAGGTAGGAAGGGAGCTAGCCATCAACCTACCATCGTCAGACAAAATATTACCTCTTTTTGCTTTTATTGTATCAGGTTTAGATATTCTTTTATCTGCTAACTTACGAAGAGCGTCACCTTCAACATTTTGCAGGTAAATAATGCGTCCAAATACTATCCCGAATAATGCTAAAATAACAACAAATACAAAGCCAAATCGAACAAGTATGTCTGTTTTAACATCCTTCTTTCTTGTTAAAACTATTATTGCTAGTACAATAAGACCAACGATAAGCAAAATGAGCGCTATGTATATTGCTGTTTCCACTATTCTTTAATAATTACCTTATAAGGGGGCATTGTAGGCTGTTCAAGTTGTAAACCATGCTTGTCAACCAATTTTTTAATTTCTTCCGGTCTACTTATGCTTAATAGTTCAGTTTCAGTAACCATAGAAATGTATTTTTCGCATTCTAATTCTTTGTTCAGTTTGTCAATAAGTGCCAATTGCTTTTCGCAAACCATACGGTTGTTCATGTAAATAAAAACAAGTGCGATAATGAGCAGAATTAATTTGGTTTGCTTTAGAAAATAGCTTTTAGTAAAAATATTTCCACTAATAACATCTTTGATTGATGTTTCTTTTAAATCCTTAACTTCATCCTTGTTAAGAATTTTGGAAATGATTTTTTTACTGTTATCTGTCATTTTTTCTCTGCTATTCGTAATTTTGCGCTACGTGAGCGCGGGTTTCTAATAATTTCTTCTGTGTCGGGTATTGTTATTTTGCCAATTGTGCAAAAAGGGCTGATTAGGTTACCATAGAAGTCTTTTTCTTGTTTCCCATCAAAATTGCCGGTCTTCATAAAGTTCTTTACCAATCTGTCTTCGAGCGAGTGATATGTGATAATCGAAAGCCTACCTCCTTTTACTAATACTTTTTCAGATGATAATAACATTGTTTTTAGTGCACCCATCTCGTCATTTACTTCAATTCTTAAAGCTTGGAAGATGCGTGCTAAATCTTTTTTTTCGTCTTTCCCGCAGAATGGCTTTACACAATCAACTAATTCAAATATTTCATTAAATGCTTTTTTCTCACGTTTTTTGATAATAGCACGAGCAATTTTTCTAGATTGATTTAATTCTCCGTACAAGTAAAATACATTAGCCAAATGTTCTGCATCGTAATGATTGATGATTGTCTCAGCTGTAAGAAATGCGCGCTGATTCATTCTCATATCTAATTTTCCGTTAAATCTGAATGAGAATCCTCTCTCAGCTTCATCAAAGTCGTGTGAAGATACTCCAAGATCGGCTAAGATGCCATTTACAGGATATAAGTTGTAGTATCTTACAAAATTGCTTATATAACGAAAATTGCTTTGTGCGAATATGAATCTTGAATCGTTCGGTATGTTTGCAATAGTATCCTTATCTTGGTCAAAAGCCAGTAATTTGCCTGACGCATCCATCCTATTTAGTATTTCGCGAGAGTGACCACCTCCTCCGAATGTTGTGTCTATAAAAACGCCACCCTTTCCGATGTTTAAGCCATCGATACTGGCGTTTAGTAGTACTGGAGTGTGGTATAATTCTGACATTTTATTATATATAAGTTCTATCTATTCAATGCGAATAAATCTAAATTTAACAAACAATAATTTTGTTCGCAGTTAATTATTGTTCGAATTGTCGGGCTTTTCCATTAATTTTTCAAGCTCGGCAGCAAAAGAATCAGCTGAAATAAAGGTTTCTTCAATCTTGTTTGATGGCCAAATCTCAATACTTGTATCGCAACCTACAAAACGAATGTCATTTTTTATTCCGATAGACTCAATATAGCGTTTAGGTATCAGCATACGACCATTATCTTCTAATTCGATACGATTAGCCTCGGCTACAAACTGGCGGAATACTTGTTCTTCTTTTCTATTCCAACGACTTAATTTTTGGCGCATAACACCAATAATTTCCTCCCAAACAGCTTCGGGATATAAAACTAAACAGTCGTCGAAAATGCCCTTGCGCAGTACAAATACCGAATTTTCATCAACCAGACGTCTGAATTGAGCCGGTACAAAAGCCCTTCCTTTTGCATCAACTTTAGCTTCGATATTTCCAATAAATGATGGCATTTTTATTTTTTAAATTACTTGTAAAGATAAGATATTTTACGACATTTTACAACTTTTTGCGACACAATTATCCACTAAGTTATCAACAATTTTAAGTAAAATTCAAATAGAATTCATTAACGAATAAAACATTATTTACAGAAATATTCATTTATCGTGTAATCCTATATATTTTAGGTGTTTTTCAATATTATTATTAAAAAATTTGTACTTTTGCACTTTAAATGTAGAATGGATATGAATGGTATAGCATTGATAGATGTAGCATCAATTTTATCATCTCGAACGGGCAAAAAACCTTCTCGTTTAGTTGTTGCTATACTCAAGCGCTTAATTCATCAAGATTGGATTAACGATGTTTTACTCAAGATAGGAACTCGCAAAGATGTTGATTTTATGTGCGCAGTAGTCGAGGCCATGGATATACATTTAGAAGTTAAGGGTTTGGAGAATTTACCGGAACCGGGTAATCGAACAATGTTTGTTTGCAATCACCCGTTAGGTGGGGTAGATGTAGTGTCTGTTGTGTCTGTTGTTGGTGTTAAATACCCGGAGGGTTTATTAATTCCTGCAAATGATTTTCTGTTGCATCTTAAAAATATTAAGGACATGCTTATCCCTGTTAATAAAGTTGGTGGACAGAGCAAAGAATTGTCAGATAGATTGAATGCAGCATATGCCTCAGATGCGCAATTAATGTTTTTCCCTGCAGGTAGGGTGTCGAGAAAACACAAAGGAATTATTGCTGATGATGAATGGAAAAAGAATTTTGTATCAAAGTCGGTCGAGTATCATAGACAAGTGTTACCGATTCGTATTGATGCGCAAAATTCGCGTTTGTTTTATTTTGTAGCACGGATACGCAAAATAATCGGATTGAAACTTAATATAGAAATGTTGATGCTTCCACGAGAGCTATATAGACAAAGAGGTAAAACCATAAAAATAACTATAGGAAAAGCTGTAGCATGGAAAAATCTCGATAGTACAAAATCTCCCAAGGTGTTGGCGCAAGAAATACGAGCCATGGTGTACAACTTATAAATTTGTGTATGGAGGAAATTATACAAGCTGTAGATAGAAAATTACTAAAATCAGAATTAACACCCGATAAGTTTCTTAGAAAAACTAATAAGGGTGGAAATGAAATATATATTACCACTGCAAAAGATTCTCCAAATATAATGCTTGAATTAGCTAGATTGCGTGAGTTGTCTTTTCGCTCTGCAGGTGGAGGCTCCGGTAAATCTCTTGATATGGATGAGTTTGATACTATGGAATGTCCATATAAGCAATTATTTGTTTGGGATCCGGATTCAGAAGAAATTATTGGAGGTTATCGCTACATAATGGCTAATGATATAAAATTGTCAGAGAATGGACAACCTCATTTGGCAACTGCCGAAATGTATTATTTTACCGACAATTTTATTAAAAACTACTTACCGTACATGATCGAATTGGGTCGATCTTTTGTACAACCTGATTATCAATCAAGTAAAAAAGGGGCTAAGAGTTTGTTCGCTTTGGATAATATATGGGATGGTTTGGGAGCTCTGTTAGTAAAAAATCCCAATCTTAAGTATTTCTTTGGAAAAGTAACCGTATATCAACATTATAATTCTACAGCCAGAGATATGATATTCGGATTTTTGAGAAAATATTTTCCCGATCACGAAAATCTTGTATACCCGGTTGATCCTTTTGAAATTTCATTTACTCCAAAACAAATTGATAATTTATTTAATGCTCCAACATATAAAGAAAATTTCCACATACTTAATAGAGAGGTAAGAGCGTTGGGTGTTAATATTCCTCCCCTGGTAAATGCTTATATGGGCTTATCTCCCAATATGAGTTCTTTTGGTTTTGCTGTATATCACGAATTCGGTGAACTTATTGAATGCTGCATTATGATCCCTATAGATCAAATGTATGAAGAGAAAAAGCAAAGACATATTACAACTTTCTTAGAAGGACCGGAAAATAAAACGGTTTAATTGCAATATTGTACTGATTTTTTACGTTACAGAGGTATAATTACTGTGTTTTTATGTAACGATTGCATAAAAATGATTACATTTGTATTATAAACCTTAATCCTTTATTATGAAAAGAAATTATACAAACATACTACAATTAATTGCATTACTATTTGTATCAATTCTTTGTTGCACTCAGAATGTTTCCGCTGCGTATACATTAGCAGTTTATCCAAATGCTAATCCTACTGATATACAACATTTTGATTTTGTACAAAAACCATCAAATGTTCCGGATGAAATGCGTGTAGTTGCCAATTTTTCGGGCAATGCCAATGATTACTCATTTTGGGTTGGTCAAGATTATGCAAAAGATGCCTATTCTGCCGATGTTCCATTATCAAATGTGATTCTAAATTGTACTACAGGTAGTTTTACTACGAGTATTTATACAACCAATACTGCAGCTAACCATTTTCCTCACGATTTTATCTGTTTAGATACAGATGAATATATATACGGTATGGCTTGCTGGTATGACATCGCAGCAAATTGTGGAGGTGGTGCTTCTTCAGCAGGTAATCACGTTTTCACAACGAATGATCATGTTGTATGGACGTATTCTTTCCCGCTTGTAAATGTTTCATCAGGCTTTAAGATATTAAAATCTGCCGATGGAGTTAATTGGGCTTGGAATATGGGACAATTAGGACACGAACAATCAAGAACATTCTTAACTGAAGGAACAGGTGTTAATATTAATATAACAGCTTCCGGATGGGCAGGTGATTGTACGCTTGATTTGCCTAGTATTGCTAACGGCGATACAGTATTGTTGAGCTTGACAAAAAGTGGTGCCAATTATGCAATATCAGCTAGTTATGAATTAGCTAAACCTGAAATTTCGACAGATGATAGCGATTGTTCAAACGTTGTTTTTGAAATAACTAATTATCAAGCTTCACGAACATACACCTGTACTTTAGATGGTTCGCCCGTTACACTTACAAATGGAGTTTATTCAATAAATAATCCGCAACCTAATACTACTTACATTTTTGAGGCTGTAGTTTCTGAGGGTGCTCTTACATCTGAAGTGTCCACAGCTTCTTTTTTGTATGAAGGCAATCCCGATCCTCCGGTAGTTCAATCATATCGAGAGTGTCAGCAAGTAGGAACAGCAACATGGTCATCTTTAGTTAATTGTCCATCATGCAATTTGCTTTGGTATGATTCACAGATATCTATTAACCCTATTTCAGAACCATCATCATTCGATAAAAATACAGTAGGAGTTACAACTTATTACGTATCACAGGTAGTTGATGGTTGTGAAAGTTCACGTCAAGAAGTTTCTGTTACTGTGTACGAGTTGCCAAATCCTTTGGTAGGTTTGCCGCAATCAATATGTTCAGGAAGTGTAGCTCAGTTGGGTTCAAGCCCTGTCGCGGATGTTGATTATTCATGGTCACCTGCCGACAAATTAGATGATGCAACAATTGCAAACCCTACAACACTGCCTTTGACATCAAGTCAGGAATTTACACTAACTGTACAAAAGCATTCATATCCTGTACCTTCGTGTAGCAGTCAGGCATCTGTTTGGGTTACTGTTGTACCAAAGCCGTCTATTACATTGGATCCTTCATCTGCAACTATCTGTGAGGGTTCAACTGTTCGTTTACGCAATTTAAATGACGAAAGTGCAGATGTATCATATCTATGGGAGCCCTCAGGATTGGTATTAGCGCCTACATCGGTAGACACAGAGTCTCTAGCACTTAACGCAAGCCAAGATTTTGCTTTAGTAGCAACAAATCGTAACATCGCTAATTGTATTAGCACTGATACAGTAAGGGTAAATATTGTGCCAAATCCGACAGCAGATGCGGGAAATGATCGTAGTATATGTGAAGGTTCAACAACTCAGTTAGGGACGCCCGCCGAATTAGGAATGTCTTATTTTTGGACACCTATTGACAAAGTTGATAATGCTAATATAGCTCAACCAAATACGGTTGCATTAAATACGAATACAATATTTTTGCTAAATGTTGTAATGACTTCTTCACCATTTTGCTCTTCTAGCGATCAAGTGACAATTGATATAGATGAGAATCCGGATGTATATACAGTTTCCGGTGATAGTGCTTATTGCGAGGCACAACCATATACCGACATGATAGTAGAATTGTCCGGTTCAAGTCTGGGAGCAGAATATATGTTGTGCAAAGATGGTCTTGAAGTAGGTACTTGGACGGCAGGTACAGGAATGCCAATGTCATGGCCAAATAACCCAAAAGGAGTATATACGGTTAAAGCGAGAACAATAAATACACAGTGCGAATTGTGGATGAATGGGTCAGCAACAATAATTGAAATGCCGGCACCAACCGTTACCATGATTAGCAATCCTGTTAATGTTTGTCCGGGTGAAACAATAAAAATGGAATTATCATTTACAGGTACACCTCCATACTCATTCGATTTGTCTATCAATAATGTTACAAGTACGCTGACAAGTGCCAATAATTATTATGATTTTGATTATGAACCTGCCGGCGAAACCGTGTTTATGGTCAGACGTTTGCAAGATAAGTATTGTGAAGTAAATTATGCTAACCCTCCAACATACGAATTACAGGTTGATTCTGTTGATAGTTATAAAATTTTATCAGATCCTGAGGATGCTCTTTTATGTCCAGGTGATGGTGTTAATTTGTATGTTACGTATTCAGGGACTACTTCTACTTTTTTGTGGAGTACTGGTGCAACAGGAACTTCAATAAATGTTGTTCCGGCAGTAACAACAAAATATTCATTAAGAGCAGTGACTTTTAATGGTTGTATTATGAAAGATTCTATTGTTGTAACCGTTGGAGCAAAAGAACATATCCAAATACATGGCGTATCACCCACTCAAACGTATTGTTCATCAGATGCACCTTCGTATTTTTCTGCAACTCCTCAAGGTGGAGCATTCTCGATTCAACCTGCAACTAAAGCTTTAACAAATGGAGGTTATTTTGATCCAAGTCAAATTACAAGCAGCGGCACTTGGGCTGTAACATATACTTATGCAGATTTGTATGGCTGTATACAAGACACCACATTCAATATTTATGTTAATGTTTTGCAAGATGTTGATTGGTACATAGATCCTGATGTGTCACCATATCAACCTTCATATACCTATTGTATTCCGGAAGGCAATCAAAAAGAATTTAATTTGGTTGGTGTACCGGGGCAAGCAAATGGTACGTGGAAGTTATTCTCAAACGGCGGTACTTCCACCTTATCTCCACTTACAGGGCCAACATCAAGATTGACAAATGTGAGTGCAGGAGTTTATAATGTTGAGTATTCTATTTTAGATAATAAAGGTTGTAAGAGTTCAATGGTTAAAACCATCACCGTAAGAGAAGAGGTTCAAAAGAAAATTATTAACGATGATATTTTTGTAATTCCAAATGATACACTTTGTTATTATTCAAATTTGGCCACTATTAGAGCTTCAAATATAGGCGGAACATTTACTCTTAGTACGCCGGCAATGAAGATTAGTGAGGATATAACAGCCGGCGAGTTGCTAATTGATCCCTCAAGAGCTGGTGGTCAAGGAGAACAACAAGTTATCTATACAATGTTGGATGATCAAGGATGTCCGTCAAAATATTCAAAGTCTTTCTATATAAAGTCTCCTACAAATATTTATCCATTTGGCATCAAGTCTTCATATTGTAATTACGAAAACAATGTATTAATCACAGTTAGCTCGGCAACACCGACAACAGGAACTTTGAGTATATACAAAAACCATAATTACATAACACCTGTTTTGCAAAAGGCAATTCCTCAAGAAGGCGATGTTTATTTTCAACCATCATGGGGCGAAGGCGTATATGAACTATTGTATGAGTACAATGATGGTATTTGTGATTTCGAATATAGAGATTCAACTCATGTATATGCTCCGGATATAATTAATATGAACCTTAAAGCAGACCATTGTTTAGGTGATGTATTAACTTTGGCCGCTACTCCTTCCGGCGGTATATATGGTACAGATGCACCTCAATCTGCATTGGTAAATAATGTGTTCTATACATCAAGAGCCGGCTTAAATTATCATGATATTTGGTACACTGTCAATAACGAACATGCTTGTCAAAGCAGTGATACCGCAACTATTTTAGTTCACGGAACAAATAATATGGGAATATATTATTTACAGGAAGAATATTGTGAACCTAAGGGAGTCGTTCAAATTTCTGGTATACCAAAATCTCCGGGAGTAGGAGTCTTTACGGGTCCAACGTTTTTAACTAATCTTCCTGATGGATATGCAAATATTGATTTATCGCAATCATCTCATACAAGTTCTTATACAATAGCATATCATTACACTCAAACATATCAATCTTCTACAGGTGTTAATGAACAATGTACATCTAGTATATCAAAGAGATTTAAGGTGCTGAATGAATCTTCTGATTTCTTTGGAATTGAAGATAATGATATGATTTGTGGCTCTTTAGATTCCGTTGTTATATTAGGTAATCATGCTCCTTCAGGCAGATTCGAATTCAGTCAGACAGGTTCCATAGGATTTCGCGATTATAATAATGGTACAGCTGTTATATATCCAACTAAATTAGGTGAAAATGTATATTCAATTACCTATTATTATGATTATAGAGATACCAATGGAGATTTAATTTGTACAACAGAGGCAACAAAATCCTTCTCTGTAACGCAAGTTGAAGAAATTCAAGAAGCATCTTTGTTCTGCGACAACAATTATACAGCTGTACGTCTGCATAATACTGATACGCAGACACTATATGAATTGAATGTAAATAATGCAGTGTTCCAAACCCAGCAAGGTGTTGGTGGTGATCTTGATTTCAATCCACTTACGGTTAATGCCTACATTAAAATATTTGCATACAAGAATGGATGTAAGATTCAAAGTCCTCAATTAATTTCAACAAATGTATTGCGTATAAATTCATTGAATTCTACCAATATCCAATGTTATGGAGATGGAAACGGATCTGCAATAGCAAGAGTATCCGGTGGTGGTTACCCATATATGCACCAGATTAGAAAAAATGATGGTACGTTTGTTGTGCAAGATTCAGTATCACACACATTGACTAAAGGTCAGTATACATATTCTGTAAGTGATTCAATAGGTTGTTCTCGTACAGCTACGTTTAGAATTAATGAACCGGATTCATTAATAGTCGGTTTGACTGTTACTGATTTGACCTGTTTTACAGAACGAAACGGACAAGTAGCTGCAGCGGTTAGTGGTGGAATGTCTCCATACTCATTCACTTGGTACCGTTTGCCAAGTACAATGCCTATATCAAATTCTGCAACCATAACTAACTTATCACCTGGTGATTATCGTCTGAATCTAATTGATAATAAAGGTTGTCAACCCGCTGTTGATGCTGTAACAACGGTAACTGTAACATCACCGCCTCAATTGTTATTGACTTTGGTTAGCAAACAAGATGTTTTAGTTACAGGCGAAGCAACCGGTGCAATAACCATAAATGTAAGTGGTGGACAGGCGCCTTATTTCTATAATTGGACAGGCAGAAGCATCACACCTGCAACTGAAGGCTTGCAGAATCAAACTAATTTATTGGCAGGTCGCTATTATGTAAAAGTTTGGGATGCACTGGGATGTGCAACCGAAACATTAGAAGTTGAAATAACTGAACCTCAAGAAATAGCGGTTAGTGTATATCAAAAGAATGTTTCTTGTTATGGTTTGTCAGATGGTAAAATAATGTTGAATGTGACAGGAGGTACTCCTCCATTCACATATACATGGACATCAGATAAAGGATTATCTGCATCAACAAGAGACTTGAATAATATCCCTGCAGCTGTTTATACTGTGCATATGGTAGATTCACGTGGAAAAGATTACAATAATGTATTTATTATTACGGAGCCTAACTTGTTAGAATCAGAAGTTCTTATAACAACCGCTGATACGGTAGATTGTTTTGGCGATAAAACAGCACACATTGATGTTAGAGTAACGGGTGGAACGACGCCATATACATTGGTTTGGTCCGGACCTGATGCAGTTCAAACAATAGACCCATATTCACTTACAAATATTGGCGCAGGTACATATCAGTTGAAGATTGTGGATTACCAGAAATGTCGTGATTCATTATCACATGTTGTAACTCAACCTTCCTTGCAGACATTAACAATGGATATTGTACAAAATATCTGTAATAACTCAAATCAAGCAAGTATTACTCTAACTGCGCAAGGTGGTGTTCTTCCAAGAGAATTTTATTGGTCAGGTCTAGATGTACAGCCACATTCGCAGAATCAAATTAATTTGTGGGGTGGAGAGCCATACACAGTCAGGATGGAAGACAGAAATCATTGTACAATTACAGTTGATACAACATTGTATAATCCATCATTAATTGTTCCTATTGCAGGTAAAAGAGATGTATCTTGTAATGCTAAGTCTGATGGTAAAGTTTGGGTTGAGGTAACAGGAGGTGTTCCTCCATATGTATTTGTATGGCAAGAAACTATTAGTGGAAATGTTGTAGCTAACGATTCTGTTGCAGAAAATCTTCCACCGCTTTCTTACACATATATAATAAAAGATGCATTACAATGCGAGTATACCGGAGTTGTTGAAATAACAGAACCGGCTGCATTAACTGATGTAATATCCCATACACCTGTTTTGTGTTATGGTGATGCTACGGGTACTGCTAAAATTGAAATTGCAAATGGAACAGGAACTGCTCCGTATTCATACGTTTGGACAAGAGAGTCTGATGGAGCAATTGTAAGTCATGCTTCTGTTGCCAATGCTTTATATGCAGGAGATTACAAAGTCGATGTTACAGATGCACAGGGTTGTGTACTTACTGATAGAATTGAAGTTACATCTCCTAATGCTTTGAAATTGGAATATACAAAAACAGATGTAACAATTTATGGACAGGCAACCGGTACAATAACATTAAATGTTACTGAAGGTGTTCCTAGTTATAGCTTCGAATGGGATGGACATAGTATAAATCCATTAAATAAATATTTACAAAATCAAGTGGCTTTATTGTCAGGTAATTATTATGTAAATGTATCTGATGCAAATTCGTGCTCAATAGATACAATGATTAGCATTTTGCAACCTGAAAAGATACTTGTTACTGCCGACATTACTCCGGTTAAGTGTAAAAATGCATCTGATGGTTCAATATTATTATCAGTTAGCAAAGGCACTGCACCATATTCTTATGCGTGGACATCAGATAAGGGTTATGCATCAACCAGCCGTGATTTGGTAGATATTCCTGCCGCTATGTATCACTTAGAAGTAATAGATGCTAACGGCGATACATTTATCTCAGATTATCAAGTCTCGGAGCCGGATTCCATTAAATTAGTTTTCCATTCATCAATAGAATCAGTAGCTTGTTTTGGCGATAAAACAGCAAGCTTGAATCTAGACATAACAGGAGGTAGCGTTCCATATAAAGTTACATGGAATGGTCCTGATGTACCGCTTGTAGTAGCTGATTCAGCTCATTTATCAGATTTAGGTGCAGGAATCTATTATGTTTATGTTAGTGATGCCAATGAATGTAAGGCTGATTCGTTTAGAACAATAATAGAACCTAGTGCCTTGCAAGTAAGTTCTGTTATAACTGAGAATCAGTGTTATGGAGTACCATCAGGTTCAATACAGTTAAGTGTAGTTGGCGGATCTCCTGCTTATACATATACTTGGTCAGGGCCATTTGTTAATCCAAATCAAAAAGATCAATTTAATATCCCCGGAGGTTTATATCAAGTTCGTGTACAGGATGCAAATCAATGTGAAATAAGCGAACATTATGATTTAATTAAACCTACTGAATTAGATGTTTCTGTTTCGCAAACAGATGTGAGTTGTTTTGGTCTTTCAGACGGACGTTTACATGCGTCTATTGTTGGAGGCAGTAAACCATATGTAGTTAAGTGGGAAAATCAATCAGGTACTTTAGTTGTTAACGATACAATTGCAGAAGGTCTTCCTGTTGGAACATATACATTAACTATAGTAGATAGTCTGTCATGTGTTCTTAATAGAACATATACAATAACTCAGCCAACAGCATTGGATGCTCAAATGGATATTACCTCAGTTATTTGTACAGGTGCTACAGATGGTCGCGCATCAGTATCTGTAACCAGTGGATCAGGTACAGCTCCTTATAGTTACAAATGGACAAAAAATCCAAATACTGACCTTGGTTCAGGTTATAGCAAGTCAAATTTAGGTGAAGGTTCATATACAGTTGTAGTTACAGACCATAATGGTTGTATGGTATCGATATCCAATGGCATAACCGAATCAATCCCTATTCAAATTGGAGTGGTAGATATCGAAAATGTACAAATTATAGGTGCAGCAACAGGACATATAATACTCAATACTACTGGAGGCTTTGGCAATTTGACTTATACATGGCATGGTGATGGAATACAGCCAGGAGCAGAACACGATCGTGATCAGTATCAATTAAAAGCAGGTTGGTATTATTTAACTGTTGAAGATGATTTGTCTTGCAGCGAAACTATGCAGTTTGAAATTACCGAACCAAGCGTATTGGTTGTAAAAGCAGATGTGCATCAGATTACATGTTTTGGATTGAATAATGCTTACATAGAAATGTCTGTTACAGGTGGAACTAATACTACATATAGTTGGAAATATAATGGTGTGGACATTTCAACTGATAAGAATATATACGATTTGTCTCCGGGTGACTATCTACTTACATTGACAGACGTAAGTGGCATATTTACATACAATTATTTAATTATTGAGCCTTCTGAATTAACACTTAATCAATTGGCATCAAGCAAACTAGCATTGAATTGTGCCGGAGATAAAGATGGTGTTATTAATATAGAAGTTAATGGCGGCACTCCACAATATACATTATCATGGACAGGACCTGACATTCCTCATGTAGTAACAAATCCTTATGGAGTCTCTGATTTAGGCAAGGGCTTGTATCGAGTAGATATTACTGATGCCAATAAATGCTATGTTAGTAGAAGTTTCCAAATAACAGAACCGGATACATTGTTATTATCTGCAAATATCGGTTTGAATACGTGTAATGGAGATGCAAATGGAACAATTACATTAGCAGTTAATGGCGGCACTCCTGCATATATATACAAATGGACAGGAATAGGAGTTGATGAATATGCGCAAAACCAAAGCTCACTTATAGGAGGTCGTTATAATTTGCGCATAACTGATCAGAATCTTTGTGAAATAGATACAGCTTTTGTAATTAATAATCCGGCAAGTTTACAAGCAAATATTACAGGCATTTCAGATATTTGTGAAGGTGATGAAGTTACATTATACATGGTATCTTCGGGAGTAGCTCCTTGGACATTTGTATATACAGATGGTTTGAATGACTATACCTTAGTTTCCGATCGTCCTGATACGAGTGTTGTTGTTAAACCATTGATTGATACAGAATATAGTCTTGTATCTGTAGAAGATGGTATGGGATGTGAAGCTAAATTAAGTGGTAAGGTTTCAGTAACAGTACACAAATATCCTAGTTTGCAGGTTTTATCTGTATCTGAAGATTGCTGTCTTGGTGACGAAATATTAGTAGATTTAGTAATATCAAACGAAGGTCCTTGGACTCTTAAATATAGTGATGATGGTGGTTCTAACGTAATATATGATATTACTAAAATGAGAGATACCTTACGTATTGCTCCATTGCGTGCAGGTAATATTCAATATACCATCGATAGTATCAGTACTGCATATTGTACAACAAAGATTGATTATAGCTTTGATGTTATAGTATATCCGTATCCTAATTTGATTGTAACAATGCCTGCTTTTGTATGTCAATCAGATACTTTGCATATAGCATTAGAACCACAAGGAGTCGGTCCTTGGCAGTTAGTTTATTACGAAAATGGAATACGTTATTTCGAAGATATTGACACAAGCCCATACGATTTGGTACGTACTCCTGATAAAATAGATAACAATTATTTATTCGAAAGTATTACCACAGGTCAATATTGTACAAAGAACTTAAATAAAGATTACACAGTTTCATTAGAAAGCCTACCCGGTGATGCAATGGCAATCATAGGAAATAATGCAGCATGTAGAGGCACGTTAGAACGTTATTATCTGCCTGAAATTATTAATGCAGATAAATATGAATGGATATTACCAAAAGGCTTTACGGTAATGAGTGGAACTAATACTAATGATATCACCGTATCAATTGGATTAGATGCAGAGAAAGGAACTATCAGAGTACATGGTGTAAATTCTTGCGGAAATGGTGGTGATGCAACATTGGCAGTAGATTTAGACGAACCGTTTGGACCTGTTGGTGATATAAGCGCACCTCTATACATTTGCGAAAACGAAGCATTATTCCAATTATCAATAGACGATGTAGAAGGGGCAACTTTGTATGAATGGGCTGTTCCTGAAGGCTATTCAATAATATCCGGAGAACATTCATCAAGTATATTGGTTTCTATTGATTCGTACGCTAAGAGTGGAACCGTTTCTATAACACCAACTAATCGTTGTGCCAGTGCCGACAAAAAAGAAAAATACCTAAGCATTAGAACATTGCCATTAGCAGAAGCAGGTGTCGATTTAGCAACAAACTGTATTAATTCTGTAAGATTAGGTGCAACCGACGTTGCAGGAACAGTTGCTAAATGGACTTCACTTCGTGGTGAAGTGGTCTTCTCAGATCCTGCAGCATATAATTCAGAGGTGTCAGGTTTGTCTTATGGACGGAATCCTTTTAGATGGGATGTTAATGACGGCTATTGCTTGAACTTTGATACAATGACTGTGTATAATAACAATCCTGGCATAACAGATCCTGAATTTTTGAATATTACAATATGTGATGATTCTGTGACATTGCGTGCCCCGAAACCATTGTATGGAGACTATCGTTGGACACTAATATCTGGTGATGGTGTATTACAAGATCCTACATCTAATGTTTCTTTGATTACAGACTTAAGTAATAAAGTGACAAATATCATTCGTTGGGAAGTCTATACAGAATCTTGCTCAAATACTATTGATGTAGAGGTTGTATCCCATAGTTTAACGCATTTAGTTGATGCCGGAGATGATGGAGCTACGATAAACGGATCTTATCGTTTGTCAGCGCGTTCTGTTGCTGATACAAATGTAACCGGAAGATGGTCGATAGTTGCAGGCAGTGGAGTATTTGATGATGAAACTGCGCCTAATACATATGTAACAGGTTTAGCTCCGGGAATTAATACAGTGCGATGGACATTGTCAGCTTATGATTGTGAAGCTTATGATGAATTACAAGTACGCGCAGTTGATGAACCTATTGCAGATTTTAGTGCAGATCCTATAGTTGGTTGTAAGCCATTGGCAGTAATATTCACCAATACAACACTTGGTGATGCTGAATATTTGTGGGATTTCGGAGACGGGACAACTTCTACAAAAAGAAGTCCGGATCACGTATATACACAGTCCGGAACATATACAGTTACACTTACAGCTACAGGAACAAGAAAGTCAGATCAGGTAAGCAAAGATATAACAGTTTATGTATCGCCGGTTGCAGAATTCTCTGTAAGCTTAACTCAATTATATACACCAAATGCAGAAGCTCACTTTTATTGTAAGTCAGACAAGGTAATCTCTTATTTATGGGATTTTGGAGATGGAGGTCAGTCTACAGAAAAGGATCCGACATATATTTATCGTGAAGATGGATTGTTTGACGTATCTTTGGTGGTTGAAAATAGTTTTGGTTGTAAAGATACTCTGAAATTAGATGAATATGTAAGAGTTGGGAAAGGTTCATTCATTACATTCCCGACAGCATTTGTACCAAATTTAACTGAGGCAAATGGAGGAGTCTATTCGCCGGAAGAACGTCGTCTTGATATATTCTATCCTGTATCCCGTAATGTAGATACATATAAATTGGAGATATTCAATCAATGGGGTGTTAAGGTATTTGTGTCGGAAGATTTGTATCAAGGTTGGGATGGTTATTATTTAGGTAAATGTGCCCAACAAGCTACATATTCGTATAAGGCTGAAGGATATTTTAAAGACGGTACATCGTTCCGTCAGTCTGGTAATTTTATGTTAGTTCGTTGATGAAAGCAAAATTCAATACATTAGTAGTACTATTAATATTGCCATTGTTTAACTTGGCAGCGCAAGACTTTCTATTGTCACAGCCGTGGTCAGCTACAACTACTATAGCTCCATCATTTGCAGGTTTTACCGGTGGAGGTAGGGTGTATACAACATACAGAAACCAGTGGTCAGCAATTGAAGGTTCACAGACTATATTAGCAGATTATGATCAGTATTTTCATCCAATTAGATCTTCTTTTGGAGGATTGCTTTCATATACATCTTATGCCGGTGGAATGTTATCTCAGTTGCAATTTGATATTCAGTACAACTACGCTGTACAAATGACTAAGCATTGGTATTTTAGACCGGGCTTACAGCTAAGTGTATTTTACAGAACAATTGATCCATCAAAATTTGTGTTTGTTGATCAAATAGCAATGGATGGAACAATACTGCCTACAAGTTCTTTTCAAACGAGTATTAACTCTCTATTTCGTTTTGATGCTGCGGTTTCTGTGATGTTCTATAATGAATATTTTTTTGGAGGTTTAAGTGTAAGCCGTTTGTTGGGGAATAATGTATCGTTTACAGATGCCCCATCTACTACGGATCCACTTAAATTAAATGTTTATGCAGCGGGTATGATACCTATTTCAAAAGGCTACGGCAAGTATGATCCTAAGGATGATGTAACTATAGCAACATTATATCAATGGCAAGGTCAATATCATCAAATTGATATTGATGTAATGTATCATCGTCGCTATTTTATGGCAGGAATAGGCTATAGAGGTATTCCATTTTATTCGCCTGATGGACTTACCAACACTGATGCCTTAAAAGTTATGGTAGGAGGTTCGGTAGCCGGCTTTAGTGTTTCATATAGCTACGATGTGAGTCTGTCAAGTTTGGTAAATGTTTCAGGTGGTTCTCACGAAGTAGTTCTAACGTATCGTTTTATGGAAAAAGCACCTAACGATCGTTCTTTCTTCTGCTATTAAACTTGCAGATGTTGATTCTGATAGCGAAACCACATTTCTTCTGTGTTTAGTAAAAATGCCGGATGTATTTTCTTCGGGGCAATTTCTAAAAGCGGTTTTAATACAAACTCTCTTTCGTGCAGGTGCGGGTGTGGTATTGTCAGCTCGTATGTATTAATAATTATGTTGTTATAATACAAAATATCAATATCTATTATTCTATCTTTGTAATTACTTTGTACGCTTTTTTGAGTGCGTCCTAATCGCTTTTCAATATCTTGTGTAATAGATAATACTTGTAATGGAGAAAGTTGTGTAATTAGACAAATGACATTATTTAAAAAAGTATTATTGGAGTAAAATCCTACTGCCTCAGATTCGTAGTTTGATGATTTTGAAATAATATCACCAATTTCTTTAGACAGTAGTTCCTCTGCCATACAAAAAACGGAAACTTTATTACCTAAGTTCCCGCCTAATGCAATGTATACTTTATTTGTTGCTTCTCTTTCGTTCAAGTTCGTCCAAAATTATTTTTCGCAACCTCATGGCGTGCGGAGTTACTTCAACATATTCGTCTTCTTTTATATATTCCAACGCTTCTTCCAAGCTTAATACTATCGGTGGTACTATTTTGGCCTTTTCGTCAGAACCTGATGCACGCATGTTGGTTAATTTCTTCGATTTTGTAACATTTACAACTAAATCACCATCTTTGCAATGTTCTCCAACAACCTGTCCTGCGTAAACTTCTTCTTGTGGATATATAAAGAATTTACCTCTGTCTTGTAATTTATCTATAGCGTATGCAAAAGCAGTACCACTTTCCATTGCAATTATTGATCCGTTTGTGCGGCGTTCAATATCACCTTTGTATGGAGCATATTTTATAAAACGATGAGCGATAACAGCTTCACCTGTTGTTGCCGTAAGTAAATTTGTACGTAAACCTATGATACCTCTAGATGGAATTTCAAACTCTAAATGAATACGGTCGTTTTTTGTCTCCATGACAAGCATTTCACCTTTACGATTTGATACCATTTCGATTACTTTGCCTGAAAATTCTTCAGGTACATTAACTGTAAGTTGCTCAATTGGTTCGCATTTTTGACCATCAATTTCTTTAATTATTACCTGTGGTTGACCAACTTGTAACTCGTAACCTTCACGACGCATCGTTTCGATTAATACGGATAAGTGTAATACACCACGACCAAACACGTGCCAAATATCGGTTTTATCCTCTTTAACAACACGAAGAGCAAGATTCTTGTCTAATTCTTTTATTAAACGATCATTGACATGTCTTGATGTAACGAATTTTCCATCGCGACCAAAAAATGGCGAGTTGTTAATGGTAAATACCATACTCATAGTTGGCTCGTCGATTGCTATTGGAGGAAGTGGTTCCGGATTTTCTATATCACAAATACTATCGCCAATCTC
>JAKIYQ010000110.1:0-1979 GCA_022708465.1 Bacteroidota bacterium | reverse complement strand
CACGGAATAATGACCACTAAGTTTTTCGAAGCTCTTGGCGTAGAAAAACCGGTGCTTTGCGTGCGTAGCGACGAAGAGTGTTTGGCTGAAGTTATTAAGCAGACAAAGTCAGGATTGGCAGCCACAAGAGTGGAAGAAGTCAAAGAGTTCATATTAAACGCTTACGCACAGTGGGAACAAGAAGGCTATACACACGTAGAAGTACAACAGAAAGAACAATTTTCTCGCCAAGCACAAGCACTTCAATTTGAAGAAATCTTTAATAACATTATCAAATAAATGATTACAAATGCGATTTTGATAGATATTTGTGGTACGCTATTCTATTCAAATACCACATTTGATTTTTTGGATTTCTACATCACCGAGAAATCCTACAAGCGATTTCGTAAACTGATGAAAACGCCCATCTGGCGGTATACCAACAGCCTCATATATCGCCTATTTCATCTTGATTTATCACGCAAAATTGCACTTTCCTACTTAAAAGGCATACCACATGCAGAGTTGCTTAACATGGCGGACGCGTTTTACGATAACTATTTATCACCACGTCGCATACACGAAATATGGGATTTGATAGAAGCAAAACGTCCCACAAACGAATTAATACTCGTATCTGGCACCATAGATCTTATAGCAGAAACAGTGGCAAAAAAAATGGGCATACAACACTATATTTCTTCGTCATTGAAATATAACAAAGATATCTGCGAAGGTAAATTGGAATATGATGCACTTCGCAAAAAATCGGAATACTTGACTACACTCAACATTCAGAAACCATACACACTGGTGATTACCGATAATCCTGCCGATGTTTCACTTATTGAAAGTGCCCAAGAAGCAACCATCATTTTATATAACAACCTGAAACGATGGCAAAAGTTGACCAACAAACAGAACCACATCCATTATATAACCCCTACTAATGATTATACATTCCAAAGATAAAACGATGGCATCACTCTTTTGGATTCCCATGAACTACAATTTTCAGATTCGTTTGCAACATAACAATCCGAGAATGACGTCATGGCTCTTTATCAACTTTTTTACCACCATCTATTACGCTTTAATTTGTACAAGCGTCACACATTGGACAGAAATAGTCGCATTATGTATCTTTTCATGCTCTATATTTTACCTCTATGAGTGGGGATACATCTATAATGATATAAAAGCAGTACACCACGAAACAGCCCCAACATTAAGGCTCAACAAAGCAGAAATGGAATATGGGAATAATCATTTCCGACAAATTACCATTGCTAGATTCGCTATTTTTACCGTTGGTTTATTAATTACCTATTTATTACTACCAACAACTAACGCATTAATAGCAATAGGTTTAGCCACTACATGTCCCCTATTATTTTTCTGTTACAATCAGTGGCGATCAAAATACAACGCTTTTTTATATTTTTGGTTAGTAGCATCCCGATTTGTCCCGTTCGTATGGCTCATCGAATCGGATCAGCAAGTCTTGAAAACCTTATTAATACTATTAGTTTATCCGCTAGAAATAGGAATTGAGCGATTTTCAATGCAGAATTATCGTTACCCAATAATAAAGAAAATAATACCTAACGAAAAGGCGAAACTTACATTTAGAGTCCTATATTATTCCATTGCGCTAATTATGCTCTGTTGGTTGTTTAGCACATCAAGCATCACCCTTGAATTAGCATTACCATTTTTCGTATTTTGGATTTACCGTTGTGTGGTATATTTTAAACAACGAAAGGGCGCTGACAGCTTGTCATAATTCACCTGCCAATTGTGACAACAACAGACATTGGCATACAATTTGATAAATTTCTACCGCTGAAGCAAGGCTTCGGCATTATAACCATTATCTATAACATCAATAAATAAACTTTTAAATTATGAACATTAAACCATTGGCAGACCGAGTGCTAATAGAGCCTGCGGCTGCGGAAGAAAAGACA
Source organism: Bacteroidota bacterium (assembly GCA_022708465.1). Classification (GTDB taxonomy): domain Bacteria; phylum Bacteroidota; class Bacteroidia; order Bacteroidales; family Paludibacteraceae; genus Enterocola. Next base: position 27 of record JAKIYQ010000110.1, on the reverse strand, counting down.
ATCGGCGGTATCATTATTCCTGATTCT
>JAKIYQ010000109.1:0-1999 GCA_022708465.1 Bacteroidota bacterium | reverse complement strand
TTTCGGCACAGATGTGTTTGTGAATCCGAGCAGGGAAGAAACCTTTAGTATGGCAACGGCTGAGACACAAGCTTGTGGGACTCCGACTGTCGTTTTTAAAGGTACTGTTTGTGAGGAAATACTAGATAAATCAAATGGAATTGTTGTGCCAGACGATGCTCTGAAATTACTAATGTCAAATTCGGAAGGGTAGAATATAAGTACAAGTTTGTTTCGCGTATCCTCAGGATTTCTTTCAACATTTTTGTACAATGTTCCCGCAACTCCACCATATAATAACATTTCAATTATGACCGCAAAAACTCCGCCATCGAGGTACATGTTGTAAAACAAAGTTGCATAAGCATTAAAGCTAATATTGGGTCCTATACTAATATATGACAGTGCATTCGTGTACCATGTATCAGAAAGTATCATAAATTCTGGATATTTCATTATTCCGAAGTTTTCAAGCATAGTAAAAATAAATTGAAAAATTCCATGGCATCCACCGGTCCCGTAAAGGCATACACCTGCGGCTCGAATCTCATCAATTCTGTAATCTAAATGGGGTACACAACCGCATATGTATATATATATTTGGCGTAGAATTGCTTCATTTGCGCTAGTGCCTCTTAATTTTGTTACAGCAATGTATCCACCAACACTCAAAACCAATATTGCGAATAAAATTCTCTTATATTTTCGCTTTTTCTTTGCTTTTTCTGGACTAATTTGTACATCGGTAGTTTCTATTTTATATGCAAAATAAACCATTGCCAGAAAATACAATAGTATTCCTCTGCCCGCATTCATGACAACTGTCATCGTTATAAAAACTGTCGTCAAAATAAAAATTGTTTTCTTTTTCTCTATGCCAATAAACAGAGATAGTGCCGCTATCGGTAGGCATCCACTTGTGAACGGGTTTACTACATAGTTAAAAACTAAGTTTAAAACTCTATTGTTATAATAAGTACCAAAATCTTCTCGAATAGTGGAAAACGTAAGGTTGGAATTTGCAATACTTGTCAAGTTTTTTATTGCGGGATATATAGACATAGCTATAGAAAAAGCAAGTAGCGCAATAAATGCTTTGTAATTTATAGAATATTTATACTGCACATTATCATTGAGTCTTGTTCCAAGACTCAACTTAACCCTGCCCATAACGGCTACACCTATACAAAATGATAGAACACCCGCAAAAATGAGCAAATACGTGCTGTCTTTGCTTCTTACCATATTATAAAGGCGGAAAGACTCAAAGAACATTATCACGCCATACAGTAAGCATAGTACGAAAGCCGGATTATACTTCTTTTTATTCATATACAAAATGGTACATGCCATGATAAGCAATAATATTGTTACAATTATATCCATTTATTCCATCCTCAATTATTACTTACTACTATTATTCAAAAAATCTACTATTCTTTCTGCTGTGATTTTTGATGATTTATTGTCTATCATAAAATCTCTAGCTTTAGCTCCCTTTGCGGCTAAGTCATCATATTTTGAAGCAAATATCGTTTTTAATTCATCAGCTATCTCAGACGATTCTTTCGTGTGCAAATAATTTAAGTATTCGTCATACTCGTCCGGAATACCTTCGAGCTTATACATGATTACGGGTTTCCCGGTCATCATATATTCGGCCGTTTTTGATGGGAAGGAGTACATTGTGTAGGTTCCAGAAGGTCTTCTTGGATTAATTAGAAAATCGCATTCATCTTGTTTTCTATGAATTTCTTCTCTATTTAGATAGCCGAAGTATTTGATGTTGCCGTAATTAATAGTCTGTTCTAAAATATAGTCTTTTGTATTGCCTTCACCGCAAATCCAAAGTTCAGCGTTTTCAATCAGCTTAAAAGCATCTACAAGTTCCTTGATTCCAAATTCTTCATTGAGTGTCCCAGTGTACAAGCATATATTTCTATGAAGTCCTTCTTTCGATTGTGGTTGATTTGGATTGCAGACGCACTCCACCACACTGAAGGGGCGGGTCCCAACTTCT
>JAKIYQ010000007.1:0-40226 GCA_022708465.1 Bacteroidota bacterium | reverse complement strand
ATTTCGTAAATAACGCAGGCTTCAAAAGCAGCAGCTGTAGTAACATATTTTTCTCCGGCAAATAATGCTCTATATCCAAAAAATTCTTCAGGTTTAATTATTCTGACAATTTGGCTGCGTCCTCCATTACCTTCTTTATATATTTTCACCTTACCACTAATAACGCATAACAAACTATTTGGTTGCTCGTTTTCTGAATATATTACAGCGTTCTTTTTAAAGGTAGTAATTTGAAAATTGTGTGCTAAATATACCTTTTGTTCGGCAGTTAGAACATTCCACAAACTTGATGTTTCGATAATGTTTTTAGGACTTAATGACTGATGTTTTGCCATTGTAATGCTATATAACTATGTTGCTTGGCACAAATTTAGTGTATTTTTATGTATTAACATCTTTTTTACTGTTTTTTTTGGAAAATTATTATCTTTGTATGTGTTAATGATATTTTTATCAGAAATATCAAGACACCTATACTTGTAATACTAATATATTTATATTATTATGGCACAAATTCAACTTGACCAACTTGACGAAAAAATTCTTCAATTAGTTTCTCAAAATGCAAGAACTCCTTTTTTGGAAGTGGCACGTGAATGTAACGTATCTGGTGCTGCTATCCATCAACGTATTCAGAAACTTACAAGTCAAGGGGTTATTAAGGGTTCTGAATTTATTATAGACCCGGTTAAGGTAGGTTACCATACATGTGCATATATGGGGCTTTTTTTGAAAGATGCAAACGCATTTGAAGGTGTGGTTTCTGCTTTGAAGAAAATACCTGAGATTGTTGAATGTCATTATACAACAGGTAAATATGCCATGTATCTAAAAATATATGCTAAAGACAATGCACACTTCTTGAGCATTATCCACGATAAAATTCAGGTAATAGAAGGAATAGCAAGCACAGAAACTTTAATTTGTTTGGGAGAAGCTTTTAGGCGCCAAATTACTGTAGAATGTGATAAGGAATAATTTATCACATTTTAAAATATTCTTCTAATAGTTTGTGTGCAGCAATAAATGAACTTACTTCATCTTTCATTACTTGTTGTTCTAGTTGACTTAACTTAGCAGAAATTATTGGATTACTGTAGAAATTACTTTTAAGTTTTCCGTCAATAGTTTCATACATCCAGTATTTTGTTTGAGAGCGGCGTTTGTGTGCAAAATAGTCGTTTCCTTTAGTAAATTGGGTATATTCTTCTATCATGTTCCAAATCTCTTCAATACCTGTTTTTTGAAAAGCGGAGCATTTTAAAACTTGAGGTTTCCATCCAGACTCGTGAGCAGGGAATAAATGCAGTGCATTGATATATTGTGCTTGAGCCAAATTCGCGCGTTCTATATTATTTCCTTCTGCTTTATTTATAATAATACCGTCTGCCATTTCCATGATACCACGTTTAATGCCTTGTAATTCATCACCGGCACCCGTAATTTGTAAGAGCAAGAAAAAATCTACCATAGAGTGAACGGCAGTTTCTGATTGACCAACACCCACAGTTTCTACGAAAACTTTGTTAAATCCTGCAGCTTCGCATAATACGATGGTTTCACGAGTTTTGCGTGCAACTCCTCCTAGCGAGCCTGCAGATGGGGAAGGGCGAATAAAAGCTTTATCGCTTGCCGATAATTCTTCCATGCGAGTTTTATCTCCTAGAATACTACCTTTTGAGCGTTCACTACTTGGATCAATTGCAAGTACAGCTAATTTATCGCCTTTATTAACTAATAGCACACCAAGAGCCTCAATAAATGTGCTTTTGCCTGCACCTGGGACACCTGTAATTCCTATTCGAGTTGAATTTCCGGATAATGGTAAACATTTTTCTATAACTTCTTGAGCTAAGTTATAATGGTCAGGATTAGAGCTTTCAATAAGTGTAACAGCTTGTCCTAATAAAGAAATATCACCTTTTGTTATTCCATTAACATATTCGGCAGCTGTATATAGTTTACGCTTCGCTTTCCTTGCTAAATTAGGATTAACTGATGGAGGTTGGCTAATACCTTTATTAACTGATAAACCTGCATATTTTGAATCGTTTTCTATGTGTTCCATAGCTTTACAATAATTGATCTTCTTATTTTTTCTTATTCCTCTTTTTTGTTGCTTTTTTGTCTTTGTTGCTTGTTGGTGGTATTGCAGAATAATCTTCATCTTTGTATGTTGGTGCTGCAATTCGATTACCTGTTATGCTTAATTGTATGGCAGCAGTATCTCCGTAAATGTAGATACTCTTGTTGAATTTTCCTATTGTTTGTGAAACGTCTAATAAAATGTCGATAGTGCCGCTAATGTTAGGTTTTATAGCTTCTTTTGAATAGTTTACAATAACATTACAAGAAGATTCTACTCGCTTAATTATTGCAGGATCTTGACCCGTATTGCAAAAAACAAAACTATACGTCAGTAGTGTATCTGTTTCTGATAAATTTCCAAATGAATACTCTTTGTTATCAAATGCAAGTGACATTTGTGCAAATCCACTTATTGTGGAAAGTAAAATTAGTCCGATTGTAAAATATATTACTCTTTTCATGAAAATTTGATTTGAATTTGTAAAGATACCCAAAAAAACAAATGCGGCAAAATGAAAATTTTGCCGCATTTAGTTTGTGTTTGTTATTACTGATTATTGTTTATCTTTTGGTTTTGGAATAACTTCACCTTTAATATTTAAAATAGCAACTTGAGCGGTTTCGTTTCCAGCTTCTGTGAATTTTATAGTAATGCTCTTTGTAAAATTACCAGGACGTCCTGCAGGATTGTATGTTACATTTATGAATCCTTTTTTCTTAGGAGCAACCGGTTCTTTTGTCCATTCCGGAGTTGTACATCCACAAGAAGCCGTTACGTTGGTTAGTGTAATAGGCTTTTTGCTTGTATTTGTAAATTCAAAAGTGGTTGTTACTTTTCCACCTTCTTCTTTGATTTGTCCAAAATCGTGAATTTTTTCCTTAAACTTTAAAGTTTCAACTGCATCTTGGGCAAATAAACTACTGGTAGCTGCCAATAATAAACTAATGAATAAAAGTTTTGTTTTCATATTATGTATGTTTTAAAATAAAATTACTGCTTAAAGACACAAAGATATACCAAAAGTAAACTCGTTATCTTCTTATTTAAGTTTTTTAAACACTACTCCCATTCTATTGTTGCAGGTGGCTTAGAAGATATGTCATAAGTTACTCTGTTAACACCTTTCACTTTATTGATAATATCATTAGATACCTTTGCTAAAAAATCATACGGAAGGTGAGCCCAATCTGCTGTCATTGCGTCTATTGATGTAACGGCTCTTAGTGCTACTGCATTTTCGTATGTACGTTCATCACCCATAACTCCTACAGATTGTACAGGAAGTAGAATTACTCCGGCTTGCCATACGCTATCGTATAAATTCCATTCGTGCAGTGCTTTGATAAAAATATCATCCGCATCTTGTAAAATTCTTACTTTTTCTTCTGTAATGTCCCCAAGTATTCTTACTCCTAAACCTGGTCCAGGGAATGGTTGACGTTTAATCAAATGTTGTGGCATACCTAATTGAGTTCCAACTTTACGAACTTCATCTTTAAATAGTAATCTTAAAGGCTCGCATAATTTTAGATTCATTTTCTCAGGAAGTCCGCCAACATTGTGATGAGACTTAATAGTTGTTCCTGTTATTGATAGTGATTCAATGCAGTCTGGATATATAGTGCCTTGTGCCAACCACTTTACATTTTTTATTTTTTTTGCTTCTTCATCAAATACGTCAATGAAACCTTTACCTATTATCTTACGCTTTTTCTCAGGGTCTTTTACTCCTGATAGTTCACTATAGAAACGATTTTTGGCATTGACGCCTATTACATTAAGACCTAAGCTTTCGTAATCGCGTAGTACATTTTCAAATTCGTTTTTGCGCAACAAACCATGGTCCACGAAGATGCAAGTTAAGTTTTTCCCAATAGCTTTATTAAGCAAAACGGCTGATACTGAACTATCAACACCTCCTGATAAACCAAGAACTACCTTGTCATCACCTAGTTGGTTCTTTAAATTTTCAACAGTTGTTTCGATGAATGAAGCTGCTGACCAATCTTTTTTGCATCCACAGATGTTCAAGAAGTTGTCTAGTAAATGTGTTCCGTCTGTTGAATGAAATACTTCAGGGTGAAATTGAACTCCGTATGTATTTTCTCCACTCACTTTATAAGCAGCTATTTTTACATCAGACGTGCTCGCTATTATTTCGAAATTATCGGGTATCCTTGTTATTGTATCTCCATGCGACATCCATACTTGTGAACCAACTGAAATACCATTAAGCAATTCTTTGTTGTTATTACACATAGTAAAGTTTGCACGGCCATATTCTCGACTAGCTGCAGGTTCTACAGATCCACCTGATTGTTCTGCAATTAATTGTGCGCCATAGCATATTCCTAAAACAGGTAATTTGCCTACAAATTGTCTTAGGTCTGTTTTAAAGGCAGCTTTGTCGTAAACTGAAAATGGACTTCCGGACAAGATTACACCTTTTATAGTGCTGTCATTTTGTGGGTACTTATTGTATGGTAGTATTTCGCAGTATGTGTTTAACTCGCGCACGCGTCGTGCAATGAGTTGAGTCGTTTGAGACCCGAAATCTAAAATAACAATCTTTTCCAGCATATATGAGTTTTATTTGTGTATTTAATTACCGCACAAAAATAGCCAAAATATATTTGTTATACATGTTTAGTCATGGGTTTTTTTAGGAATCATGATGCTGATTTTGGTAAAAATAGAAATTAAAACTTAAAAATAGTAAATTTGTAAGTTTGTACTATTGTTGTACCAAAAATATACAATAACTTTAACTCGAAATAAAGAAAACGAGTAAAAACAAAAATATTTTCAGTACCATTCTCGTGGTACTTCTTCCATGTCGTGTAGGGGTGCCGACATGGAAGATTTTTTTGTGTATAACTGAAACTTTATTTACCTTTGGCATAACAAAAAACGAAACTTCTGTATGAATGAATAATTCTTCGTTAAAAATAGGTTTATTTAATGAGTGCTTTCCTCCTATTCAGGATGGAGTGGCACAGGTTGTTGAAAATTATGCAAGGTTACTCCAAGAGAGAGGGAATGACGTAACTGTTGCAACTGCAAAAGTGCCGTTTTTTGATTACTCACAACCATATCACGTTCGTAATTTTTTATCGATTCCTGTTTTGATGCGTATGCCATATCGTTTTGGTGTGCCTATTTGGATGGCTCCATTTCAGCCGATTATGAAATATAATGCCGATATATTTCATGGGCATTCACCCTTCACAGCAGGTCGTATTGCATTGAAACTTTCGAGGAAATACAATGCTCCGTTCATTATGACATTTCATTCGAAATTTAGAGATGATTTTCGTAGAAGTGTACCTTCTGATACCATTGTTGATTTAATGATAAAGCGAATAATGAGTTTGTACGAATACGCTGATGAAGTTTGGATTCCACAACCGGCAGTACTTGATGTTATGCGCGAATATGGTTATAAAGGGAAAGTAGAAGTGGTTCCGAATGCGATAGATTACGATTTGGGTAATCAGGATATTAATATTTTGAAGGCTGAATCGAGATGCAAGTTGGGGCTTAAAGACAATGAAATATGTTTGTTATTTGTAGGGCAAATTATTTACGAAAAGAATATTCAATACATATTGGATTCTGTTAAATTACTAAAAGATGTGCCGTACAAAATGTATTTTGTGGGCAAGGGTTATGCTGCAATAGAATTTCATGAAAAGATCAAACAATATGGTTTGCAAGATAAAATTTTTATGACTGGTCAATTGCAAGATAGGTCTGCACTGCAGGTATATTATGCTGCTGCCGATTTGTTTTTGTTTCCGTCTTTATATGATAATGCTCCATTAGTTTTGCGTGAGGCTGCTGCACATCATACGCCTGCAATCTTACTTGAGAAGACTACTAGTGCAGAAGTTATTGAGAGTGGGAAAAACGGTTTCTTATCTCCACAAGGTCAACCATCCGTTTTTGCAGATACGATTAAAAAAGTTTTATCTGATAAAAAAAATCTGGATAATGTAGGTAAAACAGCTTCAGAAACATTGGGATTAAGGTGGTCACAGTTGATGCCTGAGGTTGAAGATAGGTATCGTCATTTAATATTAAGAAAACAAAATGGCTAATCAAACTACAGAAGCATCTGTTTCAAAACGATTGAAGCCATCACATATTATTCTGCCAATTCTGTTTGGATTTGCTGGGATTGTATGGATGTTTTGCTCTGAGTTTAGTGAAATAAAGGATGCAGAAATACCATTTGAAAAGTATTTAAATGGATACACAGTGTTATTTTTATTCTTGGCTTTATTGGCAGTTGCTATTCGAGATTTATCAGGAATGGGACGTTTGTATCTTTTGTCAGAAAAACAATTATCATTCCATTCTTTGTTTAGAATAAGAATGTTGTATGAGTTTACTTCTGCTATAACTCCATCGGCTGCAGGAGGCTCTACTTTGGAAATGTTGTTTATACATAAAGAGGGAGTGAAATTTGGGAAAAGTACTGCCATTACAATTATATCATTATTCTTTGATGAATTGTTTTTTGTAATAGGATTCCCTATCTTGTTGTTAATATTACCAATTGATTTGTTGTTCGCGGTAGAAGGCACTTTTTCTGCAGCAATATTGTCTGTTTTTGCTATAGCATATCTATCTAAAGTAGCATGGTTGGTGGTTTTATTCATTGGTATTTTTATCAAACCATCTACGATTTCTTGGATAATTCAGAAGGTTTTTTCTTTGCGTATCTTAAAAAGATGGAGAATAGGGGCATATAGAACTGCAATTGATGTAAAAGAATGCTCGCGTAATATGAGGCATAAATCAATCGTCTTTTGGTTGAAAAATCTAGGCTATAGCGTTTTGATGTGGGTGTCTCGTTTTACAGTAGTAAACTTTTTGATAATGGCATTTAATCAATCGACCGAATCTTTGATGAGTTTTACAACGCAATTTTTAATTTTAGGTCGTCAATTAGTTTTGATGGTTGTAATGCTAGTTGCTCCAACTCCTGGTGCTAGTGGATTTATAGAGGTACTATTTAATTCTTATTTGGGTGAGTTTATCCCAAAGGGTATTGTTTTATTGCTTATCACAGCAATATGGCGTATATTAATTTACTATAATTATTTACTTATTGGTGCTGTTTTGGCTCCTAGGTGGATTAATAGAAATTACTCCAAAAAAAATAAGAGCGTGACTAAATAAATCTTAGAAGGTAAAGTTTAGAGATACTCTTACACCGTTTGCCCAGATATTGGGATTCTGTAAATAGTTTATTCGTCTTACGTAATCTACTCGCAATATTCTGAATATATTGTCAATACCTACGCTAAACTCCATATAGGGTTCCATTGTAAGTGTTCCGGTGTTTCCCGGAAATGCTAACAACCCTGAGTTATACATCGGATTGTTTTTATTTGACAAATGTCCCCAATAACACTTAAATCCGGCTACTTCGCGTAACTGTAGTTTCTTTATTCCGGGTATTAGGTTGAATAATAAGCCATTAGTGCTAATTCCAATATCGATTGACAAATATTGGTCTGCAACAAATTCAAGAGGATTAACTTGACTAAATGACTCTTGCATTATTGTAAATGATGTATTTGAGTTAGGACAAAATAGGTCTGGGTATGCTACACCGCCGGTCCATATTTTACCTCCTTTAAATGTTAAGTCGATACGACCAAATGCCGATAAAAAGAAACGTTGAAGATATTTGAATTCTGTTGCTTGATAGCCATATTGTGAACCAAGTACATTCTGAAAACTAGCTCTGTGAGTTAATTCGAATACAGGATAAGGATTTTTAAGATTAAAACGATAAATTCTACCTTGAACAAATTTCTCACGTGGGGCATATCGCAATGTTAAACCTATTTCATTGTGATATAAGTAAGGTATATCTTTGTATTTAGGTGTTTCAAGGTCCTTCGAAATGCGCTGTTTAAAATCAATACTTCCGGCCCCTTCACGCTGCTCATATAATATCCATGGATTAATTGAGAATCCACTTAAGTCTTCGTACATATACTGTAATTTGGCTTGCTTATAGTACATCATATTAGTAACTTGCATTCGCTTTATAGAATAGAACAAGTTATCAGATAATGTTGCTGCAGGAGATTCTCCCAATGTACGTATATCTGAAGTGGCTGAAATTGTAATTGAATTAACAGGAAATTCTCTAGCATGATAACTTTTATCAATAAATGAATACTCTAATGTACCATTGTATTTTATTTTGTTATCTCCGAATCCGAAAGCCAAATAACCACTTGTAAATAGACGAGGCATTAGGTTTGTTGTTGACTCGCCTCCAATGCGAAGTCTAAAACCTTCAATAGCACTTGAACTGAACATTGCATATACAGGACCTATATCAAATGCGCTTGGTTTGCCTGTACGTAGATAACCTTTTATTAATAGCTCAGCACCGAACATAATGACTCGTATAACTGGATTCTTCTTTAACTTATCTAACAAAACAGTCATTTTACTCTCGTTTATATTAAGAGTGTCTGTTCTGTGTGCATTCCAGAATGTGCTATCTTGTTTTACTGCATCTTTAAGTATAAGTTCAGTTCCTGAAAAGCTGCGCATTATTGAATCATTAGGCTCATTGAATGTATAGTCGGAAAAATTTCGCGTGCGCTGTGAGTAGAATCCTTTAGTACCCTTTACTATATAAAATTCAGCAGTAAGTTGGTCATCAATTAATTCCATCGTACCTTGTTCATTCTTTTCAAAATGTTGTTCAATATGTAAACCATCAATATAATTTATGTTTGTACTAGGTGGAATATCCATACTTACGCGTTTTACCGCTAATGTAGAATCGTCTACTGATACATATCCCATAAATCCGAAATTAGCAGAATTAAATGGGGTAAATCCTAAGTTTATGCATTTTATACCATCAATGTATACTGTGTCCTTGATAAAAAATTTGTAAAAATCAGGAGCTATAGGTGATAGAGGCCCAACAAATGGCTTAAATGCGATTAATATGTTGCTATTATATATATCAACATCTTTGAATAGCTCATCCATATAGGTTGTAAGCCATCCTTCAGCAAATACATCATCATCAATACCTTTTTCTTGTCTACCCGTAATAATTTGTTTCTTGGTTTTCGGTGTTTTACGATAGTATTGGTCCATGGTTTTTTCTTTTAGCGAAAGAAGTAGAATTTTCTTTCCGCTAACTATGGACGTATCTGAGTTTTTTACAACATCTCCAATGCCTAGTGCGTTTGTACTTTTGGTTGAAAGGTCGGTTATTCCTAATACTGTCTTTTCATATGTTTTACGAGAGTAGTATGCAGCGTTTTCTATACGATTTTCGTTTTTTTCAGCAATAATTCTTCGAATTAAGTCTACTGCAGGATTATTCTTTTTTGAATAAGAATTTTTTGCGGTAATTTCAACTTCAGCTAGTTTAAAATCGGTAGGTACCAATTTAATCTGTATCGATTTTCCTGTTTGTTTTTTGAGGGATATTGTTTTGTTTTCGTATCCTAAGAATGAAAAAATCAATTGATTTTCCGGTTCAGCTTGTATTGAAAATGAGCCATCAATATCTGTTTCATCTCCATATAGGGTGTTCGCTATACGTATAGAGATGAATGGGAGAGGCTCACCCGTGATGGAATCAGTTACAGTGCCTTTGTATGTATTTGCATAACAAAAGTTGATGCTGTTACAAAGCACAAATACTAGTAAGAATAAACAAATCCTTTTCAAAATAGGATGATTGGTTGCTCGTTGGTTTTTAAGGCGCAAAGGTAATAAAATTTGCTTAAAACATTATATTTTAAATTGCTAAAAGTCTTGAATTGTTTACCTTTGTATCAATTTCGTTTGTATTAATATGTAATTACAAGAGTATTAATAATGCTCATATTTGGAATAATCTAAAATTACATATCGGATTGATGAATATAAAATTTATCTAAAAGTTAAATAATGCCAGATGAGTATTTTCCAATAGTAGACAAAAATGGGCTTGTAATTGGCAAAGAAACACGTAAATATTGCCATAGTGGAAGCTTTTTACTTCATCCGGTAGTTCATCTTCATATTTTTGACAGTAAAGGTAGATTGTATTTGCAAAAAAGAGCTATTACAAAAGATATTCAACCCGGCAAATGGGATACATCAGTAGGAGGGCATGTTGATTATGGTGAAACCATTAATGAGGCTTTGATTAGAGAAGTGCGAGAGGAATTAAATATCGTTGATTTCAATGTTCAAAAAATGTTCTCATATACTTTTCGTTCTACAATAGAATATGAATTGGTTAACAGTTTTTATATCATTTATGAGGGATTGATTGAACCGGATCCGACCGAAATATGTGAAGGTAGATTTTGGACAATAGAAGAAATTGAATCAAAATTAGGCATGTCTATTTTTACCCCAAACTTTGAACTTGAGTTTGCTAAAATTAAGGCTAATGGATTCATTAATGTAATAACAAACAAAAATGATTAATTTATGAAAAGGCTGTTTTTAATTGCTTTTAGTGCGCTATTTTGTTTATCCATAAATGCTCAGGAAATGAGTTTGGATGAGTATGCGCAAAATACTAATAAGAAGAAAGAGGCTACGCGAATGTCTTTTAATGATAAGGATTTTGATGCGAAAACTATGGCATCGCAAGAATCAATGCGTTTTAAGAAAAATCTTATGTTGACAGATAAGCAATCAGAAAGAGTTTATAAATATCTACAGAAGGAATTCCAAAAATTTGAAGATAGAAAACCTAGAGTAGTATATAGTGGAGGTATGGGTGGACCCGGTATGGCATCTCCCGGAGGGCTTAGTGATAATATGGTAATGCCACCACTAGATGGAGGAAGACCTTCAATTTCGGGAGGAGAGGGATCTAAATCGAAGCAAAGAACATCAGAGACAGAAATTAAAAGATTAAAAGAGAAATGTGCTAAGCAATATAAGAAAATATTTACTCCCGAGCAGTATTCAAAATGGGAAGAAATAGAAAAGGAAAGATGATTTAATGGCAATAAAAAGACTCTCACTTGTTTTAGTGAGAGTCTTTTTCTATTATAAGATTAATTCTTATTTATTTAAAGCAGTTGCAATATCTACTGCAACAGCCACAGTACAACCTACCATAGGGTTGTTACCAATTCCAAGGAATCCCATCATTTCTACGTGTGCAGGAACAGATGAAGAACCGGCGAATTGAGCATCAGAGTGCATACGTCCTAGTGTATCTGTCATACCATAAGATGCAGGTCCTGCTGCCATATTATCAGGGTGAAGTGTACGACCTGTACCACCACCTGAAGCTACTGAGAAATATGATTTACCGGCTAAGATACGTTCTTTCTTATATGTGCCTGCTACAGGATGTTGGAAACGTGTAGGATTGGTTGAGTTTCCTGTTATAGAAACGTCAACACCTTCTTTCCACATAATAGCAACACCTTCGCGAACATCGTCAGCACCATAGCATCTTACTTTTGCGCGTGCACCATCAGAATATGCAATTTCACGTACGACTGTTAACTCTCCTGAATAATAATCAAATTGAGTTTGAACGTATGTAAATCCATTGATTCTTGAGATGATTTGTGCAGCATCTTTTCCTAATCCGTTTAAGATACAACGTAGTGGTTCTTTACGAACTTTGTCAGCTTTAGCTGCAATTTTGATAGCTCCTTCAGCTGCTGCAAAAGACTCGTGTCCTGCTAAAAACGCAAAACATTTTGTTTCTTCACGTAATAAGCGAGCTGCAAGGTTACCATGTCCGATACCTACTTTACGGTCGTCAGCAACTGAACCAGGAATGCAAAATGATTGCAAACCTATACCGATTGCTTCTGCTGCTTCTGCTGCATTTTTGCATCCTTTTTTGATAGCGATTGCTGCACCAACAACGTATGCCCATTTTGCATTCTCAAAGCAAATAGGTTGTGTTTCTTCACATGTTTTATATGGATCGATTCCGGCTGCATCGCATATAACGTTTGCTTCTTCGATATCTTTAATGCCGTTTGCATTTAAAGCAGCAATTACTCCCTTAATGCGACGGTCTTTACTTTCAAATTTTACTTCTCTTATTGCCATTGTCTTTCCTCCTTATTCTTTACGTGGGTCAATGTGTTTAACTGCACCTTGTTCTTTAGTGAAGCGGCCGTAGGTTCCTGTTACTTTTTTCAAAGCTTCGTTAGCGTCTGTTCCCTTCTTGATTTCGTCCATGAATTTGCCCATGTGTACGAATTCGTAGCCACATACTTCGTCGTTTTTGTCAAGAGCTAAGGTTTTGATATATCCTTCTGCCATTTCCAAATAACGAGTTCCTTTTGCTAATGTTCCATAAAGAGTACCTATTTGTGAACGTAAGCCTTTGCCAAGATCTTCCAAACCTGCGCCAATAATCAAACCACCTTCAGAGAAAGCAGATTGAGTACGACCATAAACTATTTGTAAGAACAATTCACGCATTGCAGTATTGATAGCATCACAAACCAAGTCTGTGTTTAATGCTTCCAAAATAGTTTTTCCGGGAAGAATTTCTGATGCCATAGCAGCAGAGTGAGTCATACCTGAACAACCGATGGTCTCAATTAATGCTTCTTGAATAACGCCGTCTTTAACGTTTAATGTTAGTTTACATGCACCTTGTTGAGGAGCACACCAACCGATACCGTGTGTTAAGCCTGAAATATCTTTTACCTCTTTGGCTTTTACCCATTTACCTTCTTCCGGGATGGGAGCTGGACCATGGTTAGGTCCCTTCTTTACAACACACATGTGTTCTACTTCATGTGAATAAACCATATTTCTTTTATATTATATTGTTAAAAAAACTCTTTTAAGCCAACAAAAGTAGCAAGAAAATCGGAATCGGCAAAATGTTTTTAGTATGCGTATCTCCTTATTACATTGTACGCTCCGTGTATTCCTAATTCTCCTGCTTTTGACAAGTCAGCCCGACCTTTTACCTTGTCTCCCTGGAATAAATATATTAGGCCTCTATTGTAGTATGCTTCTGCAAATTCGGGGTAAATGTTTATAGCATTATTATAGCATTCAATAGCTTTTTGAAAACTTTTTTCTTGCATATATACATATCCGGCATTATATATGGCATAAATGAATGTCGGATCAATTTTTGCAGCCATCATAAAATCGCTTACTGCCATTGTATATTCGGCAAGAGGGATATCGTTGTCATAGTTATTTTCTTTGATTGCTTTTAATCTGGCATTGCCTCGATTAAAATAAGTAATAACATTATTTGGATGATATGGTAAAATTCTATCAAAATCTTTTAGTGCGCTTGCGTAATCTTGCACTTTAGATAGGCAATAGGCGCGTTCCATGAGCGCTGTCTCATTAAGACTATCTTTGCTTAGTATGTTATTGGCATTATCGATTGCCTTAAAATATTCTTCGAGCATAGCAGAATCAACTTCTTTTTCATTAATACAAAACTGTAATTTTCTGCCTTGACGTTTATTGTAATCATCTAATTGCTTGTTGAATAATGTTTTACGCTGAATTTCTGTATCTGAATATGGTATGCCTATAACGAAATTGCTTAATGGTTCTATATCAATATCTTTATACTGAACTTGTCCGCGAATATCGCTTTTGTAACGGTCATTTTGTTTTTTATTCAATTCTTGTACAATTGCGCGACTTTCTGCAGTCGGTAGCTCCTCAGCTTCTTTACCGGTCTTCTGTTTTCTTTTTCCGCTCTTTATTTCATTTTCGATGTTTAATGCAGTGTAATAATCTCGTTCTGCACCTAGTTTATCACGCATTTTCTTTTTTACTTCGCTACGTCCATAGTATGCAACTACAAAATCGGGGTAACGTTCTATAACTTTAGTAAAATCTGATACAGATCCTTTCAAATCGCCTATTGTACTGCGCAAATATGCTCTTTGTAAGTAAGCTGTGTAGTTACTAGGATCAAGTGCAATACATTTTGTAAAGTCATCAATTGCATAATTATCATCACCAACTTGCGAGCGCAGTATGCCTCTATTAAAATAAACAGAAGCATTTTTATTATCAATTTCGATGGCTGTATCAAAATCATTCATAGCTCCTCGCAAATCCTTTGTTTGCATGCGTATTATAGCTCGATTTCCAAAATAGTCGGACCTAAATGCATTAATACGTATTGCATCATTCATATCTTCGATACTTTCTGCATATTTCTTTTGCTCGTAGCGTAGCATTGCTCTAAATGCATGTGCCAGATCATTTTCCGAACTTATGCTGATAGCTGTGTCTAAATCTCCTGATGCTTTAATTGTGTCTTCCCTCTCTAAATAGATTTGAGATCTTAATAAATAGGTTTCGGTGTATCTTGGATATTTTATCAAAAAACTATCGCATTGAGATAGAGCTTCGTCCAATAGTTTTTGACGAATCAGGTTCTCAATAAGCAGGTTGGTTGTATTTATGTTGTCGGGCTCAAGTTTAAGGGATGCCTTAAAATCGTCGGTCGAAGCTTCAAGCATATTTATCTGACGATACGCATATCCTCTACAATAATATACTTTAGGTAAAAAAGGATTTATCTCCAATGCTTTATTGCAGTCTGATATCGATCCTCGATAGTCTTCTAAGTTTAATTTAGCATAGGCTCTGTATAAATAAGGATCTGTTAGGTAGGGCTTTACCTTAATTACCTGATTAAAATATTGTATTGCTACAACATAGTCTTCAAAATATAAAGCATTTCTACCTATGTCAAGTAGGCGTTGCGTGTTAAGCTGAGCCATGCTTGTGGTAGCTGTAAATATAAATGCTAATACGTATAGTAGTTTTTTCATATTAAAGCGAGTTCAAAGACTTCTTGTATGTTTTTAACGTAGTGAAATTTAAGTCCATGTACGTATATGTCTTTGATTTCTTCAATATTTTTTTTATTATCCTTACACATGATAATATCGGTTACACCTGCACGCTTAGCTGCTAAAATCTTTTCTTTTATACCACCAACGGGTAAAACTTTTCCGTGTAAAGTAATCTCTCCTGTCATAGCAATATGCTTGCGAACGCGTTTGCCTGTTATTGCAGATAGTAAACTTGTAGCCATAGTTACTCCTGCTGATGGTCCATCTTTTGGAATGGCACCTTCAGGTACATGTATATGTATTTGAGTGTTCTCAAAGAAATCTTCATTTATTCCTAATTCGGAAGCGTGAGCTTTAATATAAGCCAATCCAAGAGTAGCAGATTCTTTCATTACATCTCCCAGATTACCTGTTAATGTTAGTTTTTCTCCTTTACTTTTACTCAAACTGGTTTCTATTTCTAGAATTTCGCCTCCAACCGATGTCCATGCTAAACCTGTTACGATACCGATTTCTTCTTTATTATCTTGTTTATCTCTGTCGTAAGGAGCTGTACCTAAGTATTCGTGTAGGTCATTTTCTCCAATTATAGAATCTACTTTTTCTTCTGAAGCTATCTTCTTTGCTATTTTTCTGGCAATTTTAGCTATTTGTTTATCTAAATTACGAACTCCGGATTCGCGTGTGTAATTCTCAATAATAGCTTCGATAGCTTTTTTACTTATAGATACTTTTTTTGCAGGGATTCCATGATTATCCCATTCTTTAGGAATAAGATGCTTACTTGCGATTTCTATTTTCTCTTCGGTGATGTAACCACTTATATTGATTAATTCCATTCTGTCTAACAAAGCAGGCGAAATGGTATTCAAGTCGTTAGCAGTTGCTATGAATAGAATTTTAGATAAATCGTAATCAATATCTATAAAATTATCATGAAATGTGCTATTCTGTTCGGGGTCAAGAACCTCAAGTAAAGCTGATGCAGGATCGCCTTTGTAATCATTGCCAACTTTGTCAATTTCATCTAATATGAATACGGGGTTTGACGAATTAGCTTTCAGGACATTTTGAATTATACGACCCGGCATTGCTCCTATATAAGTGCGTCTATGTCCACGTATTTCAGCTTCATCTCTCAAACCTCCAAGTGATATACGTGCATATTTTCGGCCTAATGCTTCGGCTACAGATTTTCCTAAAGAGGTTTTTCCAACTCCGGGAGGGCCATATAAACAAATTATTGGCGATTTTAAATTACCTTTTAGTTTTAAAACGGCTAAATGCTCAATAATGCGGTCTTTTACATCATCAAGTCCAAAATGATCTCTATCTAAAATGCGTTGTACACGCTTTAAATTAAAGTTATCTTTTGTATATTCACCCCAAGGCAAATCAACTAAAGTTTGCACATAGTTCATTTGTACAGGATAATCTGCAGAGTGAGGTGATGAAGATTCCATTTTGTCTATTTCTTTCAAAACAATTTTTTTTGTCTTTTCATCCCATTTTTTTGTTTCTGCTTTTTTGCGAATCAAGCTCATGTCTTTTTCTTGTACAGAGCCGCCTAATTCGTTTTGTATAGTCTTTAATTGCTGCTGTAAAAAATATTCGCGTTGTTGCTTGTCTATGTTTTCCATAGCCTTATCTTGAATAGAGGCCTTCATTTCCAGCAATTGCGATTCTCTTGTTAATATTTGCATCAATGTAGATGCACGTTTTTCTAATGCTTCTGTTTCAAGCAAATTTTGTTTATCTTCTAATCCTAAATTTAGATTTGCACTTATAAAATTGATAAAATATTCTGTGCTCTCAATATTGCGTATTGCAAATAAGACTTCTTGAGGCAGATTGCTTGACATTCGTATTACACGTGCTGCAGCATCTTTTATGGCTTCAATTAAGGCTTTGAAGTCTTTATTTTTAGGCACCGTTTTATCTTCAGTAAGTAAATGGATTTTTGCCTTAATGTATGGATTATCTGTTATAATTTCTGATATTGAAAAACGGGCTCTGCCTTGTAAAATTACAGTAGTAGAATTATCGGGCATTTCCAAAATACGAACAATTTGTGCTATCGTTCCAACCGAAAAGATGTCATCCTTGCCGGGTTCTTCAACGTTTTTATCTTTTTGCGCAACGGCACCAATAATTCCGTTTTTCTTGTATATTTCGCGAATTAAGCGCAATGATTTTTTTCTACCAACACTCACAGGCATAACAACGCCGGGAAATAAAACAATATTTCTCAGTGTTAATATCGGTAATGGTGATTCTTCATTTAGTGTTAGCTGGTAATTGTCATTTTCGTCAGCTAACATTGGAATGAATCCGGATTCTTCTTCGTTGCCGATTGCACCAATATATAAGTGTTTGTTTTTGTCTTTCATAAATCGACTTAAAGTGATGATTCAAACTGTTTTAAAAAACGTACGTCATTTTCTGAGAACATGCGTAAATCTTTAATTTTGAATTTTAAATTTGTAATACGCTCGACTCCCATGCCAAATGCATATCCGGTGTATACTTTGGAGTCAATTCCACATGCTTCCAATACATTAGGATCTACCATACCGCAACCCAATATTTCTACCCAACCGGTATGTTTACAGAAATTGCATCCTTTCCCGCCGCATAAATCACAAGATATATCCATTTCAGCACTTGGTTCAGTGAATGGGAAATATGAAGGGCGTAATCTTATTTGAGTGTCTTCACCAAACATTTCTTTTGCAAAATATAGCAATGCTTGTTTTAAATCAGCAAAAGAAACATTTTTGTCAATATACAAACCTTCTACCTGATGGAAAAAGCAATGCGCTCTATATGAAACAGCCTCATTTCGATAGACACGTCCCGGACATAGTACTCTGATAGGAGGTTTCTGTGTTGTCATAATATGAGATTGAACACTCGATGTATGTGTACGCAATAAAACATCAGGATTCTTTTCTATAAAGAATGTGTCTTGCATATCGCGTGCAGGATGCTCCGGTGGAAAATTCAAAGCTCCAAATACATGCCAATCGTCTTCTATTTCGGGACCTTCTGCTATGATAAATCCAATACGCGAAAATATATCTATGATTTCGTTTCTAACAATTGACAATGGATGTCTTGTTCCTAATTCAATAGCAGATGCAGTACGAGTCAAATCAATTTCGTCGTTTTTCGAGGCAGCATTTTCATAAACCTCTTTCATTTCATTGAATTTGTTTTGTGCTATATCTTTTAACTGATTGAGCATTTGACCCATTATGCGTTTTTCTTCGCCGGCTACGTTTTTGAAATCATTAAACAACAAAGATATTTCACCTTTTTTGCTAAGATATTTTATACGTAGTTGTTCTACATCTTCTTTACTTGTCGGTGACAAATTTTTTATTTCCTGTAATAGGCTGTTTATCTTATCCTTCATGCTTTAAAATTTTCTCACGGTTGCAAAAATACGACTTTTATCCGAGAATAAAGGAATTTTATATTACTTTTACATGTGCATCATTCCTTTTTTTTTTACTTTTGCAGTTTAGATTTATGTGGAAAGGAATAAAGTAAAGATTATTTATATGGGAAAAATTATTGCATTGGCAAATCAAAAAGGCGGCGTAGGAAAAACTACGACTACGGTCAATCTTGGCGCATCCTTAGCTGTTCTTGAGAAGAAAGTATTAATAGTTGATGCAGATCCTCAAGCAAATGCTTCATCCGGTCTGAACATTGACGTCACGACATTAGAAAATAGTATTTATGAGTGTTTGATAAATGGGGTTGATGTCAAAAAGGCAATAGTAAAAACAGAGGTCGAAGGCTTGGATTTATTACCATCTCATATAGATTTGGTTGGAGCAGAAATAGAGATGCTAAAGTTGGAAAACAGGGAAAAGTTTTTGAAAAATATGTTGACACCGCTTAAAGAGGAGTATGATTATATTTTGATTGATTGTTCGCCATCTTTAGGTTTAATAACTGTAAATGTATTAACCGCTGCTGATTCTGTAATTATTCCTGTACAAGCAGAATACTATGCACTAGAGGGTATTAGTAAATTACTTAATACTATTAAAATAATTAAAAGTCGCTTGAATCCTGAATTGGAAATAGAAGGCTTTTTGTTGACAATGTATGATTCACGTTTACGCTTGGCAAATCAAGTATATACAGAGGTTAAACAACATTTCCAGAATATGGTTTTCGATACGATTATTCAACGTAACATAAAACTTAGTGAATCTCCTAGTCATGGCGTTCCTGTTTTGTTATATGATGCCGATTCAAAAGGAGCTCAGAATCACATGCAATTGGCTCAGGAATTGATTAATAAAAACGGAAAGAAATAAATGAACAGCAATAATAAGAAACAAGCCTTAGGGCGTGGTTTAGGTGCTTTAATCAATAATGATATTGTAGAAACAAAAGGTTCTTCTTCTATAAGTGAGGTCGAATTGTCATTGATTGAAGCGAATCCTAATCAGCCGCGAACACATTTTGACGAAGAAGCTTTGTCTGAGTTATCAGCATCAATAAAGGAAATAGGTGTCGTTCAACCTATCACTTTGCGTGAAATGCCTTCAGGAAAGTATCAAATTATTGCAGGTGAAAGACGTTGCAGAGCTTCAAAAATGGCAAGCTTAGAGCGCATACCTGCATATATTAAAACTGTTGATGATGAGTCAATGATGGAAATGGCTTTGGTTGAAAATATTCAACGTGAGGATTTGAACGCCATCGAAATTGCATTGAGTTATCAACGTTTGATAGATGAATATCAATTCACTCAGGATAAACTAAGTGATAGGGTAGGAAAGAAGCGTGCTACTATTTCAAATTATCTACGTTTACTAAAATTGCCGGCAGAAATACAACTTGGTATAAAATATAAAAAAATTGATATGGGGCACGCAAGAGCTTTAGTGTCGATTGACGATACTGCCGAGATGATACGTTTGTATGAAGATATTATTAAGCATGCCTATTCTGTGCGCAAAGTTGAAGAAATGGCGCATAATATATCAAATAAGACAGAAAATAAAACTGCTAAAAAGCAAGTTAATGATATGTCCGACTATATTTCATTGTGCGGCAAACTTTCCAAACTTTTCGGAACTGCGGTTAATATAGAAAGGAATTCAAAAGGCAAAGGCAGAATATGCTTACAGTTTTCTACAGATGATGAATTGGAAAATTTGATTGCTACATTCGATAAAATGAGAGATGCGTAATACTTTACGCTACATACAATTCCTTATTATTTTCCTCCTGCCATTGCAAGTCTTTGCAGGAGAGGTTCTTCTTTCTGATTCAGCAAAGTTAGCTGTAACCGACAGCATTTTTGTTGAGAAGAAATTGCAAGAACTACCTGATTCTACTTATAGTGTAGTTAAAAAGTCGTTTAAACCGGACGCTGATAAGGCTGTATGGTTTGCAGCAGTAGTTCCGGGTTTAGGCCAAATATATAACAGGCAGTATTGGAAACTACCTATTATTTATGGTGGAGCTATGGGCTTAGCTTATGCTATAAGTTGGAATAATCAGATGTATGTAGATTACAGAAAAGGATATGTTGACATTATTGATGGAGATCCCGATTCGAGAGCATACGAAAGCTTGTTGCCCGCAGGAGTCGTAATAGATTCATCTAATAAAGATTATTATACTCGAGTAATAAAAAGTAAGCAAGATACATATCAACGTTATAGAGATTTATCTATTGTTTGTGCAGGTGTTTTATATTTACTGACAATTATTGATGCTTACGTTGATGCGCAATTGCATGATTATGATATTGGTCCTGATTTGACCTTTAAAATAGCACCGGCAGTGCTTCCTCCAAGCATCAATCATGAAACTGAAACTGCTTTTGGTGTTCGTTGCAAAATGAAATTTTAAATGAAACATGCGTTGACTATTATATGCTCGGGTTTGTTTTTATTATTGTCAATCCCTATTTATTCGGTTGAGGATAATAAAGAAATAGTATCTCAATTTGATACAACATTCGAGTATAGAACTAATCAATGGGAAAGCTTACTGAAATTAATGGAAGATTGTACACCTTCTGATTCTTCAATAGTACACAATCCGACCGAGTGTGCATCTCGTTTGTCTGCCATTCCTAATATATTTCCTATGACTTACAATCAAGTTATAGCTAATTACATAGACAGATATGCATTGAAAGGTAAAAAATATACTGCAAGGATAATGGCCTTAGCTTCTTACTATTTCCCTATGATAGAGGATGTTTTTGAAGAATATGGTTTACCACCTGAACTAAAATATCTTGCAGTTATAGAATCGGCATTAAATCCTATGGCGCATTCTCGTTCTGGCGCAGCAGGTTTATGGCAGTTTGTCCCAAGCACCGGTCGATTATACGGCTTGGAAAATACCGGTTTGGTTGATGAAAGACGTGATCCTGTGAAATCGACTAGGGCGGCAGCAAAATACCTTACTGATTTATATAAAATATTTAATGATTGGGAGTTGGTTATAGCTGCCTATAATTGCGGGCCGGGAAGTATAAATAAAGCGATTAGAAGATCGGGAGGTAAAACAGATTATTGGGCTTTATATCCATATTTACCAACCGAAACCAGAAATTATATTCCTGCATTTATAGCGGTTAATTACGCAATGCATTATGCAGACTATTATAGCATTTGCCCTGCAAATTTATGTCTGCCTGTGATGACGGATACACTTATGTTAGATAGTTCGATTAGTATGCATACAATAGCAAAACATATAGATGTGTCTTTAGATGAATTGCGTATGCTAAATCCTCAATATAGGCAAGATATTATACCTGGAAGTAAATTAAAACCATTCTCCTTGCGTTTACCACAAAATCAGACATACGCATTTTTGTCAGCAAGAGATTCTATTTTCTCAAAGACAAGCGAAACGGAAATCAAAACTACTATAAATCAAGCTACACCTACAACTCACATAGTACGAAAAGGCGAGAATTTAGGTTTTATCGCCAAACGCTATGGCACCTCGGTTTCAAAAATCATTTCCCTCAATAAGCTAAAAAGCAACGTAATAAAAACAGGACAAAAGTTAAAGGTGGAATAAAAACGAATTATCATTTATTATAAAAAAATTGTAAACTCAAATTTAATTTTCTATCTTTGTTATTGCAATTATAATTATAATAACAGCATCACTAATTATTAAATATCCTTATGAAAACAAAATTGTTTTTTATCGCATCAGCGATAGTTCTATTATCGGCATGCAGCCAAGAAACTCCTGATATAAACAAATATGTTACCGATTGTGAAGGCAACGTCTATCCCGTGGTTAAAATAGGCTATCAATATTGGATGGCAGAGAATTTAAAGTGTACAAAGTATGATACCAAAAGCGAAAAAGCAGGACAAACTTTATCAACATCAGATAATGAAACTGATGCACCATATTATACCGATGGTAGACAAACTATAACTGATTATTCAGATAATTTAACCGATGCACAACGAGAAAAATTTGGCTTACTATATAATTGGGCTGCAGCTGCAGGTTTGACAGAGTCAGAATCAACTGCTCAAACAGTAGCTTTCGATACCATACGCCAAGGTATTTGTCCTAATGGTTATCATTTGCCAACAAGTGCAGAATGGGATATTTTGACTAATTATTGTGGTGGTGAAGAGGTAACAGGTGATAAAATCAAAACCACTACCGGTTGGTATAATGATGGTAATGGCACAGATAGTTATGGTTTAGCAGTTCTTCCTTCGGGCTACGCCAGTGGTGGCACTGCGGATGGTGTGGGAAGCAGAGCTTACTTTTGGAGTTCTGATGCAACCAGCGATCAAAAAGCTTACGAAACATACATTTACAGTGGATACGGAGACTTATCTAACTACAGTGAATTTAAGTACTTCGCGCAAAGTGTAAGATGCGTTAGAGATAATTAATACGTAAAAGATTGAATATTCAAAATTGCAATCCTTATGAAAATAAAATTATTTTTCATCGCATCAGCTATAGTTCTATTATCGGCATGCAGCCAGCAAATTCCTTACGATACAACCAAATCTGTTATTGACTGTCAAGGTAATACTTATCCTGTTGTAAAGATAGGCGAACAGTATTGGATGGCAGAAAATTTAAAGTGTACCAAATATGATACAGAGAGCGAAAAAGCAGGACAAATTTTAACGACTTCAGAAACTGATGCCAATGCTCCATACTATACGGATGGCAGACAAACTGTAACTGGTTATTCAGATAATTTAACTGAAGCGCAACGAGAAAAACTTGGCTTGCTTTATAATATCGCTGCTGCCGGAGGTTTTACAGAGTTAGAAGCAATGACTAAAACAGGTGGTTTTGGTACTCAACGTCAAGGTATTTGTCCTAATGGTTTTCACTTACCAACAATTGAAGAGTGGGATGTTTAGGCTGAGGCTTGTGGTGGTGTGGCAATCTCGGGTAAAAAACTCAAAACTACTACAGGTTGGTATGAATATGATGATGGCACAGATTATTACGGCTTTGCTGCTCTTCCTGCCGGCTTTGCCTATGGTAGCAATGTGTACAACGTGGGTGAAATTGTCCAATTTTGGAGTTCTAACGCCGACAATGATGACTACTTATACTACGCGTACTTGTACTACAACGATGACGAATTGTTCCGCGGCAGCCGTCAGGATGGCGCACTAAGTGTACGATGTATTAGGAATAATTAAAGATGTAAATTTTATAAGCGTAGCAATAAAATTTATTACGCTTAAAAATTTGCCTTTAGGAGTTTGCAAACCTACACAGAAGCCTCGCCATCTTCAAAAAGTATATTTATCGGCTCAAAAACACCCCTAATTTTGGCAATTATCGGCTCAAAGTGAGCTGATAATCCAATAAAAAACTGTACACTTGAGCCGATAATAACAATCTAGACTATGACAATAGAAACAGAGATTCTGCAAATCATTCACGATCATCCTTTATCAAACAGAGCTGTAATTTTGTCAATTTTGGCGAATCCTCCAAGTGAAAGTACATTTCTATTGTTAAATTAGTTCAAACGTTTGCTATTGTAAAATTAGTTAAATATCTTTGTGCATTATTTTAATTAAGAATGAGTATAAATTTAAATTTTACGACGATGAAAAAGATTACTAAATCAGTTATGTTACTTTTGGCAAGTATGTTATTCTTGTCAAGTTCTGCTTATGCAGGCGGAATAGTTATTGATCCTACTCAAAACTACACACTTTCGTACACTATTTCTACTACAACCGATTTGCCTCGTGTATATTTCAAATTGTTTAAAACAGGTGATGATAACAGTTTCCTTGAAATACCTGCACAGGCTATAGATGCCGGTACGGATATTGTTAAGACTAATGCAATGATTCCTGTAGGTAATTTGACAGAGATTACACGTTTGTTGTTCGATTTTGGTGGTAATCCTGCTAATTCTGAGATCGCCATTACTAATGTTGAATTATATAAAACAGGTGAATCGGAAAATTTGTTTACAAACATTGTTCCGGGCGAAAGAATTGAATATTTTGCACCGAATTGGGCTCAATCAGCAAATTATACTTACGTGTTAGATAACGGTGCAGAATTGGTTCTAGGTGATGCTACCTATGAAGCTTGGCAAGCTCAATTCGGATTTGAATTTCAAATTGCAACATCTGTAGATGAAACTGAAAATAGCAATGTTCAAGTGTATTCAAATGATGGTTCTATAGTTGTTAATGCCGATGCAGAACAATTGATTTCTATTTACGACGTTGCAGGTAAACTTGTTGTTTCTGAAACAGCATCTTCATTTAACTACTCAGTTAATGCAGGTATCTATATCGTAAAAGTAGGAGATAAAACTACAAAAATAACTGTAAAATAATCAGGATTATAACACAGTTTATAAGGTAAAAAGAAATGGAGACATTTATGTCTCCATTTCTTTTTATTATATTTAGGAACTATTTGTTTATATGTGCACCAGAAATACCACCGATTCCATATGCCAAAGCAACAATTGTAAGTTCAAAGGTTAATGCAACATACTTTTTTATAAATTAAAATTTAATCAGTGAGTTCTATCTTTCTAGTTATTTCTGCATCAGGAGTGTATCTGAAATAATCCAAAATCGGACTTAATCCTATTGCAGTAATTTCGAAGTCTGACATTGTGCTTTTCATTCCTTCCATTAAGCGTTTCCATGCATCATCAACACCTTCTGCACGGACAAGTAATGACTGTGGAACTTTTTTCTCGGCTCCTCTGCTTTCGTCTATTAGAGTGATTCTTATTTTACATGCATACCAATTTTCACATAGGTCATCCTCTTTGTAAAAAATTTCTGCGTATTTAGCTTGCTTTATACCTGTAATACTATATTCTCCTTTTATGTATTGTGCCATTTCTTTGACTATACGTGCTTCTGCTTCAGTGTAGCTGAGTGCATCAACCAAATATGTTTCTGTTATTTTTTTTACTTTACCACAGTCCTTGTCGTTTGTATCCGTAATTTGTTTCTCGTAACGGATTTTACATTCAAAATAGCGTTGCATGTTTATTATATTTATTGTTTAAGGAAACAAAAGTAACTATTTTTTTTACAACCAAGGTGGCGTAATTTAAAATATTTGGCTCGGTAATAATCGGATTTCAACTAAATAGAATTACCTTTGCGCTGCAAATTAGAATTATGGATTTACAAGAAGAGATTAGACGTAGGCGGACTTTCGCCATAATATCGCATCCTGATGCAGGAAAAACCACACTGACAGAAAAATTACTATTGTTTGGAGGTGCAATACATGTTGCAGGTGCTGTAAAATCAAATAAGATTAAAAAGACAGCTACATCCGACTGGATGGAAATAGAAAAGCAACGTGGTATCTCTGTTGCAACATCAGTAATGGGTTTTGAATATAAAGATTATAAGATAAACATCTTGGATACTCCCGGACACCAAGATTTTGCAGAAGACACATACAGAACCCTTACAGCAGTAGATAGTGTAATTATTGTAATAGATGTAGCAAAAGGTGTTGAAACCCAAACACGTAAGCTTATGCAAGTGTGCAGGATGCGTAAAACTCCGGTAATGGTATTTATAAACAAGATGGACCGCGAAGGAAAAGATCCTTTTGATTTGCTTGATGAGGTTGAATCAGAATTAGGAATAAAAGTACGTCCTCTTAGCTGGCCTATAAATATGGGATTTTCTTTTAAGGGCGTTTACAATATATATAAAGAGGATTTAAATCTATATACGCCTAATAAACAGACTGTTTCCGAAACAATTGCTTTTAAAGATTTAAACAGCAAAGAATTGGAAGACCATATAGGCGATAAAGATGCTGCTAAATTAAGAGAAGATTTGGAATTGATTTCAGGAGTGTATTCGCCGTTTGATGTTAAATCGTACTTAGATGGCAATCTGGCTCCTGTATTTTTTGGTAGTGCTTTAAATACATTCGGAGTAAAAGAATTACTTGATTGTTTTGTCGAGATTGCACCATCTCCTCGTCCGATAGAAACAGAAGAAAGAATTGTAGATCCGATGGAAAATAACTTCAGCGGATTTATATTCAAGATTCACGCAAATATGGATCCTAATCACAGAAGTTGTATCGCATTTGTCAAAGTCTGTTCCGGAAAATTTGAAAGAAATGTAAATTACAAGCATATTCGCTTTGGCAAAATGATGAAATTTGCATCGCCAACAGCATTTATGGCGCAAAAGAAAGAAACTGTGGATGAAGCGTATGCAGGTGATATTGTTGGTTTGCCTGACAATGGTAACTTTAAAATTGGTGATAGTCTGACTTCAGGTGAGGATATACATTTTAAAGGATTGCCAAGTTTCTCTCCTGAAATGTTTATGTACATTGAAAATGCTGACCCGATGAAACAAAAACAATTGCAAAAAGGAGTCGATCAGCTAATGGATGAGGGTGTAGCGCAATTATTTACGAATCAGTTTAATGGTAGAAAAATTATAGGTACGGTAGGACAATTACAATTTGAAGTAATTCAGTATCGTTTACTACATGAATATAACGCACAATGTCGTTGGGAACCTATACGATTATATAAGGCTTGTTGGGTAGAAAGTGATGATGCAGTTGAACTTGAAAATTTTAAGAAGCGTAAATATCAGTTTATGGCTAAAGATAAGGAGGGTAGGGACGTTTTCTTAGCCGATTCCGGATATGTATTACAAATGGCTCAAGAAGATTTTAAAAAAATAAGATTCCATTTTTCAAGTGAATTTTAAGGAGAAAATCAAATGGTAGAGATAGGAAAAACAAACGCTCTTGAAGTTGTTAAAAAAGTAGATTTCGGAGTGTATTTAGATGGCGACGAATTTGGTGAGATATTACTACCATTGCGATATGTGCCTGCAGAATGCAATATTGGTGAATTTTTGAATGTTTTCATATATACTGATTCTGAAGATAGAGTTATTGCAACAACAGAAACGCCATTGGCACAAGTTGGCGATTTTGCATATCTACAAGTTAAAGATACATCATCAGTAGGGGCTTTCTTGGATTGGGGATTGATGAAGGATTTGTTAGTTCCTTTTAGTGAGCAAAAAGCCGATTTGAATATTGGAAATAAAGTTTTTGTATATGTCTATCTAGATGAAAAAACAAAGCGTATTGTAGCATCAGCAAAATGGGAAAAATTTATAGAGAAGGATATTGTTGATTTATCTGAAGGAACAGAAGTTTCTCTAAAAATAGCAGCTAAAACAGAATTAGGTTATAAAGCTGTTATTGATGGAAAATTTATGGGACTTTTATATAAAGATGAGGTTTTTAGATCAATACAGATAGGGGATACAGTAACAGGATTTATTAAACACATCAGACCTGATGCAAAAATAGATTTGTCATTGACAATAGGCGGATATGGCAAGATAAAAAACGAAACCGAACGTATACTCGAAAAATTACGTGAATCAGGAGGCTTTTTGCCAACAACAGACAAAAGCCCGGCAGAATTTATATATCAGACTTACGGCATCAGCAAAAAAACGTATAAACAAGCTATCGGCGATTTATACAAAAGGTGTTGTGTGCTCTTAGAACAAGATGGAGTACGCTTAAATACTACCAAGCAAAAAAACATCAAAAATAATTTATAAAATAGCATCTGAATACTATTATTTAATTACTTTTGCAACATCTTTTTAACCTTAAACATGGAATTAAATTCGTTTTTTTCTTTTATTATACCAAAAGAAAATAAGTTTTTCCCTCTTATTATAGAGGTTGGCGACAAATGTGCTGAAGCATCTGAATATTTAGTGCAGTTTATGAATGAGCCTGATAAGGCTAAAGCTAAGGAAATTTATCTAAAAATTAAACAATGTGAGATTGTTGGAGATACATTAATCGACAATATCTTTAATGAACTTAATGATACGTTTATTACTCCATTTGATAGAGAAGATATTCACGATTTATGTGAAACTTTAGATGATGTAATTGACTACATAACATCATCTGCAAAACGTATGGTATTATTTCAACCTCATTTTGTTCCTGAACTGACAAAGGAATTAGCTGAAAATATAAGACAAGGTTGTTTGTCAATTCAAATTGCAATGCGCGAATTAAAAACAATTTCAAAGAAACCTGCGTTAGCTTTAGAACAATGTGGCATACTTCACGATTTGGAGCATCAGGCTGATGATATGTACGAGCGTTTTGTTACAGATTTGTTTAAAGAAGAAACAAATAGTATCGAGTTAATTAAAAACAAAGAAATAATGCAGGAATTGGAAAAGACTACCGATAAAGCGAAGGTTGTTGGAAAAATTCTTAAAACAATTATCGTTAAATACGCATAGACATGGTTCTTTTAATCGTAATAATTGTTTTAGCAATCTCATTTGATTATATCAACGGATTCCATGATGCGGCTAATTCAATAGCTACAATTGTTTCTACTCGTATTTTGACTCCTTTTCAAGCCGTTTTATGGGCTGCATTTTTTAATTTTTCAGCTTTCTTTATTGCAAAATATATTATAGGTGAATTTGGTATAGCAGATACTGTGTCAAAAACAGTTTTTCCTGAGTTCATTACAATGCCTATTATTTTATCGGGTATTATTGCTGCAATAATTTGGAATTTGCTTACATGGCGTTTAGGAATACCATCATCATCTTCTCATACACTAATAGGCGGTTTTGCCGGTGCAGCTATAGCAGCGACAGGATTTCAAGCTATTCATACAGAAGTCATAATTATAATTGCTATTTTTATTTTTATTGCCCCACTTGTAGGAATGATAGGAGGTAATTTAATGATGATATTAACCTTACATATTGTGCGTAAAGCGAAACCGCATAAAGCAGATAAGTGGTTTAAACGTGCTCAATTATTATCATCTGCTTTATTAAGCATAGGACATGGACTAAATGATTCACAGAAAATAATGGGAATAATTGCAGCAGCATTAATTAGTTTCTCGTCAACACATACAAATGTACCTCATTGGTTGCAGTTATCTGATATCCACGACATTCATGATTGGGTACCTATTGCATGTTTTACTGCAATAGCTGCCGGAACAATGTCAGGTGGGTGGCGTATTATGAAGACAATGGGTGATAAAATAACAAAATTAACACCGGTAGAGGGCTTTTGTGCAGAAACTTCAGGTGCAATAACTTTATTTTTAACT
This sequence comes from Bacteroidota bacterium, assembly GCA_022708465.1. Taxonomy (GTDB): domain Bacteria; phylum Bacteroidota; class Bacteroidia; order Bacteroidales; family Paludibacteraceae; genus Enterocola. The sequence goes on along the minus strand of JAKIYQ010000007.1, from coordinate 10,633 downwards.
GAAGTCTTAAAGGTGCCGGTTAGTACCACTCATGTAATAACCGGAAGTATTATAGGTGTGGGTTCTGTTAAAAGATTGTCTGCTGTGAGATGGGGCGTAACTGTTGATTTACTTGTAGCATGGATATTGACAATACCTGTTAGTGCAGTCTTGGCCATGTTTATTTATTTTATTGTATCATTGTTTTTGTAATTTTTTTTGTTGTTGAAATAAAAAAATGTGTTACCTTTGCGTCGTCAAAGGAATTTGACATAGATGGTGATTGTAGCTCAGTTGGTTAGAGCGTCGGATTGTGGTTCCGAATGTCGTGGGTTCGAGTCCCATCTTTCACCCTTATATATTAAAGTGCTTTTTTTAAAAAAAGCACTTTTTTTATGCAGTGTTCAAACGATTGCACACTAAATATGCTGAAAATCAGGAAAAAGATATCAACAAACAGTTAGCTTTTTTTTAAAAACTCTTGTTAGATAAAACAAAAAAACTAACTTTGTGCTCCGCTCAAGTATGTAATATTTTACTACTTGGGTTTAATGATATTTATTAACTCTTATTATAGAATTATGAAATTACAAGTATGCAATGCTAATTATCCTAACTGGAGACCTATTACTGTTAAATTTCACGTCCCAAAGGAATTTCAAAAATTAATGGAGCTTTCAAAGAACCTATGGTGGGTTTGGAATTATGAAGCCGTAGAATTGTTCAGCGAAATGAATCCTCAATTATGGATCGAAGTTGGTAGAAATCCGGTTTTGTTTTTGCAAAGGCTGACAAGTGAAGAATATGTGGAGTTGGCAAAGAACGCTGATTTTATGAAACGTATAGATGCAGTTTATGCAAATTTTTGTGCGTACGTATCAGTAAAACCTAGTAAATCTATTCCTTCTGTAGCATATTTCAGCATGGAATATGGTTTGACAGATATATTAAAAATATATTCAGGTGGCTTAGGTGTTTTAGCCGGTGACTATTTGAAAGAAGCAAGTGATTGTAATGTTGATATGATAGCAGTTGGTTTCTTGTATCGCTATGGCTATTTTACACAAACATTGTCAATGAATGGAGAGCAAATAGCAGTATACGAACCGCAAATGTTTGATACATTGCCTATTGAACAGTTGGTTGACGAAAAAGGAGAACCCATTACAATAGGAGTCCCTTATCCGGGTCGTACGGTATATGCTAATTTATGGCGTGTAAATGTTGGTCGCGTTAGTTTAATATTGTTGGACACAGACACAGAGAAAAACAGCGAAGCAGATCGTACAATTACATATCAATTATATGGTGGTGATAATGAACATCGTTTGAAACAAGAAATTATGTTGGGTATTGGTGGTATTGCTGCTTTGAAATGCTTAGGCGTAGAAAAAGAAGTATATCATTGTAATGAAGGACATGCAGCATTCTTAAATGTACAACGTTTAATCGATTTAATTAAAGATAAAGGTTTGACATTTAACGAAGCAATGGAAATTGTTCGTGTATCAGGATTGTTTACAACTCATACACCGGTTCCTGCAGGTCATGATAAATTTGAAGAAGCAATGTTCCAAGCATATATGTTTGATTTCTCTTCACAATTAGGCTTGGATTGGTCTGACTTTATGAATATGGGACGCGAAACCCCGGGCGACTTAACCGAAAAATTCTCTGTTACAGTGTTTGCCTGCAATACATGTCAAGAGGTTAATGGTGTAAGCTGGTTGCACGGAAAAGTTTCTCAAAATATGTTTAAGAAAATTTGGGATGGTTATTTCCCTGAAGAATTGCATGTAAGTTGGGTTACTAATGGTGTTCACTATCCTACATGGGCGGTTTCAGAATGGAAAAAACTTCATCTGAAATATTTTGGTCCTGACTTTATGTCAGATCAATCAAATTTGAAACATTGGGAAAATATTTACAATGTTCCTGATGAAGAAATATGGGAAACACGTAAAGTTCTTAAGGTTAAGTTGGTAGATTATATAAGATCTAAATTCTCACAAAGCTGGTTGAAGAACCAAGGTGATCCTTCTCGTATTGTTAATATTTTAGGCAAAATTAATCCGGATGCTTTGACAATCGGTTTCGGTCGTCGTTTTGCTACATACAAACGTGCTCACTTGTTGTTTACAGATCTAGAACGTTTAGCTAAGATAGTTAACAACCCTCAATATCCTGTTCAATTTATATTTACAGGTAAAGCTCACCCGGCTGATGCAGGTGGTCAAAAATTGATCCAAAATATCATTGAAGTTTCTCGTCGTCCTGAATTCTTAGGTAAAGTAATTTTCTTAGAGAATTATGATATGGCTTTGGCAAAACGTTTGATTTCAGGTGTAGATATTTGGTTGAATACTCCTACACGTCCGTTGGAAGCATCAGGTACATCAGGTGAAAAAGCTGAAATGAATGGTGTTTTGAACTTCTCAGTTCTTGATGGATGGTGGTATGAAGGATATCGTAAAGGTGCGGGTTGGGCTTTGACAGACAAACGTACTTATACAAATCAAGCACACCAAGATCAGTTAGATGCTGCTACAATCTATTCAATTTTGGAGAACGAGATTATTCCTCTATATTTTGCAAAGAATAGCAAAGGATATTCTCCGGAATGGGTACAATACATTAAAAATTCATTCGCAAAAATTGCTCCTGTATATACAACAAAACGTATGTTGGACGACTATATCGAACGTTTCTATAACAAAGAAGCTAAGAGAAGTAAGTTGTTACAGGCAAAGAACTTTGAGAAAGCTAAAGAAATTGCTGCTTGGAAAGAGAAAGTTTCATCAGCATGGGATTCTATTGAAATTTTAGACGTATTTACTTCAGAGAACTTTCATCAAGTGGCTGAATCAGGTTGCGAATATTCAGGTTCAGTCTTAATTGATGTGAAGGATCCTGAATTGGTAAATAGCATAGGCGTAGAATTTATTTCAACAAATTTGGTTGATGGCGTTGACAAGTTGTTTAAAGTTCGTGAAATGAAACTAACTAATATAGAAGGAACAAAACTTACTTTCACTTTGAAAGATAAAGTTGATAATGGTGGTTCATTCAAATGTGCTTTCCGTATGTTCCCTAAAAATGCTGATCTACCGCATCGTCAAGACTTCTGTTTTGTACGTTGGTTCTAATTAGTAAAAAACAAACTACATTAAGATAGTCGCTGATAAAAAGAGTTGCTTAGATTTATTTGTAAGCAACTCTTTTTTTTAATTTCAAGTTGAGTGTATGAATGAGCATAAATTGATAGCATTAGATATTGACGGCACATTAGCCGGTACCGATAAAACCATTTCAGAACGTAATATTAATGTACTTGACGAGGCACAAAGCAAAGGAATTAAAGTAGCTTTAGTGTCAGGCAGACCTTGTTATGGGATATGGCCAACTGCAAGAAAAATTCATTTAGATAAGTGGGGTGGTTATATTCTATCTTTTAATGGTGGAAAAATTGTGGACTGTAAAAATAATAATTGTATCTACGAGCAAGTGCTATCGCATTCTGATTTATCTGAAATATGCAAAGAAGTTGCCGAGTATGGTTTGAATGCAATTACTTATGCTGATGATGTTCTTATTTCTGATAACGCTTCAAATAAGTATGTACAAAAAGAATCTTCGATTAATAAAATGCCCGTTTGTCAAGTTGCCGATTTAGTATCAGCTACTGATTTTCCAACTCCAAAATGTTTGGTTGTTGGAGAACCTGATATTCTAGAGAAAGTTGAAAAGGATATGTATAAACGATTCCCAAATTTAAGCGTATTCCGTTCCGAACCATTTTTCTTGGAATTTATGCCCAAAGGTGTTGATAAGGCATATTCATTAGCAATACTTTTAGATAAACTAAAAATGTGTCCAAGTCAATTATTGTCTTGTGGAGATGGTTTTAATGATTTGTCAATGATAAAGTATGCCGGAATGGGAGTTGCTATGCAAAATGCTCAGCAAGTTGTTAAAGATGCAGCAAACTACATATGCCCTTATACAAACGATGAGGATGCAGTTGCATTCGTTATTGAGAAATACGTCTTGTAATTCTATTTTATTCCGTTCCTTTTGAGCAAAGCATCAATTGTAGGCTCTTGACCTCTGAATCGTTTGTATAGTGTCATGGGATGCTCTGTGCCACCTTTGCTGAGAATGTTATTCTTGAATGATTCTGCAGTTGTTTTATCAATTCCTCCATGTTTTTTAAATACATCGTATGCGTCTGCATCTAATACCTCAGCCCATTTGTAACTGTAATATCCTGCAGCATAACCACCGGAGAAGATATGGTTAAATTGAGTGCTTATACAAGTTCCTTCGATACTGGGAAACATTGTTGTTTTACTACATGCATTATGCTCAAATTCTTCTACGTTTCCTTCAAAAGTTTCTTTTATAGTATGCCATGCCATGTCTAAGAAACCAAAATTTAATTGTCTAACGCAAAAGTATGCTACATTGTAATTCTCTGTATCTTTAATTTTCTTTACAAGTTCAGCTGGAATTTTTTCGCCTGTTTGGTAATGTATACCTACTTTATCTAAGAAAGCCTGCTCTGTTGCAAAATTCTCCATTAGTTGTGATGGTAGCTCAACGAAGTCTCTATATACATTTGTTCCGCTCAAACTAGCATATTTTGTATCTGCCAACATTCCATGTAAAGAATGGCCGAACTCATGTAAAAATGTAGTAAGCTCATCAAAAGTCAAAAGAGAGGGTGTATCGCCTATTGGCTTTGTGAAATTCATGACAATGGAGATAAGTGGAATTAATCTATTCCCATTTAATATACGTTCGCCTCTAAATTCAGTCATCCATGCTCCACCTTGTTTGCTCGCGCGTGGAAAAAAATCTGTATATAATATGGCAACTAATTCATTTTTTGCATCTCTAACTTCGTATGCTTTCACATCAGGGTGATAAACATCAATTGATGGGTTATGTTTAAACTGCAAACCATATAATTCACCGGCTAACCAGAATACACCTTGTTTAACGCGATCCAATTCAAAATATGGTTTAAGCATTCCGTCATTTAAATCATAATTCTGCTCTTTATATTTTTCTGAAAAGAATGACCAATCCCATGATTGCATTTTAAAATCCGAATCGCCTGTATATGTCCTTGCAAAATCACATATAGTTTTAAATTCATTTTCGGCAGTTGGTTTGTAATTAGATAATAGCTCATTTAAAAGTTTGTACACGCTATCTGTGTTTTGGGCCATTGTGTTTTCTAACTTATATGCAGCAAAATTAGTTTTATGCATCAACTTGGCAATTTCTAAGCGATTGTTGACTACTTGTTTAACTATGTTTCTGTTATCGTTCTGATTATCTTTATTTGATTTAGAGTTGTATGCACGATATAACTTTTCGCGTAATTCTCGGTTTTCTGCGTATCGCATAAAAGAAGAGTAACTTGGCATACTTAAATCAAATGTCCAGCCTTCTAATCCTTTTTCTTTAGATTTTTGTTCTGCAGCTGCTAATGCATAATCAGGTAATCCTAAAAGATTTGTTTTATCTGTTATTGTAATGCTGTATGCGTTAGTTTCTTTAAGAACGTTTTGACCAAATGATAATGTAAGTTTACTTAGATTACTACTTATATCAGAGAATTTCTTTTTGTCATCTTTAGATAAATTTGCGCCCGATTTTATAAATGCCTTATAGGTTTCTTCCAAAAGCATAGAATCTTCAGTGTCAAGATTTAAGCTTGCTTTATTTTGATATATGTAATTGACTTTTGCAAACAAATCTTCATTCTGAAATATCTTATTGGAGGCTTCTGTTAATTTTGGAGAATATTTTTGTGCCAATTCGTCTAATTGATCATTGGTTTCAGCTTCTGTAAGATTAAAAAGTACATTTGCAACTCTGCCAAGTATTTCGTCTGCGTGTTCAATAGCTACAATAGTATTTTCAAATGTAAGTTTGTCTTTATTGTCAATAATTGCTTTAATATTCTTGCTTTGTTCCTCTAAACCGGCTTCAAAACCTTCTGTATAATCATTTATCTCGATTTGACTAAACGGAACCGTTTGATAAATATTACTAAATGGTTTAAAAAAAGGATTATTGTGCGACAATGCTGAATTGCTTGCAATCATAAGTATCAAAATAAATATATAAAAGTTTTTTTTCATTCTTCTATTCGGGCAACACTTTCAACTCCGTCAATCTTTCTTATTTCTGAGCAAAGTCGTTTTATATCGTCCACATGACTAACATATATATTGACTTTTGCATCGAATATACCATCTAGGGTAGAAACTGTAAGTTTCTTTATATTAGCTTCCATCTTTATGGAAATAACATTTACAATGTCAGATAGCATTTTCTTTCTGTCAATACCTTGAATTTCAATAAGTGCAGTATAGTATTGTTCTTTTTTATCAGTCCATTCTGCTGTAACAATTTTAGAACCTCTTTGTGATTTTAGACGTAAGGCTTCTTTACAATTGCGTTTGTGAACAACAATCTGTCCTTTATCATTAATAAAGCCAATAATATCATCTCCCGGAATAGGCTTGCAACATGATGCAATAATATGGTCTCCGTCAGACATCTGACGTTCTTCAGGTGTCTCACTAGTTGTTGATTTGTTTATTGTTGTTTCAATTTCTTCCGGCTTTTTTTCCTCTTTAGCTTTGGGTCTCAAGAAGCTAGGTGTCCAATAACGTATAGTTAAACGTCTGTTCTTGTCTTTAACCGCATCTGATAGATTTACTAAATCAAGTTCCCCTTTCCCTACAACTGTTAAAAGTGAGTCTAGTGATTTTTGTTTATAAAAGTCTAGAAGTCGTTTAATAATTTCAGTCGGATAATCTTTTTTTATGTTATATCCTAATGAAACTAGTTTATTGCGAAGAATTTCATCCCCCTTAGTCTTAACTGTCCTGGCTGATTGTTTTAATATGGCACACAATTTTTCTTTTGCCTTGGCAGTAGTAACATACTCAAGCCATGATTCACTTGGTGTTTGGTGCTTAGCTGTTAAAATTTCTACTTGATCTCCACTTTTTAATACATAGCTTAATGGAACTAATTTATTGTTGACTTTTGCACCAATACAATGCGTACCAATGTCAGAATGTATTTCAAATGCAAAATCTAAAGCGGTAGATCCGGCTGCAATGGTTTTCATTTCACCTTTTGGAGTGAATACAAAAATCTCTGCATCATATAAAGTTAATTTAAATGAGTCTAAAAAATGCATGGCATCAGAATCCGGATTTTTAAGTAAGTCATTTACCGTATTAAGCCATTCTTCTATCTTTGATTCGCTGGAAGTATAGTCTTTTTTATAATTCCAATGTGCAGCTAGTCCTTTCTCTGCAATGTCATCCATCCTTTTACTTCGGATTTGAACTTCAATCCAAAATCCATCAGGTCCCATCACGGTAACGTGCAGAGCTTCATATCCATTGGCTTTTGGTGTGCTAAGCCAATCTCTTGTACGTTCGGGGTGTGGAGTATAAATCTGTGTTATGATGTTGTATATTTTCCAACATTCAAGTTTTTCATCTGCGCCTGGTGAAGGTGTGAATACAATACGTGCACCTAAAATATCAAATATTTCTTCAAATGGAAGATGTTTAATTTGCATTTTATTCCAAATCGAATATACAGATTTTATTCGTTCTTTCATTATGAATTGATAACCGAAGCTATTCAATTTATTCATAATAGGAAGAGAAAAACGATCATACATAGCCATACGTTCGTTTCTTTCTGCAATTAAACGATTCCCAATAAAATTGTAATCTTGTGGAAAATTATATTTGAAACTTAGATTTTCTAATTCAGATTTTATTGAAAAAAGGCCTAATCTGTGAGCAAGTGGGGCATATATGTATTCAGTCTCACCGGCAATTTTATATTGTTTGGCAGTAGGTTGCGAATCTAATGTTCGCATGTTATGAAGTCTATCAGCAATCTTTATTAGTATCACTCGAATGTCTTCAGACATAGTGATAATCAATTTTCTAAAATTTTCAGCTTGTGCAGATGCTTGCTCTCCAAAAACTCCGCCGGATATTTTTGTTAGTCCATCTACAATTTGTGCTATTTTATCTCCGAAAATATCTCTTATATCGTCAACCGTATAGTCGGTATCTTCTACAACGTCATGTAGTAAAGCAGCACATATTGAAGTAGAACCTAATCCAATTTCTTTACATGCAATATGAGCAACTGCAATAGGATGTAAAATATAAGGTTCTCCGGAAAGCCTTCTAATGCCTTTATGAGCATTTTTAGCGAATGAGTAGGCTTTATTAATAATATCAACTTTTTTGCTGTGTGGCGACGCTAGATAATCATTGAACAGGTTTTTATAAGCCTGCTCAATGATTTCATTTTCTTTTTTTTCCTTCTGCTCTTTAGACACAGTATCAAAACATTACCATTCAGCGAAACGAGGTGTTTTATAGGTATCACCTTTCGTTTTGAAGCGAATTGTTAATAATAACTCGTGAGTTCCTTTGCTATATTGGTTTAATTGAGTTAAGTTATAATCGTATGCATAACCTATGCGCACAAAATCTGTAATATTAAAACCAACCATTGGAACAATAGATTCTGCTAAGAATAAGTCACTCATTCTATAAGATACACCTAACCAAAATAGTTTGATATATTGAACAGTTAAGTTTAGTTCGGTATTAACAGTGCAGTTGTCGTAATGTGCTGCGATACCTGGAATTAAATCCCAGTAGCGGCCTAGTTCGAAACGATAACGCGTGTATAAGTAGTAATTTACATTCGGAAAACGTAAATCATTCTTCATAAAATAGCGTTGTATATTTGTAATAGAAGCACCAATAACCCAATTTTTTAGATTGTATTCCAATCCAAAGTTAACAGTTGGTGCAAATTGAGTGTCTCTATCGTAATATTCGGTAGGATCACTTTCATTTTCGTAAATATTACCGCTGGCATCATACTGACGAACTTGTATACCGGCACCTAGACCAAACGACAAATGTTGATTTTCGCCTGTTTTTAGATGGTATGCATAATTTACCATTGCATTATATGAAATGAGTGGTCCAAAACGGTCATATACTACAGATAACCCAAATCCTGAATTTATACTTGGTGCAAGCATATCAAAGTTTAGTAAGCCTGTTGCAGGAGCTCCACTAAATCCAACGAACTGGTGTCTACCTATTAAAGTAATATTACCATAGGAAGATGCTCCTGTTACTGCGGGATTATAATGAGTTTTACTTAAAAGATGCTGGCTTATCTGTGGATCGCTTTGAGCTTGCATTGTTAAGGGTAGCAACATCAAAAACAGGCATATCTTATTAAATTTATTCATGGTGCTGTATTTTAGGTTATTTTTCAACTATTTTAAATGTGGTGCGACGATTCAATCTGTGCTCTTCTTCTGTAATAGCATTTTCAACAACCGGATATCGCTTGCCATATCCCTTCCATGTTAAGCGTGTTCTATTAATACCGGCACCAACCAAATAATCAACAACTGATTTGGCTCTGTCTACAGATAGCTTTTCATTGTATTCATCAGTACCTCTCATATCTGTGTGTGAACCAAATTCCAATTTTAAAGTAGGATTTGAATTAAGAAGCAATACGATTCTATGTAAAGCATCTTTTGATTCAGGAGATAAGTTTGCACTATCGAAATTATAGTAAATTTCATGCAATGAAATCTCGCGTCCGTAAGATACAGATCCGTCATCATTTGAATTGCGACCATTCCTATTAATAGGATCGTCATTACCTTTGTTATAAGAGATGGATGCAAGATCGAAACCACTATTGTCTCCATCGCCTTCATGATATATAAAAGGTTTACTGCTAATAGTCAAGAAGTTTGGTTTGTTAACCTTAACTTGATACTCTTTACCGTTTACTAAGTCAGTAAACAAGTAGCGACCTGTAATGTCTGTTTTTGTTTGTTGAATAGTTTCGCTTCCTTCTAGTAGGAAAACGTCTTCATTAATAAATGGTTCGTTTGTTTCCAAATCGTAAACGCGACCACTTATTGACATTGCCGATTGTGATAAATAGAAATCTTGTTCAACAGGGAAAGTTCCTATTGCTGATTTTTCTGTTTTAATCATTGACATGTCTGATATATATCCTATAGAGCTAGCTAATAATTTGTAGAAATCTCCGGCTTCGATAAATGCGTAATAATATCCTTCGTTGTTTGTCTGTACTGTTTGAGATTTGCCCATTCCATTTATAATAACTTGTGCGTTTTCTATAGGCTCTTGAGTGTTTTTATTGAATACATGGCCGGAAACCATCATACTTGTGAAGATTCCTTCAAAACGATAAATGTCGTCATTTGTTTCAGGATGTCTACTACTAACCAAGAAAGCTTCATCTTTAGGTTCCGACACAATCAAATTAATATCATCGAACGATGAATTAACAGGTTTCATTAAATTCTGAACACCTGCAATCGAAAATCCGTCTATTTTTGCACTATATAAGTCGTATCCACCGAATCCCACATGTCCGTCTGATGCAAATATTAGTGTATTGCCTTCAACATAAGGGAATGCTTCATTTCCTGCTGTGTTAACTACAGCCCCTGCATTAATGGGCTTTTTGCTCCATTTTCCGTTTGCCTTTTTCTCTACATACCAAATATCAGAACCAC
>JAKIYQ010000108.1:0-2053 GCA_022708465.1 Bacteroidota bacterium | reverse complement strand
ATTTCTTGATCTTTTTTCTTCTGATAGCAACTCTTACCGAAGCGATATGCAATACCAACCTTAATGCCGACATTCATAGTATGAACTTCGCCTACACGATTAGTTGTAATAACTCCTGAATATCCTTCTAAATCAGCAAAAGGTTTGTTTTGAAATTTAACATCATTAATACCATAAGACCCTTGTATTGCAAGATTCAGCAACCAATGTTCGTGAAATTTCCAATCGGCACCAATTTCACCAACAACACCAAATGTGTGACCGATAACTTTTTCTGTTGTTGGATTGCTATAAGTATCGTAAGTACCTAAACCTAAAGTAGGAGAGTCGTCAATAATAACATGGCTTACAGGGAAATCAGCGTAGCGAATATATTCACCACTTATTTTTTGCACTGTATTTATGTTCCATCCCATATTTACACCCATTGCTGCTCTAAAATCCCATTCTTGGGATAAAGGAATAGAAAGTTGCAACTTTATAGGTGTTTGGAGGTAATCACTTATTTGACGTTCTGCCATATTTGATAACTGAACAATAGTATATGGATTTCCTTCCGGATACATAAAGTCACTAAAATCTATATAATTATCTTCAGAATATACATTGTCGAAATTATAACTTCCAACATAACGCATCCATTCCAAACCCACACTGATACCAATATTCTTGGTTATCCAATACGTATAATCAAATCCAACTCCACAATTAATGTTACCTACACTATTTCCTTCTTTCCCTTTATATGTTAGCGCTCCATAACCTGGTGTTGCATATATTGAGAATTGATGAGGATTGTAGAATAAACTGCTATCAACTTTAACCGTTTTGTTGTATTGATAGTCGCGTAAAAGTACACTTTCCAAAGATTCTATTTCTTGTGGTTGAGCTGCACTTGCAATTATGCAGGTGGAAAATCCTGCTATTATGGATAATATTATTTTTTTCATAAACTTATTCATTTAACTAATAACTTGTAATTGATTGATTTTCCTTCTGAATCTACAACGCATACTGTAAATCTACCATTGTATGGAGGTGCAGTAATATTTAATTTACCATTCTGTTGATCAACATTCGATTCATATATAATCCTACCGGTTTGGTCAATAATGTAGTAATAACTTATAGAATTAAAGCCGGTATTAATTGTGACTTCACCATTAACATAAACAGGATTTGGATATATAGTACCCTCATTTGCAAAGTAGCGTGATAGAACAACATCCATACCATCATCTAATTTTATCGTTACAACATAGGTACCTTCAGGAATCGGTTCTCCAACTTCTACATAATATTTATGTCCGGCAAGTTCGGAATCATTGTGATACCAAGTGTAATACCCATTTTCAAGTAATTCAGAACCGGTAGAGTTGTGTACTCCAAGGTGTTTACCTAACATTACTCTAATGTCTGTATCTGCGGGCAAAGTGCGTGTAAATTTGCTATACAAAGTAACATCTTGTAAGCCTAGCTCATCTGTGTTGAGAATTTGCAGTTCAAGACTTTCATCTATAAACCATCCCCCAAAATCGTAAAATGGACCGGCTGCCATACCATTAATAAGATTAGCTTTTGTTTCGATTGTATATTCCATAATCAAATTGCTTCCGTTGTTTAACTCAACAACTTCGGTTTCGTAGGTGATGTGGTATACAATGGCTTCAAAGTTTGCAACAAGATTACGAACTCCATCAACTGTGTATGTATATGTATTTTCTGTTGAAGCGATTCCTTCATCATCAGTCCAATTGATAAATCTGTAACCCAAATTAGGCCATGCTGTAACAGTAACTTCTGTTCCGTATTTGAAATTGCCCTCTGCTTCAACTGTGCCTCCGTTTGATGCCGTAACAGTAGTTGCGTATTGTTCAATTGTCAATATAGCAGATACCAACTCAAAATAGTAATTATCAGCTTCATCTCCTTCAGGTATTAGTAGTGATTCGCCCAATTCACGGCTAAAATTATTGATCTTTGGTGATACGTAGCCGGCTGCATTTTCATCATTTTCATCATTTTTAAATCCTTCTGCAACAACACTTAAATC
>JAKIYQ010000107.1:0-2054 GCA_022708465.1 Bacteroidota bacterium | reverse complement strand
CTGAATGCCAATACATCATTCAATTTATAGCAATCACGAATGATTATAATCTAATAAAATATGCTACGCTTCTATCTGATGAGTTTAATAGTCATATATGTTTTCAACGTTTAAGTTATGATTTTGATGTTTGTTGTGCAATGTTTATGAGCAATTAAAAAAACAGCGTGAGGTGTAATATGATTCAGTTGGGCAATATTAAGCTTGAAACAGTTCCAATCAATAAATGCAATTTAAATGGATTGCCTAAAAAGGTTGCGGTTGTACCATTCAATCCCAAATACTGTCCTTTTTGCGGTTGTATTCTGCGTTCGGAATACACATACGGTGTTCAAGTAAACCTATATGAATGTGTGAAATTTCGTGGTAGCGCCTGTATGGCATGTGATACCTTTTTTTCTTCTTTTATTAGCAGTTTCCTGAGTCTTGAACATAAACGTTTTAAAAAAACAGATTATATTTTAATACGAGATTTCAATGTTACATACGATTCAATTAAATATCGATCTATATTTAATAAAACAAAAAGCGCTTTCAAACAGTTTTGTTTGTTAGGTATATCAAATATACGGATTATAACGATTGTGTCTAAAATTGATGAACAAAATTTAGACGAAGATGTCTGGCATTATTCATCAAAAACGGCACTTACACTATTAATAGAAGATAATAGTAGATTTGTTTATTTGGACGGAAAAAGATACTATTTCGAAGAAATACGAAACCGTGAAATACCTGATATTATAGCTCAATATGACATTAATACAGCCATAATAAATTATAAATTTCAAGAAAATTATCTTCCGTAAATTGCAATAGCAAGTTGCACTAATTGTAAATCCGTAACGATTAAGTAATTTGATTTGTGATGACGGAGAGAGGGGCGAAGCCCCGAACGGAGGAATCACAAATCAACGCGACAGCTTAAGCAGCATAAACACAATCGAGTTGCTTTTCAAATAGTTCCTCCGGCGTACGATATTTTAATAGTTTTCGTGGCAAACTATTGATTAGATCAGCAAATAGCAGAATATCATCTGCACTGTAATCAGAGATGCTCTTTCCTTTGGGAATAAACCGCCTTAGCATTTTGTTATGACACTCATTTGTACCTCTTTCCCACGATGAATATGGATGAGTGAAATATACGCCTATACCGAGAATTTCAAGCTTTGATAAGCCAGCAAACTCTGAACCATTATCGGCGGTAATGCTCTTAAACACATCAGCATATCTTTCGCCATATGCTTTGAATGATTCTGCTAACGCCTCTTCGATAGCTGCTGCGGTGTGGTTTTTTGCTTTTATCCAAAGGACATTTCTTGTCATTCTTTCTACCAATGTCATAACAACCGGTTGGCTTTCATCTTTAAAACCAAGCACTGAATCTATCTCCCAATGTCCAAATTCTGTGCGTTTCTCAATGTCTTTTGGTCTTTCGTCTATACTTTTACCGAGATTCTTCTTGTTTTCTCTGACCTTTTTCTTCTTTGTATTTCGACGTAGTTTCTCTGGCAGGTCAATGTTTTTTATAGGAAGCATGCCAAGGTCTACATAGTTATAGAGCGTCTTCGTGCAGACCATTGATTTGCGAGGGAACAGGTTCTGTTCCTTTGCTCGTCCAAAGCAGGCATCAAGCGACCAACCTTCACCTTTAAACTCCTTTACTACATACCGTAAAAACATTGATGTTTCTAAACAACGATATTTTCGCTTGCTATTACTGCGATTCTGTTTGTACACTGCTTCTCCAGCATCAGCTTTATAACGCTTTACATTGCCGTTATATAAAGATACAGTTCCACGTTTTATTTCGTTTTTTATGGTATTGTATGGTCTTCCGAGATGTTTGGCTATGCGATATGGCTTCCACTTATCTTTCAAACGCACTTCAATTTCATGACGTTCTTCTGATGTTAGGTGTTGCCATTTGACATGCTCTGTGGTATAATTTTGTTTGTCCATGGTAGCTGTTCCTTTCGAATTGTGGTGTCACAACTCAATTCTAACACAGAATCGCTACTTTGGATTATTTTTTTAGTGCAACTTCATTT
>JAKIYQ010000052.1:0-9936 GCA_022708465.1 Bacteroidota bacterium | reverse complement strand
CTGTTTTTCTGAAAGTCCCTAAAATAGGCATTTTTTGTTATTTATAGTTTTTCATTATTTTCCTTTTTTCTCTCTTGAATTTGATTAGAAAATCATTTATATTTTGGATTTATTCATCTTATTTTCTCTATTTTTCACAAAAATCACTCAAATTTCATGATTTGCAAAATATTGATTATTAATAAAATAAATAATAATTTAAAAATTTCTTTCAAATAATTTTGAAGGATACAAAAAACATATTACTTTTGCATCACTTTAATGAAAGGGCGTTTAGCTCAGCTGGTTCAGAGCATCTGCCTTACAAGCAGAGGGTCGGCGGTTCGAATCCGTCAACGCCCACAAAAAGCTGCTAAGTTTTTAGCAGCTTTTTTTATGCCCAACAAACAAATAAATTTATATGATTACTGCTGACGCACTTACTGTAGAATTTGGTGGAACCACCCTATTTAAAGACATCTCTTTTGCCATTAACGATGGCGACAGAATTGCCTTAATGGGCAAAAACGGAGCCGGCAAATCTACACTACTAAAGATACTTGCAGGAGAAAAAGAACCCACCAAAGGTAAGATGTCAATACCTAAAGACTGCATTGTAGCATATTTGCCACAGCATTTAATGACCGAGGATGGGCGTACCGTGTTTGAAGAGGCAGCTCAAGCCTTTGCATCTATACACTCAATGGAAGCAAGAATCAACGCTATTAATGAAGAGTTAGCAACTAGAACTGACTACGATAGCGAAGAATACATGCATTTAATTGAAGAAGTATCAAACCTTGGCGAAAAATTCTACAGCATAGAAGAAATTAACTACGACGGCGAAATTGAAAAAACATTGCTTGGATTAGGTTTTAAGCGCAGTGAATTGCACAGACAAACAAGTGATTTTAGCGGTGGATGGCGAATGAGAATAGAATTGGCAAAATTATTATTGCGCAAACCCGACGTTTTATTACTTGATGAGCCTACCAACCATTTGGACATTGAATCTATTCAGTGGCTTGAAGATTTTCTGATTGAAAATGGCAAAGCTGTTATAGTAATTTCGCACGACAAAGCTTTTGTTGATCACATCACGACACGAACCATAGAAGTTACCTTAGGACGTATCTACGATTATAAAGCTTCGTATTCACACTATTTGGAATTAAGAAGAGAAAGACGCCAACAGCAGCAAAAACAATTTGATGACCAGCAAAAAATGATTGCTGAAACAAAAGAGTTTATTGAGCGTTTTAAAGGTACTTATTCAAAAACCCTACAAGTACAGTCGAGGGTTAAGATGTTGGAAAAGCTTGAACTGATTGAAGTTGATGAAGAAGACACATCTGCACTACGACTAAAATTTCCACCTGCACCACGTTCAGGTAATTATCCTGTAATAGCAGAAAACTTGTCTAAAAGTTACGGCGAAAAAAATGTGTTTTCAAAAGCCGGTTTCACAATTAAAAGAGGTGAAAAGATTGCTTTTGTAGGTAAAAACGGAGAAGGTAAATCTACATTAGTTAAGTGCATCATGGGTGAAATCCCATACGATGGAACATTAACTATAGGTCACAATGTACAAATAGCATATTTTGCACAAAATCAGGCATCCTTGTTGGATAGTGAACTAACTGTATTTCAAACAATTGACGATGTAGCCGTAGGTGATATCCGTACAAAAATAAGAGATTTGCTAGGTGCATTTATGTTCAATAAAGAAGAATCGGAAAAGAAAGTAAAGGTTCTATCAGGGGGCGAGCGTACAAGACTTGCTATGGTAAAATTATTACTTGAACCGGTCAATTTATTAATATTAGATGAGCCGACTAATCACCTTGATTTGAGAACCAAAGATATATTAAAGCAAGCATTATCGGATTTCGACGGAACACTAATCGTTGTATCTCACGACCGCGACTTTTTAGATGGTTTGGTTGAAAAAGTATATGAATTTGGAGGTGGACGTATAGTTGAACATCAAGAAGGCATCTACGACTTTCTGAAACGCAAAAAACTTGAAAACCTGAACGAGTTGGAACGAAAAACTAAAAAATAGACTATAACAAAAACAAAAAGTCCGGGTAGAATTCTATCCGGACTTTTATCATTAATAAAAATACTATTTCAAACGAGCTTGAATAGCTTTTGATTCAGCCTCATAACCCGGTTTGTTTAATAATGCGAACATATTTTTCTTATATGCCTCTACTCCCGGTTGATTAAATGGATTAACCTCTAATAGATATCCACTAATTCCACAAGCTTTTTCAAAGAAGTATATTAATTGACCAATATAATATGCGTTCAATTCAGGTATTTCTACTTTAAGATTAGGAACACCGCCATCAACGTGTGCTAACATTGTACCTAATTCAGCCATTTTATTAACTTCATCAACATGTTTACCTGCCAAGAAATTTAATCCGTCAAGATTATCTTCATCAGAAGGAACCATCATTGTTTTATTTGGCTTTTTAATAGACAAAACGGTTTCGAAGATGCTACGTTCGCCCTCTTGAATCCATTGTCCCATTGAGTGTAAATCTGTTGTAAAATCAACAGCAGCATTAAAAATACCTTTGTTATCTTTTCCTTCACTTTCACCATATAACTGTTTCCACCATTCAGCGAAATAATGAAGTTTAGGTTGGAAGTTTACTAAAATTTCAATTTTTTTGCCATTTCTATATAACTCGTTGCGAGTAGCCGCATATACAGCTGCAGGGTTTTCTGCAAATGGAGTATTCAATCCACAAACTTTTTCCATACGTTGAGCTCCTGCAATCAAGCTGTCAACATCTAATCCTGCAACGGCAATAGGCAACAAACCAACCGGTGTTAATACAGAAAAACGACCACCAACATTATCAGGAATAACATATGTTTTGTAACCTTCTTTCGTTGATAAAGTACGTAATGCACCTTTAGCTTTATCTGTTATTGCAACTATACGTTTTTTTGCCTCTGCTTTACCCATTTGTTTTTCCAATTGAGTTTTAAGTAAACGGAAAGCTAAAGCAGTTTCGGTTGTTGTTCCTGATTTAGAGATATTAATAATACCGAACTTTTTATCAGACAAAAACTCGGTTAATTCAGCAAGGTAATCTTCACCGATATTATTACCGGCATATACAATAATAGGTTTCTTATTTTGTAACCATTCAAAACTATTTGATAAAGAATCAATTACAGCCTTTGCTCCTAAATAACTGCCACCGATACCTGCTACAACTACAACATCACAATTTGCACGCAAATATGCTGCTGTTGCCTTAATATCTGCTAAAAAATCAGCAGTTACAGAAGAAGGCAAATTAAGCCAACCTAAAAAGTCATTTCCCTTACCGGTTCCGTTATGCAATGTTTCTGAACATGCTTTAACCTGAGCTTCGTAACTTGCTACGCTGTCTTTTGATATAAATTTAAGACAACTGTCAATTGATAATTTAATATCTTCCATTTTTGTAAGTAATTATAGTTTATCTTATTTTTTCTGTTAATACTTTGATTTCTATGTTTGGAGCAATTCTTTCGTACAAAATATTGTAACAAGCATCCAATATAGGCATATCAACCTTATATTCTTCATTAATTTCCTTAATACACTTAGTACCAAAATATCCTTCTGCAATCATCTCCATTTCGAGTTGAGATGAACGTACAGAATAACCTTTTCCAATCATAGAACCAAAAGTCCTATTACGGCTGAATTTAGAATATGAAGTTACTAATAAGTCGCCAAGATATGCAGCGTCTTGAATATTACGTTCATCATCTTTCGAAATAGCATCAACGAAACGACCCATCTCGCGAATACTATTTGAAACTAAAATAGCTTGAAAATTATCACCATATTTTAATCCGTGGCAAATACCTGATGCAATAGCATATACATTTTTCAAAACTGATGCATATTCAATACCACGAACATCAGTAGTGGTAGATGTCTTTAAGTAACTGTTCGCAATTCGTGTAGCAAACATTTCTGCTAATTTCAGATTTTTACTTGCAACTGTAAGATATGACAATCTTTCAAGAGCAACTTCTTCAGCGTGGCAAGGACCGGCAATAACAGCAATATTTTCTTCCTTTACATCATGATATTTCTGAAAATAATCAGAAACTATCATATTTTCATCCGGCACAATACCTTTAATAGCTGATATTATTATTTTGTCAGACAATGACTTGGTCAGTTTTACTAAATGTTGTTTTAGAAATGGTGATGGCGTAGCGAATATCAATATATCAGAATATCTTATAGCTAAATTTATATTTGAATAAAACTTGATTTTCTTTACATCAAACCGAACACTACTCAAATATGATGGATTAAATCCGGAAGCTTTAAACTGATCGATTTGTTCCTGACGACGCATATACCAATTAATATGACGACCATTTGTCATCGCTATTTTAGCAATTGCAGTAGCCCAGCTACCACCACCCATAATACAAACTTTACGATCTTTATTCGTAAATTTTTCTTCCATAGTCTATTTCTCCTCTTCTAAATTTGACGATTGTTTCTTTTCCGGTTTCATTTGTGGGAAAAGTAGTACCTCTTGAATAGTTGTTTGACCGGTCATAAGCATAACTAATCTATCTATACCAATACCCATTCCTGAAGTTGGAGGCATACCATACTCCAAAGCACGAACAAAGTCCATGTCAATAAACATTGCTTCATCGTCTCCTTTTTCACTTAATCTTAATTGATCTTGGAATCTACCTAATTGATCAATAGGATCATTTAATTCTGAATATGCATTACATAATTCTTTCCCGTTAACCATCAACTCAAATCTTTCTGTAAGCTCTGGATTATTACGATGACGCTTACACAATGGAGACATTTCAATAGGATAATCTGTGATAAATGTTGGTTGTATATAATTGCCCTCGCATTTATCTCCGAATATTTCGTCAATAATCTTACCTTTACCCATTGTTTCGTCAATTTCTATATGTAATTGCTTACATACATCACGAAGTTGACTCTCATCCATTCCCGTAATATCAATGCCTGTGAATTCCTTTATTGAATCGATCATGGTAATACGTTTAAAAGGAGCCTTAAAACTAATTACACTATCACCGACTTTTACTTCGTCAGTTCCATTTACATCGTGACATATCTTCTCAAGCATGCGCTCTGTAAAATCCATCATCCAGTTATAATCTTTGTATGAAACATAAATTTCCATACATGTAAATTCAGGATTATGTGTTCGATCCATACCCTCGTTACGGAAGTTTTTGGAGAATTCGTATACTCCTTCAAAACCACCTACGATAAGACGTTTCAAATACAATTCGTCAGCAATTCGTAAATATAATGGAATATCTAAGGCATTATGATGAGTAATAAACGGTCTGGCTGATGCTCCTCCGGGAATTGATTGTAATATTGGAGTTTCAACTTCCAAATAACCTTTACTATTAAAGTATTCACGCATTGAAGAGTAAACCTTGGTACGTTTTACAAATATATCTTTAACTTCTTCATTTACAACCAAATCAACATATCTTTGACGATATCTAGATTCGGGATCTGAAAAAGCATCATAAACGACGCCGTCTTTTTCTTTTACAATTGGAAGCGGACGAAGTGATTTAGACAATACAATTAATTCTGAAACGTGAACAGAAATTTCTCCTGTTTGCGTTCTAAATACATATCCTTTTACTCCTATAAAATCGCCTATATCAAGCAATTTTTTAAATATGGTATTATAAAGTTCTTTATCTTCCCCCTTACATATTTCATCACGCGAAATATATAATTGAATACGGCCTTTAGAATCTTTAAGTTCAGCGAATGATGCCTTGCCCATTATACGGCGACTCATCAAACGTCCTGCCATTACGACTTCATATTTTTCGCCATCATCTGTAAATTTCTCCTTCACTTCTGTAGAAAATGCATTGGTAGGAAATTCTGCAGCGGGATACGGATTAATTCCGATACTCCTAAGTGTCTCCAGACTTTGACGTCTAAATTGCTCCTGGTCGTTTAATTCTTGATTCATTTTTTTGTAAAATTTTCTATATAATCAGATATTAATTTAATCAGCTATCGAATTCCATCAAGTATGCCTTGATGAATTCTTCAATTTTACCATCCATAACACCTTGAACATCAGATGTCTGATAATTTGTACGATGGTCTTTAACCCTTCTGTCATCAAACACGTAACTACGGATCTGGGATCCCCACTCTATTTTCTTTTTACCGGCTTCAACCTTAGCTTTTTCTGCCATTCGATGTTGTAATTCTCTATCATATAATTGAGATCTCAACAAACGTAAAGCATTTTCTTTATTTTTCGGTTGATCTCTGGTTTCTGTGTTTTCAATAAGAATTTCTTCTTCAACACCAGAATAAGGATCTTTGTACTGATAACGCAATCTAACACCGGACTCTACTTTATTGACATTCTGACCTCCTGCGCCACCACTTCTAAAGGTTTCCCATGTTAACAATGCAGGATTAACTTCAATCTCTATCGTATCATCTACTAATGGAATCACAAATACTGATGCAAATGAAGTCATACGCTTACCTTGAGCATTATAAGGCGATACTCTAACTAAACGATGCACACCATTTTCGCTTTTTAAATAGCCATAAGCCATATCGCCTTCAATTTCGAGAGTTGCAGTTTTAATTCCTGCTTCATCGCCATCTTGATAATTACTAATTATCCATTTAAAGCCATTTCTCTCAGAATATCTCTGATACATTCTAAGCAGCATCGATGCCCAATCTTGACTTTCTGTTCCACCGGCACCGGATACAATCTTTAAAACTGCTCCTAAATGATCTTCTTCAGAAGATAACATGTTTTTCATCTCCATACTTTCAAGTAAAGTAAAGACATGAGTATATGCAGAGTCTACCTCTTCTTCAGAAACAATACTTTCTTTATAAAAATCAAATGCTAATTGAAGCTCTTCTGTCGCTTTTTTAACCTCATTGTAACCATCTACCCAACGTTTTAGGTCTTTAACCTTTTTCATTTGAGCTTCGGCTTCTTTAATATTATCCCAAAAGCCGGGTACTTGAGTTCTAAGTTCTTCCTCTTCTATTTGAATAAGCTTTTCATCGATGTCAAAGATACCCCCTCAACGCAAGCTCGCGTTCTTGTATCTCTTTTAATTGTTCAATGGTAATCATCCTATATAAATTTGAGGTGCAAAGGTAATAAAAATAACTATATTAAGCCGTTTTTTTATGGACGATAAGCTGACAATTGCAGAATTTTTTGAGCATCATTTTCTAACATTAAATCTTTTAATGTTAGATCTTTTTGTTTATCCATATAAGAACTAATAATGCGCCATCCTATAAACACTCCAATCCTTCCGGGAGAATCTGATGCAAGGCCTGATGTAAATGGTGCCGGTTGCATATAACGAGTTATTGTTCGCCAATCAGATGAAAATAATTCTTTATTATCTAAAATATAGCCCCACACTTCCTTTTCGTATTTTTCACACCACTCATATTTTTCTTCAGTATATGATAAAAACTCGTAAGGCTCACGTTCCGGAAAGAACACCTGCAACAAATACATTAATTTACCTTGATTTAACATTCTCTCCAATAGCCTGTCACTATCAGTATCTTCATCATAATCTGCCAAAAGCCAACCATACATTATGTCTATTGGTAATTTATCTTTAGACATAAACGGCAACTCATATTGGTACACAATTTGTTGGTACATAGGATAATCAGACCCTAAATACTCATCAATACTTGCTGATACAACAGAATCTGTAGTTACTATGGCTTGATTAAAGCCTGAAACGTGAAAAAGCACACGAGGAATTTGATTTTCAGGAAAATAACATTTATAATAACGGAAAGCAGTAGTTAGTTCTTTTTCTATATCACCTACGTTTTTATATGTTTTTTCTGCATCTGAATACAAACGCATAATCGAAGTATCATTTAAAAACATAGACAATTGTGAACCATTGTTTAGACCTAAGATACGATATGTATACAGATCAAAAAACTGCCCGTATTTTGCTCTTAATGCAACTGTATCACTATTCAACAAATCAATATCAAAACGTTCTATTTTGATATTGACTGATTCTTTTGAAACATCCTTATAAAAACGAGTATAGTCTTTACATGAAGTAAAAACCGATACAATAAGAAAAATAAATATTAATATCTTAGAGCATTTCATTATTTAAGTTTTAGCATCCATGCATCCGGATATTGTGTTCTGGCTTCGGTTAGTGCTTGTCGCACTTCAGACTCAGCATTTGTAGAATAATAAAACACCCTAAACATTCCTTGTTGATTTTGGGCTACAAAAGAATTTTTACCAACATTTTTCAATGTGCTACACAAATTTTCTGCATTAATTTTACTTTGGAAGCTACCAACTACAACATGGTATATAGAAGTAACCTTACTTCCGTCAATCTTTGTATAAACATCTGTAGACTCCGATATCTTATCTTGCGATTCTTGTTGTTTTTCAAGAGCAGGATTTATAGGATGAATATCTACTTCTTTTGACTGCTTCATTTCAGTTTGCGCTGTTTTATCATTATCTGCCGGCTCATACATCGACTGATAATATTTTTGAGAAAAAGCTGTAGTAGCTAATAATAGTCCGAAAACTATAGATGCAAATTTCTTCATATTTCAAGTATTTTTAATAGAAACAAAAATACAAAAAAAATAGAGGCTTAGTACACTAAGTCTCTATTTTTTAGAATTTATTCAAACTACCAAACAACCGGTTTCTTTGTTGGTATTATAAATGACAACATAATTTCGTGTGTGCTTGAAGACAAATCCATAAGTTTTCCAACACTCAAGTCGTATGTATAACCAATACGTAACCAATGCCATTCATATCCTATCATAAATGACATAACATCGCTTGAATATGTACCGGCTATACCTGAACGATAACCTAATCCAAACCAACACATATTATTGTACATTGCGGTTATGCTGTAATCTAATAAATGCTCGTTTGACACTTCTGTTTTAAATCCGTTCAATGCACCAATATTGGTGTATGCGAAAGCAGGAATCAAATTAAATTTATGTGGTAAATAAATATTACCTCTAACATAAGCATTGATATGAGATGGTGCTGTCGTAGTTGAAACTTCTTTTGAAATATTTGGTAAGTGTGTTATAGATGCACCTATCAATAAATATTTGTATGACAACTCAAAACCGAAGTCTAAATCAAAATCGGTAGTAGCCAACACTTCTGTTGGACGATTTGGATCTGTAGGATCTTTCCATACATGTCTATTTGGATCAAAACGTTTATTTATAACACCTGCGGACAAACCCAATGACAAAAGCCAATTCTCAGCTAAGTCAATATTGTATGCATAAACTAGTTTTGCATTGATTGTTTGATTAGACAAACCAAGTTCGTCATAAACAAAACTTATACCGAAACCCGAATTGATTTTATCCAAATAATAATGTGCGTTTAACAAAGCTGAAGTTGGAGATTGATCCAAACCCAAACCTACCCACTGTAATCTTGTTGCAGTAAACAATTGGATTTTCTCATTATTACCAACAGCAGAAGGGTTTTGGTTAATACGAGAGAACATTTGTTCTGACATTTTAAAATCGCCCTGAGCAAACAAACTTGTGCCCACGAGCAAAAACAACACTAATAATTTAAAGTTCTTTTTCATGGCTTTTATTTATTTTCAGGTTTAAATGTATCAACTACTACACGACGGTTTTGATAAAACTCTTCTTCATTCTTAGGATTCTCAAAGATTGGTTTACGTTCACCATAACCTTTAATTATAAGTATCTTCTCATCAACACCACGTTCTACTAATTTCGCTTTTACCTCATTAGCACGTTTTTCTGACAATATATCATTATATTCATAACTACCACGTTGATCTGTATGTCCTTCTACAACATAAGTT
>JAKIYQ010000106.1:0-2067 GCA_022708465.1 Bacteroidota bacterium | reverse complement strand
TGGGATCCGACTAAGTTAAAGAATGTAAGTTTTAGCGAAGATATAATGAAGGGCTTTAAAAAGTACAAAAAAGGTGAGCTAATTTCTCCTGCAATCGGGGGCGGTACTGCAAATGTTGAGTTTGAAGCCTTAACTGGTCTAACGAATTATTTCTTTGGACCTGGCGTTCTTGCTTATAATGTATATATCAGAAGGAATACTCCTAGCGTTGTTTCAGTAATGAACGATAATGGATATAAAACAATTGCTGTTCACCCATATTTCCCTCAAATGTATAATCGAGACAAGGTTTATAATTTTTTTGGATTTGATAAATTTATTACTGAAAATGATTTTAACAAAAACACCGATACGAAAGGTCCTTATATATCTGATGATAAATTAGTTGATAGAATACTGGATCTTTTAAATACAGGGGACGATCCTAAGTTTATATTTTCAGTTACTATGCAAAATCATGACCCATATATAGAAAAATACAACAATGTGAATGTTAAAGCTAAATCAAGCCAACTTAATGAAGAAGAACTCGGCATTTTAAGTACTTATGCAGAGGGAATAAGAGACAGCTCAAATGCATTAGATAAGTTAATTACATCCCTAAAAAAATCAAAAACACCAACACTCGTCTATTTCTTTGGGGATCATTTACCAAGACTCGGGACTGTTGAAGATCTTAGAAACGTTTATAACCGTCTAAATCCTGAGAGCGATCCAGCTAAGAAGGAACTTAGAACATATACAACACCATATGCTTCATGGTCAAATTATAAAAAGACCAGAACATTTACAGAGCCGTTTTCACCATCACATATTGCATTAGAAGTATTACAGGACTCTGGCGTAGATTATCCAAGTTACTTCAACATCTTAAAAGGACTTGAAAAAGATAATATCTACCTTCAAAAGTCCTTATGTAAAAATGTCGATCAAAAGAATCAATATTTTAAGGATTATAAGATGATTGTGTACGATCTTATTATGGGTAGTCAATATTTGACTTCCAAGTAATGCTCTACTTAACTTCTGAATAATACCTTCTCTTTGCTGAACATACGCACTGCAATAGCTAGTGATAATACTACATGAATAATTGAAGACCCAAATGCGTAAAACAGATACAAATAATTGATATTTCCACTTAGTACAACTTTAAATCCTGCTATTGTATTGAGAACAGGCACAAAAAACGAATATAGTGGAATATCGTTTGGTTGTGTAAACATGTTAGCATATGCAGGAACCATTGCAGCAATCATTAAGAATGACAGATATATCTGCGCCTCTTTGAATGACTTGGCATATGTACTAAGTGCTATCTGCAAACCTGCAAATGTCATTCCTAATGCAATTGCAAGCATAATTGAAAACATAATTGCAGGCACTGGAATACTAAA
Organism: Bacteroidota bacterium; assembly: GCA_022708465.1. Lineage (GTDB taxonomy): Bacteria > Bacteroidota > Bacteroidia > Bacteroidales > Paludibacteraceae > Enterocola. The sequence goes on along the minus strand of JAKIYQ010000106.1, from coordinate 670 downwards.
CCCTGAAATCTGCTCCCCACTTCCAATGCTTAAAGCATTAGGATTTATTAAAAATCCTACAAAAATACCTATTACACTGGCAACAACTGTTATAAAAGAAAACAATGTAACTGTCATATATTTTCCAATTAGAATTGAAATCCTTCCTGGCCTTGTAGTAAGTAGCGGTTCTAATGTATTTCTTTCTTTTTCTCCCGCAACAAGGTCAGTTGCAGCAGGAACCCCTCCAACAGTAAGCAACACGACTATTATTATAGGAAGAAAAGTTGCGAGCATACCTGCACCGTTTTTAGTTTTATCCGCAACATTCTCCTCTTTTATAATCGATGGTTTTAATATGTTTTTATCAAGTCCAGCAGCAACAATTCTTTTCTCTACGATATTGTTATTAAATTTTTCAATTGCTGAGCTCAATATCCATATACTTCCTTCTGATTTAGTATTTTATATCTAGGAATTTCCTCAATAAAACACCGACCTGCAAAAGCCACGTGCGACAAAAAAATCCGTGTTGTGCATGAAAAAAACCCGCTTACTGACTTAGAGCCAAGCGATTGAGGCGGTCAATTAAAATTTAGTTGTTCGGGCTGGAAAAAGTCGTAGTTCGGGGAAAAAGCTGAATTTCGACGAAAAACCGCAAAATTCCCGAAATGACAGTTCCTATCAGTCA
>JAKIYQ010000051.1:0-10019 GCA_022708465.1 Bacteroidota bacterium | reverse complement strand
GCTTTCCTTTTTGATACTAAAGCGTCAATTACGGCATAAGCTGTAATATTTACGATATCGCGTACAGAACATTCTACATCTGTAAAATGTATTGGTTTGTTTAATCCCATTTGTATTGGTCCTATAACTTCTGTTTCGCTCATTGCTTGTATCAGTTTATAACCTGAGTTCGCAGAACTTAAGTTAGGGAAAATAAGAGTATTAACGTCTTTGCCATTTAATCTTGTAAACGGATATTTTTCATCGCGCAATTTTTTGTTTAGCGCAAAATTTACCTGCATTTCTCCGTCAATAGCTAAATCAGGATATTGCTCTTGCATAAACGCAACGGCTTCGTGTACTTGTTCGGGGCTGCCTTTCTCGTCTGAACCGAAATTAGAATACGACAACATAGCCATATTTGGCGTGTGATTAAATGATTCTACTGTTTCGGCCGACAATCTGGCTACGTCAATCAAAGTATCGGTATCCGGATGCCTATTAATCAAAGTGTCAGCTACAAATATCGTTCCTTTTTTTGAATTTAAAATATGCATTGTAGCAAAATGAGAATAACCTTTTCGGATGCCTATAACTTCTTTTGCTACTTTTATTGTATCAGCATAATTAGTGTACAAACCTGTTATAAGAGCATCTGCTTCGCCGGTTTCAACCATCATCATTCCAAAATAATTGCGTTGAAACATTTTATCATTAGCTTCCTGGAAGTTGTATCCTTTGCGTGCATGCTTTTCTGCTAATATGTGTGCAAATCTTTCTCTTCTTTCTGCTTCGTTGTCGTGCCTTAGATTAACAATTTCTATACCATCAAGGCTTAGTTCTAATTCTGTCGCTAATTTTCCTATTTTTTCGTCATTACCAAGCAAAACAGGGTAGCATAAACCTTCGGCTTTTGCTTGAACTGCAGCTTTTAACATATTTGGATGTATGCCTTCTGCAAAAACAACGCGTTGCGGGTTATGACGCGCCATGTCATACATCTGACGTGTTAGCTTAGACCCTTGTCCCATTAGTTCGCTGAGCCATGTTTTGTATGCTTCCCAATCGTCAATATTCTTTCGCGCAACTCCAGATTCAATAGCTGCTTTGGCTACTGCTATTGAAACGTCGGTTATTAATCGTGGATCAACAGGTTTTGGAATAAAATATTTAGGCCCGAAAGATAATTTATTAACATTGTATATAGTATTTACAACATCAGGTACAGGCTTTTTAGCAAGACCTGCAATTGCATGTACTGCAGCCAATTTCATCTCCTCATTTATAGCGCGCGAACGAGTGTCAAGTGCACCTCTAAAAATGTATGGGAATCCTATTACGTTATTTATCTGATTAGGATAATCAGATCGTCCGGTACTAATTAGTACGTCAGGGCGTGATTCAATAGCTTCTTCGTATGATATTTCCGGTACCGGGTTTGCTAAAGCAAATACTATAGGATTTGCAGCCATACTTCGAATCATATCTTGTGTAAGTACATTCCCCTTTGATAAACCTAAAAACACATCGGCTCCTTTTATAGCTTCTTCCAATGTATGAACATCACGTCTGTCGGTAGCAAAATACTTCTTATTTTCGGTTAATCCATTTCTGTCAGATGTAATCACACCTTTGCTATCTAACATTAATATATTTTCGCGGCGCGCTCCAAGTGATTCATACAATTTGGTGCATGATGTGGCTGATGCTCCTGCACCATTAACTACAATGCGCACCTCTTCTATTTTCTTCCCTGCTACTTCTAATGCATTTATTAAGCCTGCCGACGATATAATTGCTGTTCCATGTTGATCATCGTGCATCACAGGTATATCAAGTTCCTTTTTTAGGCGTTCCTCAATTATAAAACATTCAGGAGCTTTTATATCTTCCAAATTAATTCCTCCAAAAGTAGGAGCTATACCTTTAACAATTTCAATAAATTTGTCCGGATCTTTTTCGTCTACTTCAATGTCAAAAACGTCAATTCCGGCATATATCTTAAAAAGAAGTCCCTTGCCTTCCATGACAGGTTTCCCGCTCATGGCACCAATATCGCCAAGTCCCAATACCGCTGTTCCGTTCGAAATAACTGCCACAAGATTTCCTTTGTCGGTATAGTCGTATACAGTTTCAGGCTTGCTTTGGATTTCCAAGCATGGCTCTGCTACACCAGGTGAGTATGCTAAAGAAAGGTCTGTTTGTGTGCTGTATGGTTTTGTTGGTACTACCTCTATTTTCCCTGGTCTTCCTTGAGAGTGATATAGCAAGGCAGCTTCTTTGGTTATTTTGACCATATTGTATAAAATTATTAGTTATTATTAGGCGGTGCAAAATTAAGCTTTATTTTAAAGTAGTATTGCATATTGATAAAAACTTTTTTAATCAAGTTATAATAATTTATTTCATAAGATTTTAGTATCATAAAATCAGTCAAATAATATATGTCATATAATCACATGGTTTAATTATCGGCAATCTTTATAATGGACAAATATCAATTACTTAGACTAATCTTGAGTAAGTTCGTACTCGGCTAATTCTCTGCTATTTGTAAGCATTTCAACGCCATATAATTCATCATGTTGACTCATGTCAAGACCTACTTTTTCATTCTTTTCAGATACTCTCATTTTAATCATCTTGTTTGTAATCCAATATAAAGCGTAAGTAACCAAGAATGTATAAACAATAACAATTATAACTGACAATAAGTGATTTAGAAAACTATGAAAATAGCTGATCTCATTTGTTTCATATACAAATACGCCTGTTAATATCGTACCCAAAATACCGCCTATTCCGTGAGTTGGAAATACATCGAGCGCATCATCAACATTGGTTTTGTTTTTCCAATGGATAGCTATATTACACACAAGAGCAGTTATAAATGCTATGCAAATGCTTTGTCCAACCGAAACCCATCCGGCCGATGGTGTTATTGATACAAGTCCTACTACAGCGCCAACAGCTGCACCCATAGCAGATGGTTTATGTCCACGCAAACAATCAAATAAAATCCAAACGATCATTGCGGTAGCTGATGCTATATTGGTGTTTAGAAAAGCTTTTACCGCTACACTGTCGGCAGCCAGCGACGAGCCGCCATTAAATCCGAACCAACCAAGCCATAACATTCCTGCGCCTAGCATAACAAATGGTATATTTGCCGGAACGTGTTTTGTAGATTGTTTTCTTCTGCCTAAGAACAAGGCTCCTACCAATGCGGCTACACCTGATGATGCATGAACAACTATACCTCCGGCAAAATCTTTTACAAGCATTTTATTTAAAAATCCATCAGGATGCCAGGTCCAGTGTGCCAAAGGACAATATACGAACAAGCAAAATAACGCCATAAATACAAGATATGCTGAAAAATGCACGCGTTCGGCAAAAGAACCGGTTATCAAAGAGGGTGTTATGATGGCAAATTTCATTTGAAACAGTGCGTATAATGCAAGAGGTATTGTTAATCCAAGTCCGGATAAGTTTTCGTTACCAGAAGGAATGTGAGCCCCAACATTTCTAAACATGAAATACGTAAATGGATTTCCAATAAATCCTCCTATATCATCACCAAAGGCAAGACTGAATCCGATCACTACCCATATAATACTAATAATGCCCATTGCCATAAAACTTTGCAGCATAGTGGATATTACGTTTTTTGCTCTAACCATTCCACCATAAAAGAAAGAAAGTCCAGGAGTCATCATTAGTACAAAAATAGTTGCTGTGATCATCCAAGCGACATTAGCGTAGTCTATTGGTTCATTTTCACTTGACCAACTTGCTGATTCCGGAAGAACCAAACCTAAAACGGCAAACAAAACCATGAATGCCATTAAAATAATCCATCTCTTTTTCATGTTACTATATGTTTTAATTAAAGGCAAAATTATTACAAAATGACATAGTATTTTATATATTTTCACCAAAAGGTTAGTAAAATGATTTTAATCATTGCAAAGTGATAATATTTTACGTAAAATAAATGAAGATTGAAAGCAAATTTAGCAAATAGCATTACAATTTGATATTTGTGTTGGTGTGAAGAAGGGAGGCTTGCATTATCTTTTCATAAAATAAGCTGCGCCTCGGTAAATCGAAAATAAATTTTCATTTACTCTCGGCTTGCATTATCTTTTCATAAAATAAGCTGCGCCTCGGTAAATCGAAAATAAATTTTCATTTACTCTCGGCTTGCATTATCTTTGCCTAAGAAAAAAAAAGTTTATCATGATATGGAATGAAACTGCTGAATGCATGGATCGCGAAGAAATGCGTAAATTGCAAAGCGAAAGATTAAGAAATGTTGTAGATAGAGTATACTATAATTGCGAACCTTATCGTAAAAGAATGCAGGAAGCCGGCGTTATGCCGGGTGATATCCAAACAATAGATGATATCGTAAAACTTCCATTTACATCAAAAAAAGATTTAAGAGACTATTATCCTTTTGGATTATTATCTTCTCCTATGTCTGAAATAGTGCGAGTACACGCGTCTTCAGGTACAACAGGTAAGCCAATTGTTGTAGGCTATACTCGTAATGATTTAAATATATGGAAAGAAGTAGGAGCGCGTTGTCTTACAGCATTCGGTTTAGGTAAAAACGATGTCGTTCAAGTCTCTTATGGTTATGGTTTATTTACCGGAGGTCTTGGCGCTCATGGAGCAGTCGAAACAATTGGTGGAACCGTGATCCCAATGTCTGCAGGAAATACAGAAAAACAACTATTGATGATGCACGATTTAGGTGCAAAGGCATTAGCTTGTACACCATCGTATGCTTTATATTTGGCTGAAAGTATGGAAAAATCCGAATTTCCGCGTGATGAGTTTCAGTTGAAAGTCGGAATATTCGGAGCAGAGCCGTGGACCGAACAAATGAGACAAGAAATTGAACATAAGATGGGGATAAAAGCCTACGATATATATGGTTTGACTGAAATTATGGGTCCTGGAGTTGGTCACGAATGCCAATTTCAATGTGGAACGCACCTTTGTGAGGATCATTTCTTCCCTGAAATTATCGATCCTGAAACAGGAATACCTGTAGCGCCGGGCGAAAAAGGTGAGTTAGTGTTTACAACACTTACAAAAGAAGGAATACCAATGATTCGTTTTAGAACGAGAGACTTGACCCATTTAATTTATGATAAATGCGAATGTGGACGTACTTCTGTTCGAATGGCTAAGATAATGGGACGTTGCGATGATATGTTAATCATACGAGGTGTAAATGTGTTCCCATCTCAAATAGAAGCCGTAATATGCGAAACCGAAGAATTTGAACCGCATTTCTTTATCACAGTTGATCGTGTTAACAATACAGACGTCTTTGAGATTCAAGTCGAAGTAAAAGAACAATATTATACAGATGATATAAGCGGAATGCTGAATCTGCAAAAAAAATTAGCGCATAAAATTCAAAGTGTAGTTGGTATACAACCTACAATCAGATTGGTAGAACCTCGTTCTTTGGAACGTAGTCAAGGTAAAGCAAAACGAGTACTAGACAAACGCGTTTTTAAATAAACACTAAAAAAGAAACTGATATGGCAACAAAACAATTATCCGTTTTCTTAGAAAACAAAACGGGACGTCTTAATGATGTAACAAAAATATTAGGGCAGGCCGGCGTTAATATGACGGCTTTTAGTGTAGCAGATAATTCAGATTTTGGAATATTACGTGTAATAGTTCCTGAACCCGAAAAAGTTCGCACATTACTAAAGGATAGAGGATTTGCAGTTTCTTTAACTGATGTTATTGCAGTTAATATTCCAAATAAATCAGGTTCTTTAGATAAAGTACTTGATTTGTTGGCGGAAGCAAAAATATACATTGAGTATATGTATGCATTTTCAGAAGGAGAAACCGCGAGCGTAGTAATTAAACCTGATAATATGGTTCAAGCCTCTGAAATTTTACAAAAACATAAAATACACTTGTTGTGAATATGAATAGACCATTAATATTGGCTACGAATGACGATGGAATAGATGCCCGTGGTATTCATTCTTTAATAGAAGCAGTTACGCCTCTTGGAGATGTCGTGGTTGTTGCTCCGGATGGACCTCGTTCGGCTCAATCAAGTGCTATAACTGTAAATACTCCTTTAAGAATTTGGAAACATTATGAGAAAGATGGTTTAGTGATGTATCGTTGTAATGGAACTCCAACCGACTGCGTAAAAATAGGATTATATAAAGTACTTGATCGTAGACCGGATGTTGTAGTTGCAGGTATTAATCACGGCTCAAACACATCAATTAGTTCTATCTATTCAGGTACAATGGGTGCAGTTATTGAAGGTTGCATTGAAGGCGTCCCATCTATAGGGTTTTCATTATGTGATTATGATCCGCGTGCCGATTTTACAGAAGCAGTTCGTTACGCGGCAATAATTACGCAAAAGGTATTAGATGAGGGTTTGCCTAAAGATATATGCTTAAATGTGAATGTTCCTCCTGTTGAGCATGTTAAAGGCATGAAAGTATGTAGACAATGCTATGGAAGATGGAAAGAGCGTTTCGTTATAAGAGAAGATCCGGCAGGCAATAATTATTATTGGTTAACAGGCGATTTCTTTGATTTAGAAACGGATGCAGAAGATACCGATGAGGCTGCAATGAGAAATTCGTATGTATCAGTTGTACCTTGTAGAGTCGATTTGACCGATTATGATGCAATAAATAAACTTAAATCATGGAATTATGAAGAAACTAGATAATTTTTATCTCGGTCTAGTCTCTTGTTTATTGCTGCCATTTTTACTATTTGTGGTAACATGGAATATAGTATCCGGAACTCCATTGTCTGAAGTACCAATATGGATGCATCAGCCGGTTTTTTTACAGTATCTGATTTTTTGTTCATTACCCGATTTACTAATCTTGTTTTGGGGTTATCATACTGAAAGATGGAATATATGTAGAGGTGGAGTACTCGGACTTACTCCATATTTAATGCTTCTGTTTTATTTATTCTTTTAATGAAATATTATTTAATAGCAGGTGAGGCATCAGGAGATTTACATGGATCTAATTTGATGAAATCTATACGAGTCAACGACCCGGATGCTGAGTTTCGTTATTACGGCGGAGATTTAATGCAGGCGCAAGGAGGCAGTCTAGTGCGTCATTATAGGGATACTGCTGTTATGGGTTTCGTCAGGGTAGTGATGCATGCTAAAACTATATTGAAGAATATTCAACAATGCAAGGAAGATATAAAACTATATCAACCTGACGCTGTTATACTAATTGATTATCCGGGATTTAATCTTCAAATTGCGAGATACGTAAAAGAGAAGCTGTCTATACCTGTCTTTTATTATATTCCTCCCAAAATATGGGCATGGAAAACGTCTAGAGTAAAACTTATTAGAAAATATATTGATAGGGTATATGCAATTTTTCCCTTTGAACCCGGCTTTTATGCAAAATTTGCCTGCGAGGCAGTATATGTAGGTAATCCAACTGTCGAGTCTGTAAGTCGTGCACATACATGTAGTATGGCAGATTTTTTGAAGAAAAATTCACTTCCTGATAAGAAAATTATTGCATTGTTGCCGGGTAGTCGCAAACAAGAAGTTGGCCTAACTATTTCAGTACTTAATGAAATAGATTTTACACAATTCGAGGGGTATCAGTGCGTAATGGCAGCAACATCTGCAGTTGACATGAGAATGTATCAGCCGGCAATTAATAAAGGTATTAGAATCGTTTACGACCAAACCTATGATTTGTTGGCAAACGCCTCAATTGCAATAGTAAATTCCGGAACTGCCACACTAGAAGCGGCACTATTTAATGTTCCGCAAATAGTATGTTATCCTATACGAATTCCAGGTGTTTTATACGATTTTGGAAGAAAATATATGATCAAAATACCCTATATTTCATTAGTGAATATAATCGCAAATAAGCAGGTTGTAAAAGAACTGCTTGCTTATCAATTTTCTGCGAAAAATACCATCTCTGAACTTAAGAAGATTATCCAAAATGATGAATATCGAAATCTTATGATGTCTGATTACAGACAAATTTCATCTAATTTAGGCTCTTCTGTTGCATCAGATATTGCTTCTCATGATATCATATCTACAATAAAAAAACAGAGCTTACAATAATGTAAACTCTGTCAGAATATTTAGTTTGTACTTTTTAGAAACGGATTCCGTATGAAAGTACAATCTGGTTACGTACACTTCTTAAATCAATCGGATCTACAACAAGATCACTTATATAATACATAGAACTCGAAGGGTTCGAAAATTCATAATAATTTGCCATGTTTACTTGGTATACATATGCCAAATCAATAGCATGTCTACCTATACGATAACCAACACCAGCAGTTATATTGTATGAACCATTGTCATTATAGTATTCAAAATCAGTACGTGTATCATTATCATAATACAATCTTGAACCATTAAAAGATTCGCAAGGAGTTGTATATCCACCGCCAATTCTTAAAGATAATGCTTCAATAGGTTTTATTTCAACACCTAAACGAACGGTGTGAGTATCCAACATCTCGCTAAGTATGATATTTTTCATTGTTACATTATCCATACGTGATGATGATTGAATTTCCATTCCCCTATAGTTGGCATATTGATAGTCAATTCCAACGAACCCGAACTTTCCTAGTACAAAACCTAAACCGGCAATGGCTTTCATTGGAGAGTTAACATATGCGCGTTCTCCTTCTTCAGGAGATTGAATACTGTAATTTGCAGAAGTTCCTCCTGTATAAATCTTTGTATAAATGTCGCTATAGTTGTAGCTATTAACAGCAAACCATGTTGGAGTATGAAAAGAAGCACCTATACGTAGCCAATTTATAGGCTTTACGATAAATCCTAATTTGTATGTAAAACCTGTTCCGATGGCTCTATAATAATTATTTAGCTCTATAGTGCTTTGGTCTGCCATACTTTCGTAGTAGGATTGCTTTAAACTATAATCCATGTAATTGCATACAAAACTCATACCCCAATAGAATATATTACTAACATTTCCTCCTAAACTTATGGCGTATTCATCCACAAATCCACGTTCGTTAAAGTAAACATTGTCAGATACGTTTCCTCTTCCAATTTCATCAAAATGTGAAGTGTATGTATTGTCAGAAATGTCGTCAAAAGTATACGAGCAATATCCTAAAATTGAACGCCATGCAATATCAGGATTATTATATGGGTCATAACCTTCAGACGAAACAAGATCTACTTTATCAACACCTTGAGTTGATGCAGCAAGTATCTGACTTATAGAATAGTTTTTATTACGCGAGTATGCAGCATTCCTATCAAAGTTTTTCATGCGGTTGTATGCTACTCCAAAATTAAAATTAACTAAACCTTTTTCTTTCTTTAAATCCCAATAACCAATGTATCCAACATTAGATAAATTGGCAGTTACATATCGTTGTGCATTTCCGGCCATAGTGGTATTTGTCCAATGTGTGTTTAGAGACAAAGTCATTTCAGAACTACGATAAATGCCTATACCACCCGGATTATAAACTAATGTTGATGCATCTCCTCCCAATGCACTCATAGCACCTCCAACTGCCATAAACCTGGCAGTTCCATTTAATTCTGTACTAGAAAACTTAGTTGCATCATAATTATTCATAAAGGGCATACTTTGTGCTAATGCAAGCAAAGTAAATGATAACCCCATTATAGAAACAATAATTCTCTTCATATTAATTAGTTAAATACATTATTGTAATTATCTACCTGCTCCGCCAGAGCTACGACCTCCAGAGCTACGACCTCCACCGCTAAATCCGCCACCTGAACTTCTTCCGCTTCCACTACTAAAACTGCTTCCCGAACTTCTTCCGCTTCCTCCACTGAAACTGCTTCCTGAACTTCTTCCGCTTCCGCTATAGCTACTTCCCGATCTACTGCTACTGCTACCATTGCTGTATCCGCTGGAAGAACGAGATGGTGATGAACTGCGATTATAATCAACATTGCTATTACGTGATGGACTGCCGCTCCCTGAACT
>JAKIYQ010000006.1:0-40769 GCA_022708465.1 Bacteroidota bacterium | reverse complement strand
AGCATGTTACCAAGCTCAAACATCAAAAGGTGTTAATTAAAATAGCAAAGATTAAAGGAATAAATTAATTATCTTTGCAAAAAAAACTATGAACATTATCGCACCTTCTTTATTATCTGCTGATTTCTCTAACTTGGAATCAGATATACGCATGATTAATCGTAGTGATGCAGATTGGTTACACCTAGATATCATGGATGGCGTATTTGTGCCGAATATTTCCTTCGGTTTTCCTATATTACAATCCATAAAAGACAAATGTGAGAAACCTATGGATGTTCATTTAATGATTGTTGAGCCGGATAAATTTATAAACGAATTTGCAAAATTTGGTGCTTCAATAATTAACGTACATTACGAAGCTTGTACGCATTTACATAGAACAATACAAAAAATAAAAGCTACCGGAGCTAAGGCTGCTGTAACATTAAACCCTCATACCCCCGTATCTCTGCTTGAAGATGTTATTGGCGACTTGGATATGGTCCTATTAATGTCTGTAAATCCCGGATATGGTGGTCAAGCATTCATTCCAAATACTTTAAAGAAAACTCAAGCTCTTAAGGAACTGATTCTTAAAAAGAATACTAATACAATTATTGAGATTGATGGTGGTGTTAATTTAGATACAGGTAAAAAGTTAAAAGAATGTGGTGCCGATGCTTTGGTAGCAGGAAATTTCATATTTAAATCGGAAGATCCAATAGAAACTATCAAACAATTAAAAGCACTATAACATAAATGAATTCTCCCATCTTATTCTTACATCAAAATCCTTTTTCTCGAATTGTTATTGCTCTGATTATAGGTATCATAGTCGGAATATACTTTAACATTATTGGGATAAGTTTTTTTTCTTTTATTATTGCAATCGTTTTATATACACTAAAACGATTCGTATTTAATAAAGACGAATATAAATTTAGATGGATGCATGGTATGGCATTTGTCCTAGTTTTTGTTGGTATAGGCAATCTTGTATGCATTTTGCATAAAGAGGCAATTCAAAGCGTTCCGGAAGAACAAACATTTATTGCAACAATTATTGAAACGCCAACAGAAAAACCAAGAAGCGTACTAATAACTGTTGATTTACAAAACAAAGCCATAAATAGCTACAAATCTGTACTTTTTTTACAAAAAGACAGCAATGCTTTAAATTTATCAGAAGGAGATAAGATAATAACTCATGTAAGACTAAAGGAAACTGATTTATCTTTTTTCAATAACAAAGGAATTTATGCAACTGCATATGTAACATCTACGCAGTGGTATCTTATGAAAATCAACACAAAGTTTTCTCTAAAAAATAAAGCCAATAAAGCAAGTAAAGCTTTACTTGGAGTATTTAAGGACTTTATAAATCCAAATAATTTCGGTTTAATTTCAGCTTTAACTTTTGGCGACACATCATCTTTAAACAGCGAAATAAAGCAAGACTTCGCCAAATCAGGTAGCTCTCATGTACTTTCTGTTAGCGGATTACATATAGGTATAATATATATAGCCTTTTCGTTCATATTCAGTTTTTTAGGAAAGAACAAGATTGGCACTATTTTTAAACACATTTGTATAATATTATGCATTTGGATATATGCATTTCTGTGCGGATTACCACCGTCTGTAGTACGTTCGGCAGCAATGCTGAGTCTAATCTCAGGAGCATATATTTTTCAAAAAAAATCCGCAACTTACAATGCGGTTTTTTTTTCGGCATTTTTAATGCTGCTATACGAGCCTATGTATCTATATGATATTGGATTTCAATTAAGTTATTGCGCTGTTTTATCAATTCTAATATTTCACAAAAAGATATATAAGTTAATCCCACTAAAAAACAAAATACTTGATAATATATGGTCTTTAACCAGTGTATCAATTGCAGCTCAATTAGGTACATTTCCTATTTCATTATACTATTTTCATCAATTTCCAACATATTTTTTATTAAGCAATTATATCGCTATACCATGTTCTACATTGCTTATCTATTTATCTATATGCTTATTCTTTACTAGTTTTATTCCAATAATATCAGGTTTTATCAAAACTGTAATTAATTACATAGCTGAATACATGCAAGATGGCATCAGTTATATTTGCAATTTTCCGTATGCCAGTATAAATATTGAAATTGAATTGTGGCAAGTATATGCAATATTCGGTTTAATTCTAAGCACTTATATGATGCTTACAAAAAGGCGATTTTGCTATGTTTGTTCTAATTTATGTATAATAATTATTTTCCTGACCAACGGAATCATAGTTGATTTATGCAAACTTTTCACTACTTTTGCTGAAGTTTAGACTGCATAAATATGATTACAAAAATTATTCCTGAAGAGAAGATTATTTCAGTTTTAAAATCGATCAACAAGGCCGCTAAAATTGCTATCGTAACACATAAAAGTCCGGATGGCGATGCAATTGGATCGTCACTTGCTTTGTATCATTTTTTATTTTCACAAGAGAAAGAAACAACGGTTATTGTTCCTGACTCTTTTCCAAAATATTTAGATATTTTGCCAAGCAGTTCTGAAATTCTAGTCTATGAAGGTAATGAAACACAAGTGATTGAAACTATTAAACAATGTGATCTTGTTTTTTGTTTAGATTTCAATAATTTGAAGAGAATTGGAAAACTAAATACACATATTGCGGGAAGTAATGCAAAAAAAATCATGATTGATCATCATCCTGATTTTATAGAATTTGCAGATATAACGATTTCACATTCTGAAATTGCATCCACAAGCGAACTTATCTTCAGATTAATATGTCGAATGGGATATTTTTCGGAAATGACAAATGAAACGGCAGAATGTATTTGTGCGGGTATGCTGACTGACACAGGTGGATTAGCATTTAATTCTAATAGCCCCGAAATATATACTATTTTCGCTGAACTATTAAGGAAAGGTGTTGATAAAGATTCGCTATACAGACACTTATATAATAATTATTCTGAAAACAGAATGCGTTTAATGGGTTATGTATTAGCAGAAAAAATGAAAATATACCCTGAATATCATACTGCAATAGTTGCTTTGGATAAATCTGATCTTGAAAAATATGATTATCAAACAGGAGATACTGAAGGTTTTGTAAATATGCCATTATCAATTGATAGCGTCTATTTTTCAATATTTATAAGACAAGATCACGATCGTGTTAAGCTATCGTTTCGTTCGCAAGGCGATTTTCCGGCAAATAAAGTTGCTGCCGAAATATTTGGAGGTGGCGGTCATTTAAATGCAGCAGGAGCAGAAAGTCTGCAACCAATTGATGAAACTGTAAAAAGAATAGAAGAGGCACTACCCCGTTATTTCAATGATAAATGAACAGATATGAAATACATTATCATTTTAGGAGATGGAATGGCTGATGAGCCAATAGATATTTTAGAAAATAAAACACCACTACAAAAAGCCCGGAAGCCATATATAGACCTTTTAGCAAAAAAGGGAAGTTCCGGAATGTTAGCAACTGTTCCTGATGGTTTTAAACCTGGCAGTGAAATAGCCAACTTGGAAGTTTTAGGTTACGATGTAGCCAAATGCTTTGAAGGTAGAGGCGCATTAGAAGCAGCTAGTATGGGTGTTGCTGTTTTACCCGGTGAAATGGCTATGCGTTGCAATATTATTTGCATTGAAAATAAAAAAATCAAGAATCATTCTGCAGGACACATTAGCAATGAAGAAGCTAAAGAGTTAATTGATTACTTGCAAAAAGAATTGGGTGATGATACGTTTACATTCCACAATGGGATTTCATACAGGCATTTGCTTATTATGAAAGGTGGAGATAAAAGGATTTCATGTACACCACCTCATGATGTTCCCGGTACTCCATTTGCTGATGTTATGGTTAAGGCATTAGTGCCTGAAGCAGAGGACACTGCACGTAAACTTAATGAGTTGACATTAAAGTCTCAGGAATTGTTGGCAAAGCATCCTGTAAACTTGAAACGTATTGAAATGGGTAAAGACCCTGCAAATAGTATATGGGTGTGGTCTGCAGGATACAAACCCCAAATGAAAACTATGATGGAGTCATTTGGAATAAAAAGTGGCGCGGTAATATCGGCTGTTGATTTGATTAAAGGCATAGGAATTTACGCAGGCTTAAAATCAATTGATGTAGAAGGTGCAACCGGTTTGTATAATACAAACTATGAAGGTAAGGCACAAGCTGCTATTGATGCACTTAAAACGCATGATTTTGTATTTCTACATATAGAAGCCAGCGACGAAGCGGGACATGAGGGAGACGTCGATTTAAAGATAAAAACAATTGAATATTTAGATAATCGCATTGTACGTCCTATTTACGAAGAAGTATCGAAATGGAATGAACCTGTGACAATTGCAGTTTTACCCGATCACCCTACACCTTGTGCTATTCGTACTCATACTAATGCTCCTGTTCCGTTTATTATTTACAGACCTAACGGGATTGCAGATGCAGTTGAAAATTATGACGAATTTTCTGCACAAAAAGGAAGCTACGGATTATTAAAAGGAACTGAATTTATCGAAACATTATTCAAAAAACAAAACTCATGAAATATTACAGCACAAATAAATTAGTCAATTGTGTAGATCTTGAAAACGCTGTTGTAAAGGGTTTAGCTGAAGATAAAGGTTTGTTTATGCCCAACAATATCAAAGTGCTGCCTGCATCATTTTATCAGAATATTGATAAAATGTCTTTTAAAGAAATTGCATATAATGTTGCAGACGCATTTTTCGGCGAAGATGTTGATGCTGAATCTCTAAAGAAAATAGTCTATGATACATTAAACTTCGATGTACCATTAGTTAAGGTTGAAGATTCGATATATAGCTTAGAATTGTTCCATGGACCTACATTAGCATTTAAAGATGTTGGCGCTAGATTCATGTCGCGTTTACTTGGATATTTTATTCAAAAAGCAGGCGAAAATAAAAAAATAAATGTACTTGTAGCCACATCAGGAGACACCGGTAGTGCAGTTGCTAACGGATTTTTAGGAGTTAAAGGCATACATGTATATGTTCTATATCCGAAAGGGAAAGTTAGTAAAATTCAGGAGAGCCAATTTACTACATTAGGACAAAATATTACCGCACTCGAAATTGATGGTACTTTTGACGATTGTCAAAGTTTGGTTAAGTCAGCTTTTATGGATGCTGACTTGAATGCAAAAATGAAATTGACATCTGCTAACTCTATCAATGTTGCTCGCTTCTTGCCACAAGCATTTTATTATTTTTATGCATATTCACAACTAAAAAAGCTAGGTAAGGCTGATAATATGGTTGTATGTGTTCCTAGTGGAAATTTCGGAAATATTACAGCCGGATTATTTGCTAAACGTATGGGATTACCTATTAAACGTTTTATTGCTGCAAATAATAGAAATGATATCTTCTTACAGTATCTTTTAACCGGAATTTATACTCCACGCCCTTCTATAGCAACTCTAGCAAATGCCATGGATGTTGGCGATCCTAGCAATTTTGCAAGAGTTTTGGATTTATACGAACATTCGCACGAATCAATCTGTAAAGATATAAGCGGTGTTAGCTATAACGACACACAAATAGCTGATACAATGCGTAAATGCTTTGCAGTTAATACATATATTTTAGATCCTCACGGAGCATGTGGTTATCAGGCTTTAAAAGATATGAAAAACCCGGATGAAACGGGTGTTTTCTTAGAAACTGCTCATCCTGCAAAATTTAAAGATACGGTTGAAAATATACTAGGAACTCAAATTCAAATTCCTGCAAAATTGCAAGAATTCATGAAGGGAACAAAACAAAGTATATATTTGAGTAAAGATTTCGAAGATTTCAAATCATTCCTTTTTAAAGAATAAATATGAGCGATGCCGATAGGACAATAGTCATTAAAAATTACGATAATTTAGCATTAGCACATTACGAAAAAAGTGTAATAGAAGATGCCGGAATTGATTGTTTTATAAGTGGAGATAATATGGCGCAACCCTTTACCATGTTTGCTCCAATTGGAGGTATCAAATTACATATATACGAAAAAGACGCTGAAAAAGCATTAGAAATACTAAATAGCCTTGGTAAATAAACCAAGGCTATTTTTTAATGCTATTGCTTGTTGATATAATTTACAATCCACTCGCCTACTTCTTTTGTCCCATATTTTGGATATGATTCAATTTGAATTTCAGGAGTCCTAATATTAGATTCCAAACTACAATCAACTGCTTTACGAATCAATTTACCTTCTTCTTTTAAATCAAAATATTCAAATAACATAGCTACTGACAATATTTGCGCCAAAGGATTTGCAATATTTAAACCTTTAGCCTGCGGCCATGATCCATGTATAGGTTCAAAGACAGGAGTACTTTCACCTGTGGATGCAGATGGCAGCAATCCCATTGAACCGGAAATAACAGAACCTTCGTCTGTTAATATATCTCCGAAAGTATTTTCTGTAACCATTACATCAAAAAAAGTTGGAGATAAAATCATACGCATTGCAGCATTGTCAACATACATATAATCTACTTTAACTTCAGGATATAATGGTTCCATTTCTTGAGCAATTTGTCGCCATAAACGGCTAGATGCCAATACATTAGCTTTATCAACTACTGTCAGATGTTTTTGACGTTTCATTGCATATTCAAAGCCTACTTTCAAAATACGTTCTATTTCAGGACGTGTATAAAGATTAGTATCATATGCTTTATCATTATCTTGATACTTCTCTCCAAAATACATACCTCCTGTCAATTCTCTAATACAAATAAAATCTGCACCTTCTACTAATTCAGGTTTTAATGGAGAATGGTGTATAAGACACTTAAATGTTTGCACCGGACGAATATTTGCAAAAAGTCCTAATTGCTTACGCATAGCCAATAAACCTTGTTCGGGACGCACTTTTGCAGATGGATTATTGTCAAATTTAGGATCACCTACTGCCGAAAATAAAACAGCATCAGCATTCTTACAAATATTTAAAGTTTCTGCCGGAAAAGGATCTCCTACTTTATCTATTGCATCAGCACCACATATTCCATACTCATAACTTACATTATGTCCAAACTTTTTACATACTGCAGTCATTACATTAACACCCTGAACAGATATTTCAGGACCTATGCCGTCACCCGGCAATACAGCTATTTTAAAATTCATTGTTAATTATTTTGAATGTTTCTTATCAAATTCTTCGCGATCGAATGATATATATTTAGGAATTGATGGTTGATAATCTTGATCATCCCACAAACTACTTGTTATCATTAAATCTGCACTATATCTATTACATGCAATAGGTACGTTATGAACTCTACACTGACGCAATAACATTTGAATATCAGCCTCGTGAGGTTGTGGATTTAAGTCATCAATCAAGAATATTGCTAAATCTATTTCATGTCTTACAACCATAGCTGCCACCTCTGCATCTCCTCCTAATGGACCTGAATGCATACGTGTTATATCAACAACAGCTCCTTTAGATTCAAGTGCTTTTTGTATCAAATAACCGGTTGTTCCTGTGCAAACTAATTTATGTTGCTTTAGCAAATCAACATTATACTCTGCCCACTCTACCATATCAACTTTACGTTGATCATGCGCAACCAAAGCAATAGTTAGTCTTTTCATATTTTTTCGTTTTAGTTAAGAAGAATCTGTTTACTGATATTTCTCAATAATATTCAACATTTTTATTGTAGCTTTAATAGCAGCCTCTGTTTGGTCTGCATCTAAACCATGTGTTTTAAATATTTTACCATTCATATTCCATGTAATTATGGCTTGTACAAAGGCATCTGTATGACCTCCCGGAGGAATTGTAACAGCATAGTCAGACAAAATAGGATGCTGTTTACCAAGCTTATCGTATATACTCCACAATGCCTTCATAAATGCATCATATTGTCCATCTCCGGATGCAGATTCTTGATGTACTTTTCCATCAATCTCAACAGAAACATTGGCAACCGGTTTCAAACCTCGTGTCAAAGATAAAGAATAGTTATTTACTTTGACTTTTTCTTCCAAATCTTCGTTCTTAAGTATATCAGAAACAATATAAGGAAGATCTTCAGGGGTTACCTGCTGTTTCTTATCTCCTAACTCAATAATACGTGATGTTACTTTTTTCATTGATTCTTCATCCAAATCAATGCCCAAAGACTCAAGATTTTTTCTGATGTTTGCTTTACCTGATGTCTTACCTAATGCATATTCTCTTGTACGACCAAATCTCTCAGGTAATAAATCGTTATAGTATAATTTATTTTTGGCATCTCCATCAGCATGAACTCCTGCTACTTGAGTAAATACATTTTCACCAATTATAGGCTTATTATTGGGAATTCTAATACCCGAATAAGTTTCTATAATTTTACTTACCCTATTTATTTCACGCTCGTTTATATTAGTTTGCAAATGTAATTGATCATGAATAACAGCTAATACACTAGACATAGGTGCATTTCCTGCCCTTTCGCCTAATCCATTGACAGTTACGTGAACACATTGAATTCCTGCTTTAACTGCCGCATATACATTTGCTACAGCTAAATCGTAATCGTTATGAGGATGAAAATCAAAAGACAATTCAGGATAACGATTCAGCATCAATGTACAATAATCGCTTACTTGAGTAGGATTAAGAATTCCTAATGTATCAGGAAGCATGAAATGCTTAATATTATGTCCTCTCAATTCATCAACTAACATATATACATAATCCGGGCTGTTTTGAATTCCATTACTCCAGTCTTCTAAATAAACATTTACAGATATGCCCATTTCATCGGCGTCATTAAGGACATTAATAATGTCTTTCAAATGTTCTTCCGGTGTTTTTCCTAACTGCATTGTACAATGTTTCATTGATCCTTTACACAGCAAGTTCATAACCTTACCTCCTGCATCGCGAATCCATTCTAAGGAATCCTTCCCATCAACAAAACCAAGCACTTCTACTCTATCGGAAAATCCTTTAGATTCTGCCCAACGCATAATTTTGCGAGCTGTATCATATTCGCCTGCAGAAACACGCGCTGACGCTATTTCTATGCGATCTACGCGCAAATCTTCCAGCAGTAGACGTGCTATGCTTAATTTTTCTTGAGCCGCAAACGAGACTCCTGATGTTTGCTCACCATCACGAAGAGTTGTATCGAGTATGCTTATCATTTTATTCAGTGTTTCACTAATATATTTTGTGTTCCTTTTCGTAATGCTCTATGTTTGTTCGATGATTCAACAAATAATCAATATCATCAAAACCATTAATAAAGCACTCCTTTTTGTATGGATTTATAGAAAAATGCTCGATTTCACCATTCGATTCATTAATTATAACTTGATTCTCAAGATCAATTGTTAGTTTTGTTTGCGGATCTGATTTTACGGCACTGAATATATTATTCAAAAAAGTATCAGAAACAACAACCGGTAAAACTCCATTATTCATTGCATTATTTTTGAATATATCTGCAAAGAAACTTGATACCACAACTCTAAAACCATATCCGGCAATAGCCCATGCAGCATGTTCGCGACTTGATCCTGATCCGAAATTCTTACCTGCAACCAAAATCTGTCCACTATACGTTTTGTCATTTAAAACAAACGATGAAATCGGATTATTCTGCTTATCGTATCTCCAATCGCGAAATAAATTATCACCAAAACCTTCTTTTGATGTTGCTTTTAAAAATCGAGCAGGTATGATTTGATCTGTGTCTATATTCTCTAATGGTAATGGAACACATCTAGAGCTTAGCTTTATTAATTTTTCCATATCTATTTTTATATTATTATTTTTCTCTTGGATCAGTTATTTTACCGGTAATTGCAGCTGCTGCCGCAACAAGTGGTCCTGCTAATATAGTTCTTGAACCCGGTCCTTGACGTCCTTCAAAGTTTCTATTGCTCGTTGAAACCGCATATTTCCCTTCAGGAACTTTATCATCATTCATAGCTAAACAAGCTGAACATCCGGGTTGACGTAATTCAAAACCTGCATCCTTTAAGATTTTATCCAAACCTTCATCTTTTATTTGTTTTGCTACCATCCAGGATCCGGGTACTAACCAAGCTACAACATTATCAGCCTTGCGTTTACCTTTTATGTATGATGTAAATAAACGGAAATCTTCAATTCGTCCGTTTGTACAACTTCCAATAAATACATAATCAATTGGTTTCCCGTTAAGTTTCTCGCCTGATTTAAAGCCCATATACTCTATGGATTTTGTAAAAGACTCACGTCCTGCTTCCGGTATTGAATCTATCGAAGGAATCGATGAATTAATACTCATTCCCATTCCCGGATTAGTACCATAAGTAATCATTGGCTCAATATCTTGTGCATCAAAATTGATTTCTTTATCAAAAACTGCATCAGAATCAGAATATAATGTTTTCCAATATGATATTGCTTTATTCCAATCTTCTCCTTTAGGAGCAAATTCACGACCTTTGATATATGAGATAGTAGTTTCGTCAGGAGCTACCATACCGCCACGTGCTCCCATCTCAATAGACAAATTACACAAGGTTAATCTACCTTCCATAGATAGATCTCGTACTGCAGATCCTGCATACTCTACAAAATATCCGGTAGCACCGCCTGTAGTTAGTTTTGCAATCATATACAAAGCCATGTCTTTAGCTGTAACACCTTCCTTTAGTTTACCATTAAAATTAATACGCATAGTTTCCGGACGTGATTGAAAAACACACTGACTAGCCAAAACCATTTCGACTTCTGAGGTACCAATGCCGAATGCTATAGCTCCTATTGCACCATGGGTAGATGTGTGAGAGTCACCACATACAATAGTCATACCGGGTAAAGACAGACCATTTTCAGGCCCGACAACATGTATGATACCATTTTTAGAGTGTCCCATAGGGTAATACTCAACTTTAAAGTCTTTAGCATTTTTGTCGAGCGTATCAACCTGATTTTTTGAAACAGGATCCTTAATAGGTAATTCTTGATTAATTGTTGGAATATTGTGATCCGGTATACATGTTACCTGCTTAGGACGAAATACATTTAATCCTCGTTTACGTAATCCATCGAATGCTTGTGGGCTTGTCACCTCATGACAATACATTCTGTCTATGTATAACTGTGTAGGACCGCCTTCAACCTTAGATACTATATGCGATTCCCATATTTTATCAAATAATGTTTTTCCCATAACTTTATTAGTATTTTAACTACAAATGTAATTTTATTTTTCTACAAATTTGTTGATTGCATCTATATATGCTTCAATTGATGCAACAACAATGTCAGTATTAGCACTAAAGCCATAATATACCTTTCCATCGTACAAAACTTGCATGTGTACCTTACCCATATCATCACTACCCTTATTTATTGATTGAATAGTAAATTCTTGTAAGGTCATTTCTCTGCTTATAATAAGTTTTAAGGCTTTTATTGCTGCATCTACAGGTCCATTACCTCCTGATGATGCTTCAAAATGTTCGCCTGCTATAATTAAACCAATGTATGCTAAAGGTTTTATCCCCTTACCTGATGTTACATGCAAATAATCCAACTGTATTTTCTTACCATTAGCTCTTTCAATTCCCGCCAATACAAGTATATCATCATCATGTATATCTTTCTTTTTATCGGCTAAATCCAAAAAGTCTTTATAAATCTTATCCAATTTATTTTCATCTACATCTACTCCTAATATATTAAGACGATGTTTTAATGCTGCTCTTCCACTACGTGCTGTCAGAACAATAGAATTATCATCAATACCAATATCTTTAGGATTCATAATTTCGTATGTCTGCATATTCTTAAGCACACCATCTTGATGGATGCCTGACGAGTGAGCAAATGCATTACGTCCTACCACGGCCTTATTAGCCTGTACCGGCATATTCATAAGATTTGAAATAAGTCTGCTTACAGATATTATTTTTTGTGTATTAATTTGAGTTTCGACATTTAAATGTTTATGACACTTAAGTATCATTGCAACTTCTTCCAAAGAAGTATTTCCTGCACGTTCACCTACTCCGTTGATTGTAACTTCAACTTGTCTTGCACCATTAATAATACCTGACATCGTATTGGCTGTTGCCATACCTAAATCGTTATGACAATGTGTAGAGATTATTGCTTTATCAATATTCGAAACATTTTCCATTAAATATTTAATTTTCTCACCATACTCTGAAGGCAAACAATATCCGGTTGTATCAGGAATATTTACAACGGTTGCTCCTGCTTTAATTACAGCTTCAACCACACGTGCCAAATACTCATTATCTGTACGTCCCGCATCTTCACAATAAAATTCTACATCTTCAACATATTTTTTTGCATACTTTGTAGCTGCGATTGCACGTTCAATAATTTCTTCACGTGTTGAATTAAACTTATACTTTATGTGATAATCGGACGTTCCAATTCCGGTGTGAATACGCTTTTTGTGAGCATATTGCAAAGCTTCGGCTGCTGCATCAATATCTTTCTCTACACTTCTAGTCAAAGCGCATATTGTAGGCCATGTAACTGCCTTTGAGATTTCAACAACAGAATTAAAATCACCGGGACTGGAAACAGGGAATCCTGCTTCAATTACATCCACTCCAAGTGCTTCAAGTGCTTTTGCTACTTGAATTTTTTCAACAGTATTTAACTGGCATCCGGGTACCTGTTCGCCATCTCTTAATGTTGTGTCAAAAATGAATAATTTGTCTGCCATTTTATTGTATTTATTAAGTTGTTTTTAAAGCATAAAAAAAGACCTTTCAAATCGGGAAATAAGAAAGGTCTTTAGAGTTATACATACCAAACTTACTTCCCATTGCGTCGCAAGAGAATAATAATGCTTAGTATGATTGAAAAATTTGTCATCTGTATTTTTTTAACGATGCAAAGATATAAGTATATTTTTAAATACACAAATAAATTATTAGTAAAATACATGAATTTGTTATAAACAACAGTTATTTACATCAAAATAATTACAATATAGCTACAAAAACAAGAATTAAATTATAAAGACCCATATTTTTACCATATGCAATTTATTTTGCTTTTCTGTACAATAATGCGTAAACTTGCACTCGAAAATCAAATAACAATGAAACAGATATCATACTTATTATATTCAATAATAATTCTATTCACCCTATACTCTTGCAACCCAAACAATAATCAATGCAAAAATGATGATGAAACAGCTGACACTGTAACAATTATAGAATACGGCATTCCTATTGAACAATACGAAATGGAAGAAGGAATCGTAAAAAAAGGACAAACACTATCTGATTTATTTGCTTCTTTTGGCGCTTTGCCGCAAATTACCAGCCAATTAAATACACTTAATGATTCTATATTTAATGTCAAAAATGTAAAAGCAGGTAGCACCTATAAAGTTTATTTTACTAATGATTCTATAAGGGTTCCACATTACTTTGTGTATAATAAATCTGTAGTTGATCATATGGTTTTTCATTTAATTGACAGCTTGCATATACATCACTATCAAAAACCTATAAACAGCATACTTAAAACTTCTTCTGCAGTTATTGAATCATCCTTATGGAATGCAATTGAAGAACAAAATTTAAATCGCGCATTAGCTATTGATTTATCTGATATATACGCATGGGAAATCGATTTCTTTGGTATACAAAAAGGTGACAATTTTACTGTATTGTATGATGAATTATTTGTTGATAGTACTTCTATTGGAATAGGTAAAATTCATGCAGTAAAATTTAATCACGAAGGAAAAGATTATTATGCATATCACTATTCTGATTCAATAGCTGAATTAGACGGATATTGGAATGAGAAAGGACAAAACCTTAAAAAAGCATTTTTAAAAGCCCCATTAAAATTTTCAAGGATATCTTCCGGTTTTTCATACGCCAGAAAACATCCTATATACAAAATAGTACGTCCGCACACAGGTGTAGATTATTCTGCTCCGAAAGGCACTCCTGTAATGGCAATTGGCGATGGAAAGGTTATTTTTAAAGCCTATAAAGGTGGCGGAGGAAATACCATTAAGATTAAACATAATAGTAATTACACAACAGCCTATCTGCACCTATCAAATTATGCAAAAGGAATAAAAATAGGATCTCACGTTAAACAAGGACAAGTGATTGGATATGTAGGTAGTACCGGTGCATCTACCGGGCCACATCTCGATTTCAGAGTTTGGAAAAATAACACACCCATAAACCCATTAAGAATGGAATCTCCCTCAGCTGATCCCATTCCTTCTAATTGCATGAATAAATTTCAAGCTATATGCGATAGTTTGACAAAATATCTTAATTAATAACTACTCCGGAAGCGGCTCTGTATGTATGCTTAAAAGAGTGTTATTACCATATATGGCTCTCAATTGTTTTTCCAAATCGGTAGCAATATCATGTGATTTTACAAAACTGATATTTCGGTCTAATTTTATATGTACATCAATGGCATAAGCATTGCCAACTTTACGAGTACGTAAATGATGGTACTTCTTAACTCCATCAGTATTAGTAATAATACGAATAATATCTTCTTCTTCTTTTTTTGGAATTGAGGATTCAAGTAATTCTTTAATACTTGGTAAACCTAAATCAATGGCTACTTTTATAATAAAAATACTAACTAATGCTCCTGCAAGAGGATCAAGTATTCTCCACTTTTCTCCTAAAAATATTGCGCCTCCAATACCTAAGGTCGTACCTATTGAAGAAAATGCATCAGATCTATGATGCCATGCATTTGCGATAACAGCCTTGCTATTAATTTTTTTACCAACTATCACAGTGTACCAATAAAGAGCTTCTTTAATAATAACAGATACTATAGCAGCAATCAAGGCTATAATTCCTGGTTTTTCTAATGATTCTCCATTAATTACTTTAATTGAATTCTGAACTCCATTTAATAGTAAACCAATTCCGACGGCAAGTAAAGCAGCGCTAATCAATAAAGTTGCAAATGTTTCATACTTACCATGTCCATAATGATGGCTATCATCACAATCTTTAGCAGTTACACCTACAAATGCAATTACAACCACATCTGTAGTAAAATCAGATATCGAATGTACGGCATCAGCAACCATTGCAGCACTTTTACCGGTTATACCGGCTGTTAGTTTTGCGATGCTTAATAAAAGATTAATTATAAAACCTACCAGCGTTACTTTTTTTGCTTCACGTGCGCGCTGTTGCAAATCTGTTGTCATAGTGAATTAAATAATTATTAGTTAGTTAATAAAAACGCTGCTTAAAACACTTGACTATATTAGATAGAAAAACACCAACAATTATGTCGGTGTTTTTCTATTATTGTATATATTCTCACATTAACGCAATGCAGCTTGTGCTGCTGCCAACCTTGCGATAGGCACACGGAATGGAGAACATGAAACATAATTTAATCCTACTCTATGGCAGAACTCTACTGACGAAGGTTCGCCACCATGTTCACCACAAATACCACACTTAAGATCAGGACGTACGCTGCGGCCTTTTTCTGTAGCCATTTGTACTAATTGTCCAACACCATTTTGGTCTAGTATTTGGAATGGATCATTTTTTAAGATCTTCATATCCAAATAAGCAGGCAAGAATGATGCAATATCATCACGGCTATAACCAAATGTCATTTGAGTTAAGTCATTCGTTCCGAATGAGAAAAATTCCGCTTTTGTAGCGATACGATCAGCAGTAAGTGCTGCACGTGGAATTTCAATCATAGTACCTACTTTAAATTCGATGCTAACTCCGCGTTCTTGAAATAATTTTTCAGCTGTTTCGCGAATTATTCTCTCTTGATTAGCAAACTCGTTCACAATACCTGTTAATGGAACCATTATTTCAGGATGTGTTTCAACACCTTCTTTTTTCAATTCAAGTGCTGCACCTAAAATAGCACGTGTTTGCATTTCTGTGATTTCAGGATATGTATTCCCTAAACGGCAACCACGATGGCCTAACATAGGATTGGCTTCGTGCAAAGAATCAACACGTTGACGAATGTAATCGTAAGAAACACCCATTATTTGGGCTAATTCACGTTGTTCTTTCTCTTCGTGAGGAACAAACTCATGTAGAGGTGGATCTAACAAACGTACTGTAACAGGACATCCTTCCATTGCTTTAAAGATTCCTTTAAAGTCTGCTTGTTGATATGGAAGAATTCTTGCTAATGCTTTACGACGTCCTTCTAGAGTTTCAGCCAAAATCATTTCGCGCATTGCACGGATCTTGTCACCTTCAAAGAACATATGCTCTGTTCTACAAAGTCCTATACCTACTGCACCAAAACGACGAGCAACTTGTGCGTCGTGAGGAGTATCAGCATTGGTACGAACTACCAAACGAGTATATTTATCAGCTAATTTCATCAATTCTGCGAAATCCTCATCAAGTTCAGCTTCTTTAGTTGCAACAGCACCTAAATAAACTTCACCGGTTGATCCGTTTAATGAAATAAAATCACCTTCTTTTAAAGTGGTTCCGTTTACAGAAAGTGTTTTTGCTGTATAATCAATAACTAATGATCCTGCACCTGATACGCAGCATTTGCCCATTCCACGAGCAACTACAGCAGCGTGTGATGTCATACCGCCACGTGCAGTTAATATACCTTGTGCAGCAGCCATACCAGCCAAGTCTTCAGGAGATGTTTCAATACGAACCATTATAACATGTTCGCCTTTGCTTGCCCATACAGCAGCATCTTCAGCATTGAAAACAATCTTACCGCAAGCAGCTCCCGGAGAAGCAGCCAAGCCTTTTGTAAGCACTTGAGCAACCTTTAATGCAGCTTTATCAAATATTGGGTGAAGTAATTCGTCCAATTTATTTGGTTCAACGCGCAATACAGCTGTTTTTTCATCAATAACACCTTGATGTAACATATCCATGGCAATTTTAACCATAGCTGCTCCTGTACGTTTTCCGTTACGAGTTTGCAAGAACCACAATTTACCTTCTTGAACTGTAAATTCCATATCTTGCATATCTTTGTAGTGGTTTTCCAATTTTGTTTGAAGTGCGTCTAATTCTCCATATATAACAGGCATTGATTCTTCCATTGAAGGATATTTTGCAAAACGATCAGCTTCTGATACATTAGCTAATTTTGCCCAGCGTTGTGAACCTAATTTTGTAATTTGTTGTGGAGTACGAATACCTGCTACAACATCTTCACCTTGAGCATTAATCAAATACTCACCTACGAATTGATCTTCACCGGTTGCAGCATCACGTGAGAAGCATACACCTGTTGCTGATGTATCGCCCATATTTCCGAATACCATGGCTTGTACACTAACTGCCGTACCCCATTCTGCAGGTATTCCTTCCATTTTACGATATAATATAGCACGTTCGTTCATCCAGCTATCAAATACAGCACAGATTGCGCCCCACAATTGCTCGTATGCATCTTCAGGGAAATCTTTGCCTGTTTGTTTTTTAACAGCTGTCTTGAAACGTGCAACTAATTGTTGTAAATCTTCTACACTTAATTCCGTATCCAACTTAACACCTTTTGCAGATTTTACGCTTTCAATAATTTCTTCAAACGGATCGATGTCTGATTTATTTACCGGTTTCATACCTAAAACAACATCACCATACATTTGAACAAAACGACGATATGAATCCCATACAAAACGAGGATTACCTGTTTTGCGCACCATACCTTCAACTACTTTATCATTCAAACCTAAGTTTAAGATGGTATCCATCATACCCGGCATAGATGCACGAGCTCCTGAGCGTACTGAAACTAATAAAGGATTCTCAACGTCACCAAATTTTGATTTCATCAAACCTTCAATGTGAGCCACTGCTTTAAGAACTTCATCTTTAAGAAATGATATCACTTTTTCCTTACCGATTTCGTAATATTCATTACAAACTTCAGTAGTGATTGTAAAACCAGGAGGAACAGGCACTCCTATTAAATTCATTTCAGCAAGGTTAGCACCTTTACCGCCAAGCAGATTTTTCATATCTGCCTTTCCTTCAGCTTTTCCGTTTCCGAAGGTGTAAACGCGTTTTTTGTTATCCATAAATTATTTTAATAAAGTATATTATCTAGATTTTACGAAGTATTTGAAATAAGAGGGCGCAAAGTTAGTCAATTTTATCGAAAAACTGAAACCTAATATGAAAAATATTAGCAAACGTTTGAACTTTATTTCTAAGAATGATTTATATACATTCTTTCTCCAAAAATTCCACTCCCTACACGCACTATAGTAGAACCCTCTTCAATTGCTATTTTATAATCGTGCGTCATACCCATTGAAATTTCTGAAAACTTATCATCATTTGCAAAAAATCCAGCTTTAAGTTTGGTATAAATTTGCTTAACATGACGAAATTCTTTGCGTATATAATCAGTATCAGTTGTAATAGAAGCCATTCCCATTACTCCTATTATTGAAACATTGCAAAATTCTTTGTAGTCATTTGACAATAACATCTGTTCGCATTCATCTAAATCAAATCCAAACTTAGTTTCTTCAATAGCTACATGAAACTGCAATAAACAAGGTATCACCCTATTTATTTTCTGAGCTTGTTTATTTATTTCCGATAATAAACGAAAAGAATCGACTGACTCTATACATGATACATAAGGTACTATGTACTTCACTTTGTTTGTTTGTAAATGTCCAATAAAATGCCAACGTATATCTTTGGGTAAAGCTTGTGCTTTAGGTACTAGTTCTTGTGCGCGGCTTTCTCCAAATAAACGCTGACCCGCTGAATATGCTGCCTCTATTCTATCATTAGAATTATACTTAGATACGGCAACTAAACGCACTCCTTGTGGTATTCCATCTATTATACGTTTAATATTCGATTGAATTTCTTGTTGAATTTCGTTCATCTAAATTTTATATCTTCAATTACATCTGTTCCAACTACATCATTCAACTCTTTTATTAAACGAGTGCGCATCAACATAAGTTCATTACGCAAAGCTGAAGATGTTAAACTAACATACAAAATTTTATTTCTAATAGACAAATCACGAGTGTAGGAATTAATAGAGGGGCCTAGCACTTGTTTCCAAGATGTAATTAAAGTTGTTTCATCTATTTTTGATTGTAAACGAAAAACCTTTAAATATTCTTTCAATATGTCACCTATTGGCTGAATATGCTCTTTTCTCATATGCTTGCATATTGAATTTTTCCGGATTCAACTCTATAAATTCTATAATTACGAACAGTATCACTTAATAGTTTATCCAAATGCTCACGATTAGTATCTGTAATAAATATTTGATCAAATCCGTCTCCTGAAACTATTTTAATGATCTGTGTCACTCTTCCGGCATCTAATTTATCAAAAATATCATCCAATAATAATAGTGGAGTTTCACCTCCGTTAGCTTTTTTCAAAAAGTCAAATTGAGCCAACCTAAGGGATATAACAAAACTTTTTCCTTGTCCTTGAGAACCCACCATTTTAATAGGATAATCGCCTAAAGTCAGCTCCAATTCATCTTTATGAATACCTTTTGAAGTATATCCTAAAATACTGTCACGACGCCTGCAAAACTCTAACTGCGGCTTTAATTCTCCGTCTTGTAAATGAGAACGATAGTTTATTCCTACTTTTTCTTTCTCTTGTGATACTAAACTATAGTATCGATTAAAAATAGGCACAAATTCTTTTATAAAACTAAGCCGTTGTTGATACAAATAAACTGCCAATTCTTCCATTTGTAATTCGCATACATCATATAAAGAGTCTTCGGTATCTTGACTTTTTAGCAATGTATTGCGTTGAAGCAGTAATTTATTATAACGAATTAACTTGTATAAATATTCGCGATTATATTGCGAAATAACACCATCCATAAATTTTCTGCGTATCTCACTACCATCAGTAATTAGAGATGAATCCTCAGGTGATACAATAACCAATGGTACCAGACCTATATGGTCGGACAAACGATCATATTCTTTACCATTACGTTTAAAAGACTTTCTTTGCCCTCTTTTTAACCCGATTCCTATTTCTTCTAAAACACCTGCTCTATCAAAATTGCCTTGAACCATCATAAATGGCTCATCGTGCTTTATATTTTGCAAATCAATAGGAGTTAAGCGACTCTTGCAACATGCCAAATAATATATGGCATCCAACAAATTCGTTTTACCCACACCATTGTCGCCTATCAAGCAATTAAGCCCTTTTTCGAAGTCAAGTTCTACCTCGGCAAGGTTCTTGTAATTTAATATTGAAAGATGATTCAGGTACATGGATTCTTTTTACCATCAACTATTTAATTGTAATAAATGGTAATTGAGCTCCTGAAAAATATTGAGGCATTTTACCATCCCATTTGTTTATTGCCATTTCTTGCAATACCATTGGTGATAATGATGCTTGTTTAACTTTTTGCGCTTCAGCTTCAAGTTTCATACGTTCAAGTGTAAATTTAGCAGTAAGTGCTCCTTGTTCTGCAATTTTTTTATCCTCAATTGCCTTGTTGAAATCGTCACTAAAATCATGATTAGTAATTAGTAAACTTTTTACCTTAATACCACTGCCTGTTACTTGATTTGCAAATGTAGTATTGATTCTATTTGAAATCTCAGCACGTTTTTCAACGAATGTTTCGATTGGATACTCGGCTATTACAGCATTAATCTTTTCTGATAATGTTGGACGAATCAAGGTGTTTTCTATATCCATTCCATAAGTTTGAAATATTTTATCAACTCGTTTTGAATCCAAAGAATATACCAAACTTACATCAACTGCGATTGTTTGTATGTCGCTTGATGAAACTTCTGTATGAAGCGATAGATTCTGGTCACGTATTGACAATTTCTTCACTTCATCAACAAAAGGAACTTTTACATTCAAACCTTCGTCAGCTATTGTTGTAAGACGTCCGAAACGTAATATAACGCCCCTTTCACCGGTGTCAATTGTATAAAAACTTGAGGCAGATAACATAATTAGTATTATAGCTGAAACGCCAATTAATACATACTTAGTGATGTCTTTTTGTGTCATAGTGTTTTGTTGTTGATAAATCATAATTATTATAATATTAGTGGGCAAATTTACACAAAATACTTGATACTTTAATGTGCATAAAAAACAAAATCGAGCATCAAGATTTAATCATCTAATAAACAAGGCATAAAAACAACAAAAAAAATGTACCTTTGCAGCCTATAATTAAAATCCCTGTTTAAATCAAGGTAAATTTAGTCTACACAGAGCATTATGGAGTACAATTTTAAAGAAATTGAACAAAAATGGCAATCATATTGGAAAAGCAATGCCATTTATCATGTTGAAATCGACAACAATCGTCCTAAATATTATGTTTTGGATATGTTCCCTTACCCATCGGGTGCCGGATTGCATGTAGGGCATCCACTTGGATACATTGCTTCAGACATATTCAGTAGATATAAGCGATTACAAGGATTTAATGTTTTGCATCCAATGGGATATGATGCTTATGGATTACCTGCAGAACAATATGCAATTCAAACGGGACAACATCCGGAAATTACCACTTTTAATAATATCAATCGCTACAGAGACCAAATGGATAAAATAGGTTTTTGTTACGATTGGGACCGTGAAGTAAGGACCTGTGATCCCAAATATTATAAATGGACACAATGGGCATTTATCCAAATGTTTGACCACTGGTATTGCAAACGCGCTGATGCTGCACGTCCTATTTCTCAATTAATAGAAATATTTAATGAGCAGGGAAATGCGAAAGTAAAAGCAGCTTGCGCTGAGACTCCTATATTTACAGCTGAAGAATGGAAAAGTTGGGACGAAAAGAGACAACGCGATATTTTGATGAACTATCGTATTGCATACAAGGCTGACACAATGGTTAATTGGTGTCCTAAATTGGGAACTGTTTTGGCAAACGACGAAGTAAGCGAAGGGCTTTCGGTTCGCGGTGGTTATCCGGTAGAACAAAAAGTAATGAGCCAGTGGTGTTTGCGTGTATCTGCCTACGCTCAACGTCTGCTCGACGGCTTGGATAAAATTGATTGGACTGATTCTCTTAAAGAAACTCAGCGTAATTGGATTGGCCGAAGTGAAGGTGCCGAAATGAAATTTAAAATAGCCGGATCCAATGAATACATGACAGTTTTCACCACAAGAGCCGACACAACATTTGGTGTTACTTTTATGGTATTGGCTCCAGAAAGCGAATATGTTTCAAAAATCACAACTGATGCACAAAAGGCAGAGGTAAACGAATATCTTGATGCAGTAAAACGCCGTACCGAACGCGAGCGTATTGCAGACAGAAAGGTTACAGGTGTATTTTCAGGAGCATACGCAGTTAATCCGTTTACAAACGAAGAGATCCCTGTATGGATATCTGATTATGTTTTGGCAGGTTATGGAACAGGAGCTATTATGGCAGTTCCGGCACACGATAGTCGTGACTACGCATTTGCGAAACACTTTAATTTACCTATAATTCCATTAATTGAAGGTTGCGATATAAGTGAAGAAAGTTATGATGCAAAAGAAGGTATCATGATGAATTCAGGATTTATGACAGGACTTTCTGTAAAAGAAGCAATAGCAACTGCAAAGAAATACATCACAGAAAAAGGTATTGGTATAATAAAAGTAAATTACCGATTACGTGATGCAATATTTAGTCGTCAGCGTTATTGGGGCGAACCATTCCCTATTTATTATAAGGATGGACAGCCCTACACATTAGACGAAACTTGTTTGCCTCTTGAATTACCTGAAATAGACAAGTATGTTCCTACCGAAACGGGTGAACCTCCACTTGGTCGTGCTAAAAATTGGCAGACAAAAGACGGTTATCCTTTAGAATTGAACACAATGCCCGGTTTTGCAGGTTCATCGGCATACTATCTTAGGTACATGGATCCTCATAATGATAATGAATTGGTTAACAAAGATGTAAATTTATATTGGAAAAATGTTGATTTGTATATCGGAGGTACGGAGCATGCAACAGGACACCTAATATACAGCCGTTTCTGGAATAAATTTTTATTTGATTTGGGTTTAATATGTAAAGATGAACCATTCAATAAATTAATTAATCAGGGTATGATACAAGGACGTTCTAATTTTGTATATCGCATAATTGGAACCAACAAATATGTATCATATAATTTGAAAGACAAATATGAAACCCAAGAGATACATGTAAATGTAAACATCGTTTCAAATGATATTCTTGACATTGAAGCATTCAAAAATTGGATGCCGGAGTACAAGGATGCAGAATTTATTTTAGAAGACGGTAAATACATTTGCGGTTGGGCTGTAGAAAAAATGAGCAAATCAATGTTCAATGTAGTGAATCCTGACGATATTATAAACAAGTATGGTGCTGACACCTTACGTTTATACGAAATGTTTTTAGGCCCACTAGAACAATCTAAACCATGGGACACAAATGGTATTGATGGAGTTCATAGATTTCTAAAGAAATTCTGGGGATTATTCTTTAATGGTGATTCTGTAGTTATAAGTGATGTTGAACCCACTGCAGAAGAACTTAAATCATTACATAAAACAATTAAGAAGATTACATCTGATATAGAAAATTTCTCATATAATACTTCTGTATCTGCATTTATGATTTGCGTCAATGAGTTATCGCAAATGAAATGCAATAAGAGAGCAATTCTAGAACCGCTTACAATACTTATCGCTCCATTTGCTCCACATATAGCAGAAGAGATGTACAATATGCTTGGATATAAGACAAGTGTTTGTAATGCTAAATATCCTGAATATGATGAAAAGTTCTTGATTGAATCAAAGGTCAAATACCCTATCTCATTTAACGGAAAAGTTCGTTTTACCATAGAATTACCGGCTGACACAGATAAAACAGAAGTTGAACGAATAGCCTTATCTAATAATCAAACAGAAAAATACACCGAGGGTAAAACTCCTAAAAAAGTAATCGTTGTTCCCGGAAAGATTGTCAATATAGTATTGTAAAAGATTTCGCCAATTATGAGCGACAATTTAAAAGAAAAAATGATAGGTGCTCTAACTTGGAGTTCAATTGATAGAATTGGACAACAAGGAGTGCAATTTATAATTGGGATTGTATTGGCTCGATTATTGTGCCCTGCCGATTACGGACTAATCGGTATGGTTATGATTTTTGCTCAATTTGCTTACGCAATGGTCGAAAGTGGTTTAGGAGCTGCACTTGTGCGTACTAAAGACCTAACTGAAACTCATTGCAACACAGTATTCTACACAAATCTAAGCATCTCAATAATATTATATACTATCCTGTTTTTTTGCGCACCTATGATTGCTGATTTTTTTAATCAGCCAATACTGACAATTATTTCGCGTGTAACATTTGCAGCCATATTATTTAATTCAATGTATCTGGTACCATTTAATATTGCCGGACGCGAACTAGATTATAAAACAATTACTAAAGTAAACATTATAAGTACCATTATTTCAGGAACAGCCGGTATTACTATGGCATATTACAACATGGGTGTATGGGCTTTAGTTGTACAACAAACAGGTTATCATTTTGTTAGAATGATATGTTTTCATGCATTTAGTAAATGGAAACCTAAATTGCTTTTCTCTTTTAATATATTGGGCGAATATTTCCAATTTAGTTCACACATGCTTGGAACCTCTTTACTTACAGTTATTTTTAATAATATATATACCTTTCTTTTAGGTAAATATTATTCTATAAATCAAGTAGGTTTTTACACTCAAGGATATAAATTAAGTGATAGTGTCAATTTTACTTTTATAGCAATATTAAGCACCAGTTACAATCTTTTTGCTAAGATTCAACATCAACAAGATAGAATTAAACGCATACTTGGAGAATTAGTAAAACGAGCTTCTCTTGTTACAATACCTGCTACCTTATTTCTTATTGTAGCAGCTAAACCTTTGATAATAACATTATTAGGAATAAAATGGTTAGAAGCGGTTCCTTATTTTCAATTAATTTGTGCAGCAAACTTATTTGCACCTATTTATCAAATTAATGTACATTCGCTCAATTCGATAGGAAAATCGAATATTACTTTCCGTATGGAATTGATAAAACGAATGCTTATTTTAACATCCATATTAACATGCTTCACTTATGGCATAAATACTATGTTATACGGATACATCTTGTCATGCTGGATTGCATTTATTTGTTCTGTATTATGCATATACAAATTTGTAGGAAACAATGGTAAACAACAATTTACGCAGGTATTACCGGGTATAATTATAGGATTGGCAGTAGCACTGCTGGTAATCGGCACTAGCTTTATATCTAACAATTTATACTTAACTCTGACATTACAAGTATTATTTACCTTTGCCTTATATATTATAATTATCAGAGTGTTTTTCAAAAATCTGTTTTTGAGGCTGATAGCTTACATTAAAACAAAAAAATTAAACTTTAAATGACGAATCGCACATTATATTTATTTACCGATTCGTGGCCTTACGGAAATGGTGAAAGTTTTTTGCAAGACGAGTCTCATTTCCTTAGTAAAACATTTTCTGTTGTAAGAGTTATTCCTTTACATAAATATAACGGAATAATGCGCAAGATTCCAGCAAACTTTGTTGTAATGAAAAGTCTTCTTAATGAAGATCCTAAACATAAAATAGCATTGCTTAAAGCAGGAGTTTTCAATTCGTCTCCATTGTTTTTTGCCTGTAAATTATTTTTTAAAGAAAAAGCATATAAAAACAGAAAACGCATTTGGAATTTTATGACCTCGCTACTTGTATTTCGCAGCGCTTACAAATCTTTTAAAGCACTTCCTTCAAGCAACGATTTACTTTATTTTTACTGGGGAGACAAATCAATAAACATGCTCCCCTTTTTAAAACAAAAATTTAAAACTAAAGCTATCGCTAGATTTCACGGATCTGATTTATACGAAGAAGTTAAAGGCGGATACATTCCTTTTAGAAAATGGGTTTTACCCTATTTAGATATGGCAGCTCCAATATCTGAATACGGACATGAGTATTTAAAAAAATATGGGTTTCTATGCCCAAATCGTATAGAAACATCTCGTCTTGGGGTTTTTGACAATGGTCTGAATCCAACTGCATCAAACGATAATACACTGCATTTACTCACTTGCTCAAACATAATTAAAATTAAACGCTTATCGTTACTGCTCGAAGCTGTAATGTGTTTGCCGTTTAATGTTAAATGGACACATATAGGCAGCGGACCATTACTTAAGAATTTAAAAGAACAATCGAAGCAATGTCCTGATAATATTAAGATCGATTGGATGGGACAACAAAATCACGAGTTTGTGATGCAACTATATGCCAAACAGCATTTTGATATTTTTGTTAATGTTAGCGAAACAGAAGGCATTCCCGTTTCTATTATGGAAGCATTGTCGTTTGGAATTCCTGTTTTAGCGACAAAAGTTGGTGGTGTTGCAGAAATTGTTGATGAGAATGTGGGGTATTTGGTATCAAAAGACATTAAATCTGATGAGCTAGCATCACTGCTTACTAATTTTTATGAAAATAAAGCAAACGCAGAACTACGAAACAACGCAAGAAAAAGATTTGAAACAATGTGTGATGCTAACGAAAATTATTCACATTTTTGTTCAACGATAGAGAACTTATAACCATGGATTTACGCATATCCATACTTATACCTACCTACAATCAGCCCTTATATATTAAGAGATCTGTTGATAGTGCATTAGCTCAAGATTATCCTAATATAGAAGTAATTGTATCTGACGACAGTTCGTCTGACGATACAAAAAATATTCTTGAAGAAATAACAGACAAACGTTTTAAATACATTCGCAACAATCCGCGATTAGGACGTGTAGAAAATTACAGAACTTGCTTATATAAATACAGCACAGGCTCGTGGGCATTAAATCTTGATGGAGATGACTATTTAACAGATCCCCATTTTATATCTGATGCAGTAAATCTAATTGAAAGCTTCAATGATAAAAATTTAGTTTTTGTTCAGGCAGGAGGTTATTTGATTGATAAAGACGGGAGCAAAACGGGCCAAAGAATGCCCAAAATCAAAACTGAACATTGTATAGTAAGTGGTAAGCAATATGTTTGCGATTTTGCTAAAAAACGCAGATTCTTGCATCTTACAAGTTTATATAATACCGCCACTGCTAAAAGCATTGATTTCTATAGATATGATATCTTATCTACCGACTTAGAATCATTCTTACGCCTTGCTTTGCTAGGTAATGTGGCATTACTTAATAAAAATGTTGGAGTATGGTTTCAACATGGCAAAAACACATCGTCATCTTCATCAATAAATAAAAAATTAGAAAACACGTTATGGATAGATTCTGTTTGCGACTTTGCTTTACAAACAAAAACGCTGACAAAATTTAAAGCAAACATTTGGTGTTATATTGTAAAGCAGCAAGAATTAACAGGCCACTTTATGGTTGAAATAAGCGAAAGTAAAAACCGACTGAAAACGCTATGGTGGATTTTTGTTCACTATCCGGCTACTTTTTTCTTTCCTGTATTTGTGAAAAAATTAATCGGCTATAATTTCAGACAATTGCTGGGTTAAAAATTTGCGAGAATAACACTTCGAATTATAATTTAAACAGCAAATTTCATTGTTATATACTCTTTCAATAAAATTTGATAGAGACGAGCTTTCTCCATACGCGAACACATCGCCAATTCCACTTTTATTAATTATATTCGCAGCGTCACCATCAACTGGTCCAACTAAAGCTATTTGTCGTTTTGCCGCAATATATTCAAATAATTTACCGGTTAAGATTCCTTTGTTATCACTTATATTCGGAATTATCAGCAACAAAATATCAGATGATAACATATACGAAACAGCCGTTTTATGTGGGACATAATCTACATATTCAATCTTTACACCTAAATTGTCTAATTTATCTTTACTACCCTGATAAACTTGTCCTACAAAACGTATCAATAATTTTTGTTTAATTGTTTTCGATAATTGTTTTACGGCAGCAATAAATGTATCAATTTCGTATTGCGGACTTAAAACTCCTATATATGAAATCACAAAATTTGAATTATCTTTATTCGTTTTTACATTGGCAAAATCGTCTTCGTCGTATCCGTTTGATATTACATTTATTTTTTCTTTTATATCAACTTTTTTTTCAAACATGCTTTTGCATGATTCGCTGACTGTAATTATCTTATCGGCGGTTTTCAAAACTTGAATTTCGTAATGTCTGTTAATATGACGAGCAAGTTTTGTTTGATACAAATCTTTATTATAATAGATTTCAGTCCAAGGGTCGCGTAAATCAGCAATCCATTTAATCATAGGAAAACGCTTCTTCAATCTTAAACCTATAAGTTGTGTTGAATGCGGTGGACTTGTTGTTATAATGGTTTCAATATGCTCTTGCTCTATTATCTCGCAAGCTTTCTTATATGCATATTTATTCCATCCTCTCCTAGGGTCAGGCAAAAAGAAATTGCCTCTTAAAAAACGTGACAGTTTTTGAAAAAGATTAGGTTTTTTCTCGTTGGAAAAGCCTCCATAAGGCACTTCTTTTGTAGGAGATAATCTTTTATATAAAGATAGTATTTCGCAAGTTTTTGTTTTCTCAATTCTTAAATCTTTAGACACATCAGTCATTAAAGAATTGTCATACTGTGGATATGAAGCATATTTTT
The DNA here is from genome assembly GCA_022708465.1 of Bacteroidota bacterium. Taxonomy (GTDB): domain Bacteria; phylum Bacteroidota; class Bacteroidia; order Bacteroidales; family Paludibacteraceae; genus Enterocola. The sequence continues at coordinate 12,018 of JAKIYQ010000006.1, read as the reverse complement.
CATCAACGGTAAGAACTATTGGCTGAATATTAAATTCGGGCAGATACTTAACGAATTTGAGCCATCGTTGCACTCCGGATCCACCACTTGGAGGAAAATAATATGTAATTATTAATATCTTTTTTTGCATAATGCAAAGGTAACAAAAAAATAATAATGCTCTTCATTTCGCTATTATTAAGCATCATATGATTGTGTTTTCAGTTTATTTTGTGTAATTTTGTAAGATTAAATTTATGAGTAAAACCTTGCAATATATTAATAGTAAAATTTTAACAGGATATCGCAAAGAACTTGTTGAAAAAGCAAAAAGTGCAGCTCTTAAAGCATACGCTCCTTATTCTAATTTTAAAGTTGGTGCGGCCGTGTTAATGTCTGACGGACAAATATACACAGCATCCAATCAAGAAAATGCCGCTTTTGGTGAATCTATATGCGCAGAACGTGTTACCTTACTATACGCCACCGCAAATAATCCTGATGTTGCACCCAAAGCAATGGCAATTGCTGCATTTAAAAATGGTAATTTTACTGAACAAATTATTAGCCCTTGCGGTGCTTGCAGACAAGTACTTGCAGAAACGGAGAAACGTTATAACTCCCCCATTGAACTAATCTTGTATAGTACAAACGAATCTGTTATTATTAGTTCTGCTGCAGATTTACTTCCGCTTTCATTTTCATACGGAATAATGGAACAATAAATCATGCCGTTAATAAAACAAATACATAAATACGTAATAACTAGTTTTTTAAAAACATTTGCCATAACGTTTTTTGGAAGTGTTTTTGTATTGGTCATGCAATTTATGTTCAGATATGTTGACGATTTGGTTGGTAAAGGCGTAGGTATAGGTGTTTTAGCCGAATTTTTCTTATATGCAGCATTATCAATTATTCCAATAGCACTACCTCTATCAATATTGTTAGGTTCTCTAATGACTTATGGAAATTTAGGAGAACGATTTGAGTTATTAGCTATGAAGGCTGCCGGAATTTCTTTATTCCATAGTATGCGCTCACTAATTGTATTAATTTCATGCATTTCTATAGCGAGTCTCTTTTTTGCAGATAATGTATTGCCTAAAACCCAAGTCCGAATGTGGACTCTACTATTCTCTATACGCGAAAAATCACCGGAATTGGATATACCTGAAGGATCATTTTATAGCGGAATATCAGGAAGAAATCTATATGTTGGCGATAAAGAAGGCCATTTGCTAAAAGATATTATAATATACGATTATTCTCGTGGATTCAATAATACAAGCATCATTATTGCAGATACAGGAACAATTCAATTATCTAAAAACAAACAATATTTAATGTTAAGCCTAACAAATGGTGAAACATTTGAAAATATGCATCAAGGGAATTCTTCAGGCGACAACAAAATCATTCCATACAGAAGAGAAACCTTTAAACAAAAAAATATTGTTATTGATTTTGATGCCAATTTTAAAGAAATGAGTTCCGAATTTCTGGAAGGTCAATATGTTAGTAAAAACACAGCTCAGTTGCAACATACAATAGACTCCATTAATATTAGATTGGATTCTACTACAACTGTTTACAAAGAGAAAAGTGTTAATCGTAACTACTTTGAAAATGGCGGTAATGCAGAAAGAATAGTAAAGGCAATTGATACAACTGATATCCAAAAATATGATTATAAAATTGTATATTACCAACTTGATAGTTTAAAAAAGATGACATTAATTGAAAATGCTCTTTCAAGAGTTACTAGTGTTAACAGTGAGATTTTATACAGGGAATCAGCATATGATTGGGATATGGGAGAGATTAGAAAGCACGCAATAGAATGGAATAAACGATTCACCCTATCTTTTGCCTGCTTAATCTTTTTATTTATAGGTGCACCTCTTGGAGCTATCATACGTAAGGGCGGCATGGGAATCCCGATTGTTATATCAACAATTCTATTTATTGTATATTACATAATAGACAATACCGGTTATAAAATGGCACGAGAAGGCATATGGCCGGTACCTGCGGGAATGTGGCTAAGTGCTGCAGTCTTGCTTCCATTGGGAATATTGCTAACATATATGGCTGCAACTGATTCAACTTTTATGTCGGGTGAAGCTATGATGATTGCTATTAAGAAGTTTTTTCGCAAAGAAAATCCTATCTTTGTACATTGTAAGAAAATTAAACAAAAACTTAAATTATGCCGTTAAACACCATTAAAGAAGCCATTGAAGACTTTAAAAAGGGTAAATTTCTAATTGTTGTAGATGATGAAGATCGCGAAAATGAAGGCGATTTTATAATTGCAGCTGAAAAAATAACACCAGAAAAAGTTAATTTTATGCTCAAGAACGGGCGTGGTGTATTATGCGCACCAATCACAGAAGAGCGCTGTCAAGAATTAGAATTAGACCGTCAGGTCAGTAACAACACATCTATATTAGGAACTCCGTTTACTGTTACCATTGATAAGATTGAAGGATGCACAACAGGTGTTTCTGCAGCAGATCGTGCAGCAACAATTAAAGCCCTGGCTGATCCTACTTCAACGCCTAATACATTTGGTCGTCCAGGTCATATTAACCCTTTATATGCAAAAATTAAAGGTGTATTATGCAGACCAGGACATACTGAAGCTGCAATAGATTTAGCTCGTTTGGCAGGTATGTATCCGGCTGCAGCTTTAATCGAGATAATGAATGAAGATGGAACGATGGCTCGTATGCCTGATTTGCAGATAGTTGCCGAAAAGTTCAAAATAAAAATCATCACCATTAAAGATTTAATCGCGTACAGAATTCAATTAGAATCAATAGTAGAAAAAGGAGTTGAAGTTCACTTACCTACTCAATATGGAAATTTTAATTTAATTCCATTTCGTCAAAAATCAAATGGTCAAGAACATATAGTGATTAAAAAAGGAACATGGACCGAAGACGAGGCCGTATTAGTTAGAGTTCATTCATCATGTGCTACAGGTGATATATTCGGATCATTAAAATGTGAATGTGGAGAGCAATTGCACAAAGCGATGCAAATGATAGAGAAAGAAGGGAAAGGCGTTATTGTGTATATGAATCAAGAAGGTCGTGGCATAGGTCTAATGAATAAAATCAAAGCTTACGCCCTACAAGAGCAAGGAATGGACACTGTTGATGCAAATTTACATTTAGGATTTAATGCTGATGAACGCGATTATGGAGTCGGTGCAAGTATACTACATGAAATAGGTATAAGAAAAATGCGACTAATTACCAATAATCCTGTAAAACGTATAGGACTTGAGGGCTATGGATTACAAATTGTAGAAAACATTCCTATTGAAGTAGGTATAAATAAATACAATGAGAAATACATGCGGACCAAAAAAGAAAAAATGGGACACACATTAAAATCAGTTTAGTAAAAAAAATATTTGTTTGTTAATATATTTATTAGTAATATTGCAGTCGAAACGCAACATTACAAAATATAAAAAACAATCATAGCAAAATTCTGCTGTGATTGTTTTTTTTATGTGGTATTTCAATATGTTAATTATTATGAAAACGACTATATTTTTATGCATCATCACATTATTCGTTTCTTGTAATCAAACTTACAAGGATGGTGATATATGTGATATGTCAATATCTGAATTGCAAGACAAAATTAAAGGTGGTTGGGCCGGACAAACAATTGGATGCACATACGGAGGGCATACCGAATTTCAATACAATGGCACCATTATTAATGATTATGTTCCTATTCCATGGACTCAAGGTTGTATAAAATGGTGGTATAACAATGCTCCCGACTTATACGATGATGTTTATATGGATTTGACATTCGTGTCTGTTATTGATAATTTAGGATTGGATGCTCCGATTGATTCTTTTGCCGTTAAATTTGCAAACTCTCCATACCCTCTATGGCACGCAAATCAAGCAGCAAGATATAATATATTAAATGGTATTATGCCACCGTCTTCGGGTTATTGGAAAAACAATCCTCACGCAGATGATATTGATTATCAAATTGAAGCAGATTTTGCAGGATTAATGTCTCCATGTATGCCTAATTACGCTTCCGAGATATCTAATAAAGTTGGTCACATCATGAATTATGGTAACGGATGGTATGGTGGCGTATTTATTGGTGCCATGTATTCATTAGCTTTTGTTTCGGATGATGTTAATGAACTTGTTAACGAAGCTCTAAAAACAATCCCAACACAAAGCACTTTTTACAAATGCATTTCAGATGTGATAAAATGGAAAAAGAAATACCCCACTGATTGGAAGGCTACGTGGTTCGAAGTAGAAAGGAAATGGACTGCAGATATGTCTTGTCCTGATGGCGTATATAAACCTATGAACATTGATGCAATGGTTAATAGCGCATACATAGTAATCGGATTACTATATGGTAATGGCGATTTTGCAAAAACTATTGACATTGCCACACGCTGCGGACAAGACTCTGATTGTAACCCTGCATCAGCCGCCGGAATTTTAGGAGTTATGATTGGATATGATGCAATTCCTGATTATTGGAAAACAAATCTTAAAGAAGTCGAAAACACAGCATTTGTATATACAAATATCTCATTGCAAGATGTATATAAAATGAGTCTAAAACACGCTCTATGGTCAATAGAGAGAAACAAAGGCAGTATCACAGACGACTCGGTTAGAATAATTTATCAGACACCCCAGCCTGTTAGATACGAGCAATCATTTGAAAACTTACGTCCTGTTGAAAGAAAAAAACTTTCAAATATGTCTTTAAAGGATTCGACATGTAGTGTTGTTTTTAATGGAATTGGATTTGTTTTATATTCTCCAAACATAACATGCAATGATGATAATTACATCGCCGAAATTGAGGTGTATATTGATAACAAAATACTTGAAACAGTAAGTTTTCCAATGAATTTTACTATACGTAAGCATGAAATGTGCTGGAACTACGATTTATCCAAAGGGAATCATACATTGACATTTGTATGGAAAAATCCGCAAAAAGATATAGACTGTAAATTAACAGAAATCTTGATATATGACAACATATAAAATTTAAAACAATTTATACATTAAAAAATTTGAAACATGAACAAATTATTTGCTAAAAGTGCATTAATTGCATTAGGAGTGATGCTATCGGCTGTCACTTATGCTGATGTTAGTCTTAAAATTATGTCGTTTAACATTCAGCAACCCTACAATACTAATTGGGATGGACGTAAAGGCTTAGTAACGTCTATCATCAATACAGAAAAACCTGACGTAATCGGAAGTCAAGAAGCACATGCTTATATGCGTGACTACATTTTACAACAAACGGGCTACGTAGCATTTGGCTGCGGTCGTGATGGCGGTGATAATGGTGAAGCGAGCTTTATTTTTTATAAAGGAGACAAATATACTTTGGATGATAATAAATCGGGAAATTTCTGGTTATCATATAACCCTACTTCACCATCTAAATTTGGAGGTGATTATAATCGTATTTGCTCATACGTACGTTTAATTGAAAAATCAACCAATCAAGCCTTCTATTTGTTCAATGTACATAACTATATGCCGGGTGAGAGCGACTACAGAATGCAAGCTGCAAAAATATTGGTTCAACGCATCAAAGACACTGTAGGAGATGAACCAGTATTCTTAACAGGTGACTTTAATTCTGCAGAGGGTGATGCTGTAACACAATGGCTAAAATCAGGCTCTGATAATACTTTAAAATTCAGAGATAGTTATCGCGATATAGATCCAAGTGGCAATGTAACTACCGGATTCGGTGTTAAATTCGATTATATTTACTATCCAAATAGTGATAAATATAGTTGCACATCTTCTTGGGTTGTGACAAATCCTGCAGGAGCATCAGATCACATGCCGATAGTTGCCAACGTTAAATATTCAGGTTCATCAAATCCTGTTGTAGTAGAATCAGTATCATTTAAAGATATTAAAACAACATATGAATCAGATGACACATATACACTTGATGTTGATTATGTTGCAAAAGAAAATCGTGATGTATATCTATGTATGTACGACAATGCCGGAACGTGGAACGTTATTGGAGAAGTTCACAAAGCAGTTACTGAAGGTTCAGGTAGTCTTCGTTTTGTGATGCCTGTAGACCCCAAACCGGCTGTTGGTGAAGGATATATATTCAAATGCGATATACGTCCAACAGGAGGAGCATGGGATAGTTTCATTGATATGAAACTAGCTGAAGATATCACAATCACAGTTAACGAAGACGAATTAGACTTCTCAGGATGTAATATAATGGATCAGATAGATGCTGAAATATCATACTACGCTCCCGATTGGAATGAAACACATACAGCTTCTGCATCTGTTGAGAATAATGTTGTAGAATTTTCGTTTCCAACAGCAACTACAGATCTTTGGATGAGTCAGGCAAAAATAAGGTCTGCTAATGGAATTAATCTAACAGAAGGTGTTCAATACACTCTTTCGTGTACTATTACCTCAAATGTAAACATCGCTGACTTTGATATAAAGGTAGAAGAGAAGGTAAACTCCTTTTTTGGAAAAGCTAATGTAGCTTTACAAGCAGGAGTTCCATGTAAAATAAAAGTAAGCGAAACCGCGGCTGCATTGTCAAATGCCTATATCATAATCGGAACCGGAGGACATGGAGATAATTCAATCATAAGCATAAGTAATATTATACTAAGAGAATCATCTTGCGAAGGCGTAAATACTGATATTAACGAGGAGGAATCAGAAAATATTTCAATATATCCGAATCCGGTAACGGACGTTTTACACATTAATTCATCTAATGAAGAAGAAAAACACAATGTAATAAACACAAACGGAATTCAAGTTTTGCAGACTATAGGTAATAATGTAAATGTATCCGGATTATCGAGCGGATTATATTTCATAAACGTACAAGATAAATATTATCGTTTTATTAAACAGTAATATAGGTCGGTTAACAAATAGAAAAGTGAGATGTTTTTTACAACATCTCACTTTTTTATTAAATACACCGTTTATATGACAATTAACTAACCAAATATAAAGTTAACCTCGGGAATTAAATCTATTCCAAAACGTTCACGTATCGAATGGCGAATCGAATCTGATAAATTGATTATATCCAAGCCATTTGCCCCACCTTTATTAATTAATACTAATGCCTGACTTCCATGAACTGCTACATTGCCTATAGATTTACCTTTCCATCCGCATTGTTCAATCAACCAACCTGCAGGCACTTTTACCTCATCATTGGATAACTTATAACAAGGCATGTCCGGATATATTTTAAGCAAGTTTTCGTATTCTTTCGATGATATTACGGGATTCATATAAAAACTTCCGGCATTACCCCATACTTTTGGTTCAGGTAATTTCTTTTTACGTATATCTAAGACAGCCTTTCTTATATTCTGAATTGAAATTTCGTCGTAGTTTTTGATTTCATCAGCCAAACTACCGTAGTTTACATTCAAATCCCAATTCTTTTTACGTAACTTATAATGAACTGCCGTAACAATATATTTATTTTTTAATTCTCTTTTAAATATGCTATCGCGGTACCCGAATTTACATTCTGCATTAGTAAAGATGCGTTCTTCACTCGAACTCACATTTACACATTCAACCTTATCAATAACATCTTTAACTTCTGTACCATAAGCACCTATATTTTGTATCGGAGTCGCTCCTACTTCACCCGGTATACCTGAAAGATTCTCGATACCACCATAGTTTTTTTGAGCACAATATGCTACTAAATCATCCCAAACTTCACCTGCACCTGCGCGAACAACAACAGTGTCACGTGTACCTTCAACAGCATCTATACCTTTAATTTGAGAATGCAACACAACTCCTTGGTAATCATTAATAAATAATAGATTACTTCCACCACCAATTTGTAAAAACTTATTTTCAGACAGTAAATCACTATTAAGTAATTGCTGTAGTTCTTCTACCGAATCATATTCAATAAAATAATTAGCTTTAACGTCAATACCAAAGGTGTTGTTCTTTAATAAAGAATAATTCTCGTAAGTTTTCATATATAGCTTTTATTACGCCCTAAAATTAAACGTTTTTAATCAGTTTGTCAAACAAATCTGAGAATTGTTTTGCTTGTAACTTTCTTGAGTACACACTAATCTTATCCGAATCTTGTTCTATTATTGTATAAGAATTAGTTTTCCAATACTCCTGCCACTTATCTATAAAATTACAGACTTCATTTGTTGTAGTTGCAGCGATTCCACAATTCGTTTCTTTTATAATATTCGACAGCCCGGCTTCATCACTACGTACGCAAAGTATTGGTTTACAAGTAGCTAATGCTTCGAAAAACTTAGTAGTCATTATGCCTTTAGGTCCATAAACTGTTTGCTTATTTGTGAGTACCAAAATTATTGAACTCGATTTTAATACAGATGGTATTTCAGACACAGGTATGTATGTTTTGATATCCATGTACGATTTCACTCGATATTTATTAGCAAATTGTTTAATTATATTTGCCGATGCATCATCAACATACCAACGCACAACTAATGTTTCCGGATTAATTATATTTGAATCATTCATTTTCTTTAATGATTCGAATAACAAAGTCGGATCTTGCATGTCAGTACCTATAATTCGACCTGTATAACATATTACAAAGTGCTCTGTAGTAAGCTTTTCCGGATAAAACAATTCAGGATCATAACCATTATAGATAATCGTAACATTATCATTAAATGCCGATAATAAATTTTTATGCCATGTCGAAATTGTAGTTATTGCATCAGCCTTTTTTAATATCGCATTACGGCGTTTTACAATAAAAAGTTTTCTTATGTCGTGCAATCTATCATTCAACCATGGTAAAGAATATATTTTGTGCTTAGCAAACTCATAATGTACATATTGCTCTATTACATCGCGTACGTCAACTACTAATGGAACTTTTAATTCTGATGCTATGCGTGATGCTGTTGACAATGGAAATTGCATAAATGTACTGCATAGTACCAAATCAAATTTTTTATTATTGTAAGTCTTCTGATACAATTTGTACAAAGCTTTATCTTTAGCTTCAAACAAAATATCTGCTACAGACTTAAATAGCCACTCTATTTTCGTTCCCCTTTTATAATATGATAAACATTGTGTTTCCGGCATTTTATCAAGCACATTACACCCTACAGAGGAGTGTTCTTCTGTTAAAACGGAAATCTGCCATCCATAATCTGTCAGATATTTACATAAATATCCCATTCTGGGCGCAAATGCCGGAACAAAAGAATCACATATTAGCAATACTGATTTCATGCCAAAGATTGAATAATACTTTTAAACAATTCTCGTTGATATCCACCCGACAATACCGATACAGAACTATTATGCCAGAGTCCTACCCATTCACCATTATGCCTACGTACAATATTGATTAATTTTAAACAACATTTATACGCATCATCATAGTTAAGATTCATATATTCAGTACGATCAAGGGTACAATCCATAACTACTAAAGAATGTAAGCTTAAAGTTGTTAGATAACAAGTACGAGGATTAATCCATTTTACCGGTTTACACGTTCCCAATCTAAAACCTGCAACATCAGCATAACCCATAGTATAGTCATCCGTTATACCGCAATTCACTAAAGCCATCATATCCTCCGGCTCACGCGATGCTAAATAGTGATTTCTACATTCGGTTATCTTACAAGCACCTGCAAGTTCTAATTTTTGCTTTTCGTCGGCTATTAATTCAGGATTTAAACCCGCTTCGTAGCTTATATGTAAGCCATAATTCGGATATAGTTCAAACAAACGTTTTATGCCGTTTGATGATAGCGAATAGTATGGTTTATCAAATATAGAAGTATTATTCGGAACTCTAATAAACACTTTTGACGACAAATTAGGAAGCTCACTTTCGATTGATTTCATCCATGGAAATGTATACAGCAAATCCTTTTCTATTCCGCCGAATAAAGAAACAAAAGCGTCTTTAAAATGATTATGAATCAGACCTCCTACAAATCCTCTTAAATTTTGATATTGTTCTATTTTGTCTGCATCGTGCGTCATAACACACGAAAATTTTTGATCCAAGTTTTTCACTTCTACTCCGACAAGTTTTAAACAAGAGCGCAACAACTCCCCATATTCATCAACAACACATCTATCTATAAAACCTGCTCTATATGGTAAAGAATCTTTTCCTCTAAAACGTCCGTGTATATCTCTTTTTTTATTTATCGTCTCTTCGTATCTAGTCAACAGAAAGAAACTTGAAGCAATAATATCAGCCTTAAGTATTACAATATCATTTTGTTTTGTAATTACCGGTTCTCCATACAACAGAGGAATTTCATTGATTTCTTGCAATGGTAATTTCGGCATTGAATTTTTGGTTCCAAATACACCATCATTAAAAAAATAAGATGGGACAATAACTACTTTGTATTTACTCCATAAAGACACATCACCTGTATAGCCAATCATATCGGCATATTCAGGCGTCCCTATCAAAAATTCTATGATATAACGGACTGTCTTTTTCATAAATTAATGTAGTTTTTCTGTCTTGTGATCACAAATATAGCACTTTTTAGTTAGTTTGGCAAAAATAAATTTTCTAGTTTAAATAAAAACATTTACCTTTGTCGCGGTTTATTAAAAACGAACACAAAAACCATTGGAAAGGTGGTAGAGTGGTCGATTACAGCGGTCTTGAAAACCGCCGTACCGCAAGGTACCGGGGGTTCGAATCCCTCCCTTTCCGCATAAGATAAAGCTCTGCAATTTATACTTGCAGGGCTTTTCTTTTTCTATATATATCTACTCTATCAAAGCTTTTTGTAACTTTGCCAAAATCATATTTCAACTATGGCTGATAATTATTTAGAAAACAAATACGACAATCTTATGAAAAGTAAGACAAGCATGAGTACAAAGAAAGCTACCGCCGTATCAAGTTTGATGCTCAAAAATAGAAGTTATAGAGGATACGACCAACGTTGTGTAGTTACTTTAGAGCATCTTAAACATATAGTTTCTGTTAATGATAAAATTCCATCAGCCAGAAATCAACAAGTACTACGTTTTAAGCTAATAGATTCAGATAATGCAGATAAAGTATTGAATCTGATAAAATTAGGTAGCGCACTATCCGATTTACATCTTCCAATAAAAGGAACGGAACCACGTGCTTTTATAATAATATGCAGTATTATCGATGCCGATAAATGGACTTATACCGATTTAGGTATCTCTTGTCAAAGCATGCTACTGCAAGCTGTTGAAATGGGATTAAACGGTATATGCATCGGTGCATTTAATAAAGAAAAAATTAAAGATGAATTTAATTTAGAAGCTGAACCTCTTTTAATTTTGGCTATAGGCAAAGGTGCTGAAAAGATACGTATCAAGTCAATTGAAGCAGACAAAGACCACAAATATTACAGAGAAAATGGGGAGCATATTGTTCCTAAAGTAAAAATCGACGAGTTAATCTTGTAGTAAATCCATCACAATAGAAACTTTATCTGCATTTGGTAACATTGCGTCAATCCAATGAATTTTAAATCCACGTTTTTCCATACCTCTAAACCAAGTCATTTGACGCTTTGCAAATTGATGTATTGCTATTTCTAATTGTGATACCATTTCGTTATAACTTAACTCACCTATTATCCATTGTGTTAGATATTTATATTCTAAACCGTAATATATAAGATCCTCTGATTTAATACCTTTATCCAATAAACCCTTAACTTCGTCAATCATTCCGTTTTGTAAGCGCTCATTAAGTCTTTGAGTAATACGTTTACGTCTAATATCTCTATCAATATCTAAACCTATTATTAAGCTATTAATAGGATCAAACTCTTGTTTGTCAGGAGTTTGTTGTGCATAATATTCTTCTATTTCTATTGCTCTAATGGCACGTTGAGCACTATCCACGTCAGTTTTATTATGAAGAGTTTTATATGATTCCAGGATTTTTACTAATTCGGGCAATGACTTTT
>JAKIYQ010000050.1:0-10068 GCA_022708465.1 Bacteroidota bacterium | reverse complement strand
GTGGTAGTATTACTTTTACTGCGACTTCGATACCCGGTGCAACATATACATGGACAGGTGATGCTTCATCAACAACTAATGTAGCAACCGTAAATAGTGTAACAAGTGGAACTACATATTCAGGAACAGTTAAAGCCACAGTAGGTGGTTGCGAATCAGCAGATGTTGCATATACTCAAACAGCACTTACAACACCTGTAATAACAGTTAGTGCAAGTGCCGCTCCTTGTGAAGGTGGTAGTATTACTTTTACTGCAACTTCGATACCCGGTGCAACATATACATGGACAGGTGATGCTTCATCAACAACGAATGTAGCAACCGTAAATAGTGTAACCAGTGGAACTACATATTCAGGAACAGTTAAAGCCACAGTAGGCGGTTGTGAATCAGCAGATGTTGCATATACTCAAACAGCACTTACAACACCTGACGTTCCAATACTTACAAACAATGAAGGTTGCGATAATGCAATAACCTTTACCATAACTAATTATGATGCAAACAATACATATAATTGTGAGATAAACGGACAAGTAATAACAGGAACCAATAGCTTTACATTTACGAATCCTGTTGCAGGTACTAATTATACAGCGAATATAACTTCAAGCAAAGATGGTTGTGAATCAGCATCCGGAAATGCGAGTCAAGTATATAAGATTAATCCAACTATTACATTGGCGTCTCAACCAACTTGCGATCTAAGTCTTACTACATATTATTTTTCGATTCAAGTAAGTGAAGGAAGTGTAATTTCAACACATGGCAATGTAACTGATGCAGGTGGTAATATTTGGAATATAACAGACGTGTCTATTGCTGATAATCCAACAATAACAGTGACAACAGCTGCAATGTGTGCAACAAATATGTCAATATCGGCACCTAATTGTAATTGTCCGGTAATAACTCCCCCAACAAGTATGGGAGATGAATCATATTGTAAAAATTCAACAATACCTACATTGAATGTTGTTGATCCGGGAGTAGGATTTGAAATATATTGGTATTCAGTACAATTCGGAGGAAGCCCTATAGCTTCAAACACAATTAGTTATACCCCAATATCTCCGGGTTCATTCTATGCAGAGACACGTGAAATCGTAAGCGGATGTGCTAGTCTACGTACTGAAATTAAATTAACAGAAAACCCATTACCACAACCAAATTCAAGCAATGACGGTCCAAAATGTGTAAATACAAATTTGACATTAAGTGTAGATGCATATAATAGTTATTCGTGGTCAGGCCCTAATGGATTTAATTCTACAGAACAGAATCCCGTAATAAATAATATTGCAGCTAATCAAGCCGGAACTTATACAGTAGTAGTAACTGATGGAAATAGCTGTACTAATAGTTCTTCAACAGTAGTTGTAGTTAATGAGTTACCAAGTGCTTCAATTACATCACCGGAAACGGTACTAACATGTACAAGAAGCTCGATACAAATAACAGCGACTACAGATGCCACAAATGCCAGTTATTTATGGACTACAACCGAAACGACATCTGAAATAGATGTGACTGCTCCCAATAATTATTCAGTAACAGTAACAAATGAGGATAATGGTTGTTCGGCAACAAGTCCTGCTATAGCAATAACAGAGGATAAAACAATTCCAAGTGCCTCAATTACATCTCTTGAGACTGCACTAACGTGTACAAGAACATCAATAGAATTAACAGCTGTTACAGATGCCACAAATGCCAGTTATTCATGGACTACAACAGAGACGACTTCTGCAATAGATGTGACTGCTCCTAATAATTATTCAGTAACAGTAACCAATGATGACAATGGTTGTTTTGCCACAAGTCCTGCTATAACAATAACAGAGGATAAAACAATTCCAAGTGCCTCAATCACATCTCTTGAGACTGTGTTAACATGTGCAAGAACATCAATAGAATTAACAGCTGTTACAGATGCCACAAATGCCAGTTATTCATGGACTACAACAGAGACGACTTCTGCAATAGATGTGACTGCTCCTAATAATTATTCGGTAACAGTAACCAATGATGACAATGGTTGTTTTGCAACAAGTCCTGCTATAACAATAACAGAGGATAAAACAGCTCCAACTGCAACAATAACATCAACAACTACAGTCTTAACATGCGTAATAACATCCATTACAATATCAGCTTCGACAGATGCTGTAAATGCAAGCTATTTGTGGAGTAATGGCGAAACGACTCCTTCTATTGATGTAACATTACCGGATACTTATTCTGTTCAAATTACAAATAACGATAATGGTTGTTCGACAATAAGTAATCAGATTATCATTACAGATGGTTCTAATAAACCAACTGCAACTATAACATCTACGGCGACAGAAATAACCTGCCAAATAACATCCATTACAATATCAGCTTCGACAGATGCTGTAAATGCAAGCTATTTGTGGAGTACAGGTGAAATAAATTCTTATATTGAAGTTACAGAAGCAGGTACTTATTCTGTTCAAATTACAAATAACGATAATTCTTGTTCACAAATAAGTAACGAAATTATCATTACAGATAGTTCTGATCGACCAAGTGCAACAATAACAACTACGAGGACAGAGCTAACATGTGCAATAAGCTCGATAACATTGACAGCAGAAACAGATGCTGCAAATGTAATGTATTACTGGAGTACTACAGAAAGCACCTCAAGCATAGAAGTATCAGGAGCAGGAGATTACACTGTAACCATAACTAATTTAGACAACCATTGTTCGTCAACTAGTTTGCCGGTTGAAATTACTGAAAATAAAGTAGTTCCATTGGCTAATGTAACATCTTCAGCCACAGAACTAACTTGTACAACAACTTCGATAACATTAACAGCATCAACAGATGTGACTAATGCCAGTTATTTGTGGAGTACAAACGAGACGACTTCTGAAATAGACGTGACTACTGCCGGTAATTATTCGGTGGAGGTAACAAATGAGGATAATGGTTGCTCGACAATAAGTCTTCCTGTTTCTATTACTGAAGATAAAGTTGCTCCTACTGCAACAATTTCATCTACCGAAACAGTACTTACATGTATAAGAACATCAATAACATTGACAGCAGTAACAAATGCAACTAATGCAAGTTATTTATGGGAAGATGGAAGCGCGCAAATAAGTTTTGACGCTACTTCAACAGGTAACTATTCTGTTGAGATAACAAATAACGATAATGGTTGTTCAACTACGAGCAATTCAATAGTAATTACAGAAGATGTTAACAAGCCGGTGGCTGCCATACAATCATTAAGTACTATAATTACATGTGATCAGACGTCAATCGATTTACAAGCATTAACAGATGCTGTAAATGCTAGTTATTTGTGGAGTGAAGGTAGTGTTGATCCTGCAATAAATGTAAATGCAGCAGGTAATTATACGGTAACAGTAACTAATACTGACAATGGCTGTAGTTCAATAAGTTTACCAATTGAAATTACTGAAAATACTAAGATCCCTGATGTTCAAATAAATTCTTCAAACAGTGAACTTAATTGCATTGTTCATACAATAACTCTTAGTGCAATAACTGATGCAGTAAATCCTAGTTATTTGTGGAATGATGGAAGTTATAATGAGGATTTGTTAGTTTCGGCGGCGGGAATATATTCTGTTAGTGTAACAGATCAAGTTAATGGCTGTAGTTTTACAAGTGGGCCTGTAAATATTACTGAAAATACAGTTTTACCTACAGCCGCAATTACATCGCTTGAAACAGAACTTACATGTTTGATAACCAGTATAACATTAACAGCTGTTACAGATGCCGTGAATCCTGAATATGAATGGAGTAATGGATCTAACTTGGCAAGTCTTTCGGTTGATGCAGCAGGAAACTATACAGTAACTGTAACCAATTTAAACAACGGATGCGAAACAACTAGTTTGCCTATAACAATTACTAGTGATATAATTGTACCTCAGATTAGTTTACAAGTAATCGATCCTGTATGTTCTCCGGAAACAGTAAATCTTAGCGATGCAGTTTTGTCAAGTGATGCTGATAACATACATTACTACGAAGATGCAGCCTTGCAACAGGAAGTAACAGATTTATTAATAAGTATTCCGGGAGAATACAGATATTATATTGTTGGTGAAAACAATAATGGATGTAAATCTATTCCACAATCTGTTTCTATTGGAATTTATGAATTGCAGGTTAGTAACTTTGTTTCCGCTAACATTTGTGCCGGAGAAACTGTTGTTCTATGGGCAGAAGGTACAGGACCGCAAGCAGATATGTATGTTTATAATATTCATGAACCGGGTGATGTACTAAGCGGCAATAAGACAGATAATCGTTTCGAAGTAAACGTAACGCCATATCAAACTACTACTTATTCATTGTCTGTAGTAAATGGAGTATGTCAATATGATGCTGATATGAATGTTTTAGTATGGCCATTACCATCTTTCACGGTTGAACAAACAGATCCGCAAACAGCTACTTTAAATATGCTGGATGTCTCAGAATCACCTTATGTATATATGTTAGATGGTACTGAAATGCTTTTTGATACAGATCCACCATACGTATTTACTGTAAATGCAGGAGATCATGAAATGTATGTTTCGGATGTAAATGGATGTGAGAATGTAGTAGAATTCTTTGTTGACAACTCGAAGATGCCTATAATGATACCAAAATTCTTCAGTCCAAATGATGATGGCCAAAATGATACATGGGAAATCGGAAATATTGATTATTATCCGAATGCTTTGATACAAATATATGATCGTTATCATAAATTACTAATTGGATGGGATGGAACATATAGAGGTCATCAAATGCCATCTACAGATTACTGGTATTTAATCAAGATACCGGAATTAGGTAAACCACAAGTCGGACATTTTAGCTTGTTGAGAGGAAAAATATAATTTAAAAATATGGCAAACTTTTTTAGCTTGCCATATTTTTTTATCCCAACCCAATTGTGAGTTCGAGCAAAAAATTAGTAAATTTGCCATGCATTTGCTAATGCGATTATTCACATCTAATTCTTACATCTATATGTTACATTTTAAGTACACTGCGTTTTGTTTGATCGTTTTTGTATGTCCGTATGCAAATAAATTATTTGCGTGGAATGGTGATACAGATAAATTCAAAATAGATAATTTAGAACTGAGTTTAAACGCTCCGGGCGAATCAGGTATTGCATATATTTCGGAAGAATCTTCATACAACTACAACGCGACGTGGGAGTGTACTTTGTCTTTTGATTTTACTCCCAGTTCGGCAAATTATGTTAAGTGGTATTTGATTTCAGATCAAGAAGATTTGACATCATCATTGAATGGCTATTTTTTAAGAATCGGATATACCGATAAGAATATATGTCTATATCGACAGAATGGTCAATCAAATATAAAGCTTGCAGAAGGTCAGGCCGGACGATTATCTACTCCAAAATCAAAAATTGAATTAAGAATACTGCGTGATGTAAAAGGATTATGGACTGTTCGGTCTCGTTTATCAGATGAATCAAATTTTATAGATGAGTTCGAGACTATTGATAACACCCATGAAAGATGCAAATATCATGGATTTGTTTGCGTTTATACGTCTACTCGCAGTAAAGGATTTCATTTCACTTCATTATATGCATCCGGAAATGAATACATTGATATCCTTCCTCCTAAACCATTAGAAATAGTATTTAATGAAATACTTTTTAGACCATTTGATGATGGGAGCGATTTTGTTGAATTGTATAATAATTCAGGTAATATATTACAATTAAGCAGTGTGAAAATTGCGAATAGAAAAAAAGAAATTATGCTTCCTTCATATAAATTATACCCCAATGCATATGTGGTATTGTGTTCGAATAAAGATGCCGTATGTGCTTTTTACCAGTGTAAGTCTGATACGCTGTTCGTAGAAACAGATTTGCCAAGCATGCCGAATGATTCAGGTTATTTGGCATTATTATCGGAAGATGGATTGGTCTTAGATAGCTTGTTATATGAAAGTTCTATGCATCAAGCTCTAGTAATTAATAACAAAGGCGTATCGCTCGAACGTATTAATCAAAATAGTTCATCTTGGACTTCCGCTTCATATAGTGTAGGATATGCTACTCCCGGCTATAAAAACTCACAATTTACAGACTTTGATTATGCTAATTCTGATACAATCGAATGGACTTCTTCAGAATTATTCAGTCCTGATAATGATGGCAATAATGATGTTCTGTATGTTTATTACAAAACGAAAGTCGGAACTTATGCAAATGTGTGGGTATATCATTCCTCAGGTTATCCGATAAAGCAATTGTGTAAAAATGAATTGCTTTCATCAAGCGGAACAATTTTATGGGATGGTAGAAATGAATCAGGAAAGCTTTGCTCAATAGGAATATATGTGATATGTATAGAGACATATTCGGAAGACGGAATTAGTGCAAAAAAGAAAATTCCTATTGTGTTGTCTGCTAAAAAATAAGCTAATTCATCTTTTTTACGTACATTTGTGCTTCGAAAATAATATAAACAATATACAACAATGGCAAAGAAAGCACTATTAATTATCCTAGACGGATGGGGAATCGGAAATCGTGATAAAGCAGATATTATTTACAATACTCCGACACCATATTGGGACTCATTGTTAAAGAATTATCCAAATTCACAATTGCAAGCATCAGGTGAAAATGTAGGTTTACCCGATGGTCAAATGGGAAATTCTGAAGTTGGGCACCTTAACATTGGTGCAGGTAGAGTAGTTTATCAAGATTTGGTGAAAATCAATTTAGCATGTCGTGATAATTCTATTTTGAAAAACGAAGAGATTGTATCAGCTTTTAGCTATGCAAAGAATACCGGTAAATCAGTTCATCTTATGGGTCTAACTTCAGATGGCGGAGTGCATAGTTCTTTAGATCATTTGTTTAAATTATGTGATATCGCTAATAGCTATAATATTGAAAATACATTTATTCACTGCTTTATGGATGGTCGTGATACAGATCCTAAGAGTGGAAAAGGTTTTATTGAACAATTAGATGCTTATACTAAGAACATTACAGCTAAGATAGCATCTATTGTAGGACGTTATTACGCAATGGATCGTGATAAACGTTGGGAACGTGTACGTGAGGCATACGATTTATTGGTAAACGGAACCGGTAAGGCTGCTGGTTGTATGGTGAAAGCTATGCAAGAGTCTTATGATGAAGGTGTTACAGATGAGTTCGTAAAGCCGATTGTAAACAAATCGGTTGATGGACGTATTAAAGCCGGTGATGTTGTAATCTTCTTCAATTATAGAAACGATAGAGCAAAAGAGTTGACAGTAGTTTTAACTCAACAAGATATGCCAGAGGCAGGGATGAAAACAATTCCTGATTTGCAGTATTATTGCATGACTCCTTATGATTCATCATTTAAAGGAGTACATATATTGTTTGATAAGGACAATGTTTCGAATACCCTAGGAGAATATTTATCAAATCAAGGCAAGAAACAATTACATATAGCTGAAACAGAAAAGTATGCCCATGTTACATTTTTCTTTAATGGTGGTAGAGAGGCTCCATATAAAAATGAGGAACGTATCTTGATTAACTCACCAAAGGTTGCAACATACGACTTAAAACCCGAAATGAGTGCATATGAAGTTAAAGACGCTTTGGTTACCGAAATAGATAAGCAGAAATTCGATTTCATAGTTGTTAACTATGCAAATGGGGATATGGTTGGCCATACCGGAATATATGATGCAATAACTAAAGCAGTTGTAACTGTTGATGCTTGTGTTCGCGACACAGTTGAAGCTGCTAAACGTAATGATTATGAGGTTATTATAATAGCAGACCACGGAAACGCAGACAATGCAGTTAATCCTGACGGAACTCCAAATACGGCACACTCCCTAAATCCGGTACCTTTTGTATATGTAACGTCAAACAAATCAGCTAAGGTACAAAACGGAATTTTGGCAGACGTTGCACCATCGATTTTAAATATTATGGGGATGGCTCAACCGGCCGAAATGACGGGTAAAAATTTAATTGATTAATTAAGCGACTCTTTTTTGAGCAGATTGTTGTGTGTTTTTATAAAAAAAAGCTCAATAATTTTGTTGATTTTGGAAATAGTGTTACCTTTGCCGTCCCGAACATTGGAAAGAAATAAATAAAATATAGATAATTATGAAACGTACATTTCAACCTTCAAACAGAAAAAGAGCCAACAAACACGGTTTTCGTGAAAGAATGTCTACTCCTAACGGTCGCCGCGTATTAGCTGCACGCCGTGCAAAAGGCAGAAAAAAACTTACTGTATCTGACGAGGCTGCAATAAGACGTAACTAATTATATTGAAGATAATATCTTCGATATACAACCCATAAACTAACGGGGCGAAATTGTAATTTCGCCCCGTTTCTTGTACTTATCTGTGATATTATAAACGAAATTACATTATCTTTGCCTATCTGTTAGTGATAATCCAAAACGAACTACATGAAAAAACTGATTGATTTTTTTAAGAGACATAATTTTCTAAGAAATTTGTTGTACATATCAATAGCATCTTTCCTTCTTATTGTTGGTGTTCTATGGTGGCTAAATATATACACACATCATGGTGAGAGTGAAATCGTGCCAAATATCAAGAACCTTAAAATGGAATCAGCAGTAAAATTATTAGAAAACAAAGGTCTGAATTATGAAGTTGTGGATTCTGTATATCAAAAAGGTTCCCCTCCCGGAAATGTTGTTGAGCAAGACC
This sequence comes from Bacteroidota bacterium, assembly GCA_022708465.1. Classification (GTDB taxonomy): domain Bacteria; phylum Bacteroidota; class Bacteroidia; order Bacteroidales; family Paludibacteraceae; genus Enterocola. The sequence continues at coordinate 1,309 of JAKIYQ010000050.1, read as the reverse complement.
CTCAGCCGGGTTCTTTTGTAAAAAGAGATCGAAAAATATATATCGTAATAAATGCAAGATCTGTGCAGATGTTACCATTGCCTTCGGCATCAGATATATCATTACGTCAATCAAAATCAATATTGGAAGGGTCGGGATTTAAAGTAGCAGAAATTGAATATAAACCATCAGCATATAAAGATTTGGTGTTGAGTGTTCAATATAAAGGTAGAGAAGTTGTTGCCGGTGATCGTATACCGGCCGAATCGGCATTGGTTTTATGGGTAGGAAGCGGCTCCTTAGAAGAAATAGAGGAAGAGTCAGATACCTTATCTTCAGAAGATATAATTGGTGAAAGTAGTCTTGAAGAAGAAATAGTTTTCTAATGCTAAACGAAGAATATATAGACGAAATACAAGAAGATGATGATGTAAATAGTCGTTATGAGCATTTTCGTTTTACTGCCGATCCGGGTCAAAGTTTAGTTAGAATAGATAAGTTTTTGACAGATAGAATACTTAATGTGTCAAGGACTAGAATGCAAGCAGCTGCTGATGCCGGAAACTTGGAAGTTAACGGGAAGGTAGTAAAGGCTAATTATAGAGTTAAACCCAATGATGTGGTTGTAGTTATGCTGGATTATCCACCGCGTGATACAACAATTATTCCACAAGATATTCCAATTGATATTATATACGAGGATGACGATTTGTTAGTCGTGAACAAAGCTGCCGGAATGGTTGTGCATCCCGGACACGGTAATTTTGACGGAACACTACTTAATGCATTGGCATATCATCTTGGTGAAAAGAATGCCTTTGATGCCTCTGACCCTCGTTTAGGTTTGGTGCATCGTATCGATAAAGACACTTCAGGTCTATTATTGATCGCAAAAAATCCTTTTGCAAAAATGTTCTTGTCTCAACAATTTTTCCATAAAACTACAGATCGTTTATATCAAGCTTTGGTGTGGGGGACAACGGATGCTGAAGGAACCATTGAAGGTAATATAGGAAGAAGTCCAAAAGACCGTTTGCAAATGGCAGTTTTCCCTGAAGGTAATGTAGGGAAACCGGCTGTAACTCATTATAAGTTATTGGAGAATTTTCATTATGTGTCGTTGGTAGAATGCAAATTAGAAACAGGCAGAACTCATCAGATAAGAGCACACATGAAATATATCGGGCATCCTTTGTTTAATGATGTTAGGTATGGGGGAGATCAGATTCTAAAAGGTACAACATTTGCCAAATATAAACAGTTTATACAAAATTGTTTCGATATATGTCCGCGACAAGCATTACATGCAAAAACATTAGGCTTTGAGCAT
>JAKIYQ010000049.1:0-10167 GCA_022708465.1 Bacteroidota bacterium | reverse complement strand
TAAAACATCGTATGGACGTGATGCAACTTTTTCCACCATAGCCTTTGGTGGGCGGATACCTTTGAATGGTTTAATAATAGCCATATATTAATATTAATTTTGATAATAAACTTTAATGTCCGGCAAATTTACGAAAATAATGTACCTATATCAATACGTAGGCAGATTTTTTTTATACCTTTGGCATTGTACTTAATAATTTAATAAACATTTTAAAGTATGAAGAAGATTTATTTAGTTATGGTTGGAGCAGTTTGTGTCCTATTAATGGCTGCTTCATGTTGCAATTGTTGCAATAACGATGAAAAGAAATGTTGTTTTAAAGATTGTAAAGGACCAAAAATGAAATGTAATTCCGACAGATCATGTCCGGCAATGCCATGTCCTAACCTTACAGAAGAACAACGTAAAGCACTTGATGAGATTGTTGAAAAGTGGGAGAAAATTGACGAACTATCTGAAAGTGAACAAAAAGAGTTGATAATGATGCATAAAGCTTTTGTTGATCAACGTGAGGCTGAAATGAAAGCTAAAAAAGAAGCCTTTGAAGCTGCTTGGGCAAATTTTGACAATTTATCTATTAAAGAACAAAAAGCTTTATTGGAAGCAAAATGTTGTTGTCCTAAGGGAGGATGTCCACAACAAGGACCTAGACCTGAAGCTCCACGTGGCGGTACTTGTCCAAACAAGTAAAAAAGCCTATTTTTAATCTTTTAATAAGCCTTGCTCAATGAGTAAGGCTTATTTTTTTTGCATGAATAATAATTTATTGGAAACGTTTGTTTAAATCTGTGAATTTTTTGTAACTTGCGATGTTTTGTCTGAAAACACATCAGATTAACTATTAACCTAAAATCTAAATATTAATGAAGAGGAATCATTGCATATTATTGGTACTATGTTTATGCCTATTTCAAAATCTTGTTGCAATTTCACAAAATGTTGCTGAATTAGATTCATTGTGTGCCGTTTTTGAAAAAGAAATAACTTTGCGTAATTCTTATCTGGAAAAAAGGAAAGTTGGAATAGATTCTTTAAAACAGCAATTAGCATTATATGAACTTCAAAAAGATAAGGTAGGTATTGTCAATATTAACCGGAAGATTTATGAAGCATATCGTTCTTTTCAGTGCGACTCTGCAATAGTTTATATGCGAAAAGCTCTGAAAGCTTCAGAAGGAGATGTATCTATGCAGAATGTAATTCAGATATACATGATTGATTATTTTTCGGGCTTAGGGATGTATATGGAAGCAAGCGATGTTTTATCGCAAATTAAACGTTCTCAAATTGCAAGGTCCGATATTCGTAAGTATTATGATGCTGTTGCTCATTTGTATGGTGAATTATCTAATTATACTCAAGATTTAACATTGAAAGAGTACTATCATAAAAAAAATGATATGTATAATGATTCCGTGAAAAGCATGCTTAGTATAACTGATTATGATTATTTATGGCAATTCGAGAACAAGTTATGGTATTGGAATCCGCAAGAGGCATTATTAATAAATGCTAAGCGTATGGCAAACATGCAAGAAAATACTCCTGAATATGCTATTGCTGCATTTATGCGTGGTTTGGAGTATATGACAAATAAGGACACTATTAATTCTTGTATATGGTATCTTAAATCTGCAATAGTTGATATTAGACTTGGTATAACCGATAATGCATCATCGTGGAATGTTGCAAATTGTATGTTTGATCTGGGAAAAATGGAACAAGCATATCTTTTTGTGAATTATTCAATGGATAATGCTCTGTTTTTTAATGCACCATTAAGACGTGCGCAAATATCTGTATCACAAGCTGTTATTGAAAAACAATATCAGTTTGAAATAAAGCAAAAAAATGAGCGTTTAACAAAAATGATATATCTGATTACATTTTTGGCTCTGTTGGCTATTTTATCATTGATTATTATTGCTTATCAGATGAAAAAAATAAATAAATCTCGTGCCAGATTAAAGGAAACGAATGCTCAATTAGATTATCTGAACAAGCAATTGACTTTGGTGAATGAAAATTTGAAAGAAACGAGTGATATTAAAGAATTATACATCAGCCATTATATGTCAGTGAATTCTGCATATATAGATAAGTTAGATGGATACAGACGCATGGTTCGTAAAAAATTAATGGCAAAACAGTATGATGAGTTGCTACATATCTCTGAATCGCCTGAAATGATGGATAAAGAGCTTCAAGAGTTTTATGCTAATTTTGATGCGACATTCTTAACTCTGTACCCTAATTTTGTTCAACAATTCAATGCTTTATTGCAAGATGATGCTCATTTTGAATTAAAACAAGGGGAAACAATGAATACGGAATTGCGTATTTTTGCTTTAATAAGATTAGGTATTAACGAGAGTTCTAAGATTGCAACGTTTTTGCGTTATAGCGTTAATTCAATATATAACTATAGGGCTAAGGTTAAAAGCAAGGCTTTGAATGATCGTAATGAGTTTGAAAATGAGGTAATGAAGATAGGGCGAGAGTAGTAATAAATAAAAATAGCGAGCTCGACGCTTCGGCTCGCTATCTCTCTTACAAAACATAAAAAACAAAAAAAACTATTAATACTTATATTTGATTACTCATTCTACTTATATGCAAAGGAATATGTTTTTTTCTTGATTAAAAACGTTTTCCTGAGCACTGGTCAAAAATGTAAATCAGCCTTTGTCCTTTTCTGCATAAAACAGTTATAATCAACAATATAGATGTATTTTTGCATAATGCAATGTGGATTAAAACATACTTCACAACTGTACTTCAAATACTATTTTTAATTCGTTTATTTACGATTAATGCCTATTGTAAGCTACCCAATTTTAGTATAGTTTTAAATTAGATTTTTTCTTTTATTATTTGTGTATCTTGCATATCGAAACGGTCGTTTCTAAAATGTAAGTTTCGGAACATATTCAAATTGAAATATTAAACTACACCCCTAAAGTTTTTTATCTAACCTTAGGGGTGTATTTTAATATTCAGCTTTTGATCTTATTTAATAAGAACCTTAATTACCTTACTATCAACACGTAATAAATATAATCCGGAAGGCATTGAATTTATTGACAAATAGCTAGTACCCTCTGTAGCCTCAGTCTTTGTCATACTGATTCCATTCATGTTTATTAGTTCTATTTGTGAACCTTTTGATGTGCCATTAATGCATAGCAAGTCAGCATTTGGTTGATATACAGATAGATCGTTTGTTTCGACGATATCTGCTCCCGTAAGAATTACAGGTAATACATCAGTTTTGTAATAATAAATGTCATCAACATTTATGCTTGCATTAGTTTTAACTACATTTTCACTAATAATAGAGAATATCAGATTGTCTGTTGTTGTTCCTAATTCAAGACCTGCATCAATAAATTCGGACATGCTGATTTCTTGACTATGCCATTTGTTATCCGCAATAGGAGTGAACTCAACCGAAAATTCTCCATTAGTACCACCCATTTTGACAGACAATGGGCCATTGTAATCTGTTTTATAAGCAAAATGTAAGCCATAATCTGCAAGGTCTCCAAAATAATAAGAACCACTTGTGTTTACTACTCCAAAACCGAACCAACTTCCAACAGCTGAATTAACATTGTATGCTAGAGCATCGTCCCCTTCGTATTGGCTGGCAACCATCTGACTTACAGTACCGGCCCATTCTGCAAATTCGTTACTACGTAAATCCAAATAAGAGTCCATATCTGATACATTGTCACGAAGAACAACCCAGTAATTATATGTTTCTTTTTGAGATGGTGTGGTTATGCTTATATCATCAATAATATCATCGTCAAGTAATGTGTCCCATGCTCCTCCAACCGGACGAATATCGCATTTCCAAATATAACCTTCGCCGATTGCAGGTGCTACGCTAGGGTTGATACTTATTTCAACAGTACCACTGCCTTCAGGAACTGTAACTTTATTTTCGCCTCCTACAACAGGGGTCCAAGAATCTGTATTATCAAACAAACAAATCCATATTTCACGCGATGTAGATGCTGTATAATCTACAGACACGGTGTAAGTTGTTGAACTTTCCATGCTAGTTGGAAGGTCATGAAATGCTACTTCATCATTATCTATATTGCCTATTGCACCCGGGTCTTCTGTGAATCCACCGATTGTAATAACAGCTTTTTCAGGATAGGTACATTGTAACGTAGCGGATTGATTAGCGACATCATCATATGCAAATGCATATGTACGACTATTATTGCTAATTTCTTTTTGATGGAAGAACCAAACGTATTTATTATAGCATTTGCCTGCAGGGAAAAAGCTGCTTTCATCCCACCAATCTTGAAAGACATTACTTCCTAAGTTTGTATTAATTATACCGCGATTAATAGCTGCACAAAATTGTGCTTGTAATGCTTTATCACCAATACTTCCATTTGCAAATGCGCCGGCACCTTCTATACAATCTGTTGCTGATGGGCGCGAATAAATGTGACAAGTTTTCTCACCTCCGCCCCACGATGGGTTACTCATTGTAAAAGTATTACCGGAAGCATTACCAGACCAATTGCCGCGTTCGCCATGACCTGCGTTTAGTGTTTTACTTTGAAAAGCATCCCATATTTGATTAACGTAAGCGTTAAATTCAGAGAAACTAGCTGTTGTTTTAAATGCATCAACTTTTGATGGTTGTTCTATGATACATCCTAAGTTATCTGTTGTAATAACATCCTGAAGGCAAACATTATAATCTGAATTACCTAATTGTTGATTCCATTTTGCGATAACTTGAGCGTATGACATTAATTCACCAACTTTTTGGTATTGCGAGAAATTAGCACCATTTCCATCGCCAATGATTTCCAAGCCCATAGGGTATTGAAAAGCATCTACGCGCGACGTGTTCATAAATAGACCTGATCTAGCCGGTTCGAAATATGTATATTCAATTATTTCCCAACGGATGCCTTTATTAGGGTCGTTTGGGTTACGCATGTCAACACCGGCGTATCCTCCTTCAGCATGGAAATGTATATATAAAGGAGATCCGAAACTGAAGAATATTCGACCTCCGAATGCACCTTCGGGTATATAAATTGTTTTGTCTTTTATATCACTTAACTTATAAAAAATATTGCCATAGCCCCAGTCCCCATTTGTTTTGTGCAGAGTGTTTTGAGAAGCACTCATACCTTTCATTTGTGCATCCCATTGAGTGTTTGCGGCTAAGTTTATCCACATATTTCCAACATCACTATGTTGACCTATAACTGCTATGTAAACTTGATTGTCAGGAAAGTTTGAGTTATTAACCAATTGTATTGGTAAACTTTTTCCGATACATGTAATGGACAATAAACTTATTGCCATAAAAAGTAATAATAATCTTTTTTTCATTGTGTTGATTTATTAATGGTTGTGAGAGCAAAATTAGATATGTTTTAATGCCATTAATCGCTCATGAATCAGTCCAAGAAAGTAATGTAAGTTTTGAAAAATACGTCTTTGTTTTAAATATACTGTAAATCAGACGATTAATACAAATATATGAAATTCATAAAGTAGTTATAACGAACTTTTTCAACAGTACATCAAATACGCATTTTGTCGAAAATTGTTGCTGTTATGATGGTAAAATTTATAATGCTTTAGTTGATATGCTTCTTGGTATATTTCCTATTTTGGCAACTTTTTGATGCCTTTATAAGGATTTCAGTAAGAGTGTAAAAGATATAGATGGTTTTGTAGAAGGTGATTGTAGCAGCAGAGGTAAATGCGAAGGCCTTGGAATGGCAATATATATAATAATTCTTTGCGTTCTTATTTTCTGTATGGTGCAGTTTGCTATGTTTGTAGAATGATTGCTGGTCTGTTTAAATTTATTAGTTTGTTGGGTGGAAGTAAATTCCACCCACAAACTAACTCAAAACAATTACAACAACACGATATTAGTGTTTAACTAATATTTTATAGCTTTGATTGTCTATTATTAAGAGATAAATACCATTTTGTATCTCTGTAATAGGTATAGACAATATATTAGATTCGCAATTGGTATTGCATAATATTCTTCCTTCTAAATCTTTTAAATATATAGTTCTTTTTGCATAATTTGCCCATTTAATATTAATGTAATTGCAAGCTGGATTTGGATATATGCTTATATTTTCAGTATTGGAAGTAGAGTTTATTTGTGTAGTTATAACTTGCGACCAAGGAACTAATTTCCATGCTTGAGCTGCCGATCCATTGTTTGACCATGTTTTTATCCATTCTCCTGCATTTTTATCGCTTTCCGGAACTTCAATTACCTTTCCACAGTGCCGTGCAATAAATTGGTAATATCCATTACCTGCATCGCATATCATAAATTGTTGGTTATGTGCATCTGCGTAATAATCGTATAGTTGTATGTTTGCTCTATCGTTAACGGATGCGTTTGCAACATCAAATACTCTGTTGGCTGGCGCACTGTATATGCTGTAAACGCCATTGTCTCGTTCTACTAACTTAAATTTTTGAGTTTCTGATTTTCCTAAATCATTCCATTGTACAATAGCAGTGTTATTGTCTGTTTTGTTTTCGTATAAATCAAGATACAGAGAGCTATTTTTATTTTGTATTTTGTATTCGCCATTTAAGCCAGATATGCCCTGTGCTTCTATTTTTATAGATGATGTTTTATCGTTCCAATCATCTCCAATCCAATTTACATCAGATGTAAAACTCTTTGAAGAGCCTTTATAGTTATCATCAACATAAATAGTAGCTTTGTATCCTTTGGTTACTTTTAGTGATGTTAGTGAATTATCGGCAAAACCATATATTTTTAATTGATTAAGCGAATGTGAACCTTCGGGTAAAGACAGTGAGGTTCCTGCATAGTTAAGGTCATTGTATATGCTTGCAACTGCAACTCCTATTGGTTTTAGTTTAATCAATTGCCATTGTTGTGCATTTGTGCCATTGTTATCGTAAATTTTAATCCATTCTCCTGCCTGTTTGCTCGAACCTGGTACCTCAATAGGTTTGCCGCAGTTTCGTGCTATAATTTGGTAATAACCACTGCCTTTATCAACCAAAATAAATTGTTGAGCTTTTGTGTCGTTGCTTGTATATGCTTGAACTACTGTTCCATTGTCGCTTTTCGATTCTTTTATATCTAAAACTTTTCCGTTGCCTTTACAAGTAATTGTATATACGCCATTTCCTTTATGTTTAAATTCGTATAGTTGAAAGGCTTCTTCACCTTCGTCATTGTATTGAACTACATTGGTTCCGTTTTCGGTACCATTGCCTGCCATATCAAGATATAGTCCGCTATTTCTGTTTTTAATCTTATATATTCCAGAAATATCAGTAACGCCAGATGGCTCTATTTTTGAAGATGTACACTTGTCGTTTCTGTCTGAACCTACAAATGTAGCGTCAGAAGTAAAAGATGCAGTGCTGCCGCCGTATTTGTCGTTATCGTATAAAGTAATTTTAAATCCTGTGCTTATCTTAATTGAAGATATATCGTCATTAGTAATGCCGTAAGCAGCAAGGTCTGCCATAGTATAGTTACCTTCTGCAAGTTGTTTAGAATATCCTTCATAATTTGCGCCTTCGTAAACAGTTGCAACGGGGTTGGTTGCAGAATTACACGAACCGAAAACTCTGTTCATACGTGTAGCCCATGCATTCAGATCCCATGTTTCATCATTGTAAACCCATACAAAGCCACCGGTAACGCCATTGTCGTTTTTCCATGACTGAAATTGATTTATGGAACCAGACATTCCACCATCCTGGTAGTTCATTCTGCCTGCATGCAGGGTAATTCCATTAATATGCCAGTTTGAAGGATTATTGCCTGCACCTCCATCGTAACACTGAACCATAATTCTATCGACAGCATTTGAACGTTGATTATTTATGTTTGTAGCCAATTGCGACCAAAAATCTTTATTCATATATGGTGCAAGTGAAGTCTTATATCCTAAATCTTTCATCATAACATGAAATCTTGTGGCAGTACTGAGGTCGTAGCAATTCTCATCGTCATTATTTACTCCATCAAGTTCTGGAATAGCATTTTTAAGTGCTTTAAAGTTTTTGTAAAGCATAGTTTCCGAACCTGTGCCATTATTATTTATTAATGTTTTAATATGGTCGTACGATTCATTTCCCCAGCCGCCAATACATATTTCAATTCTATTTATATGTGTAGGTGAGGTTTTTAATGCTTTTATATCTGCTTGATAGTTTGGTTGAGTGTTTCCAAAAACATACTGACCATTTTGACATATTGTTTCGCCATCTGTTTTTAAGGTACCATCGCTTTCTACATTTACATTAAACAAAATAACGTAAGTAAAACCGGAGTTTTTTAATTTGGTTATAGTATTAGGTCGTTCGCGTCTTATATGACCGCCTACATATACGCCACTCTCGGCCATACTTACATGGCAATCTATAAATAAAAAGCATGTTATAACTAATAAGTAACTGAACAGGGTAGTGATTTGTTTCATATTGTGTGATTTTGGGTGTATTTTGATTCTGCATTACAAAGAAATATATAAAGATTGATTTAATAAACAGGACAGATATATACAGTAATAATTTGGAATATATTTAATAAAAATGCAATGCTTGTTTGTGTAAGTGTCAGTATATTAAGGTGTTATTATTAACTGAATTTTTTATTGATTGTAGATTTGTTAGAGTAAAATTAAGCGACATAGCTACCTGAATCAGGGTTTAACTATGCCGTTTAATTTAATAATTTATGTTGCCTTATTTAACTTGTAATTTAATAGATTTATCGCCTGTTTTTATAATATACAAACCTTCGTTTAAACCTGTTACATCTAAAGTAGTACTATTACTGTTGCCGTTGTATGTCTGAATCAAACGTCCAACCATATTAAATACATAGATAGTAGTACCTTCGGTAGTTCCTGATAATTCAACATAATCTGTAGCGGGATTCGGATATAAACTGATATTATGTTCTGTTATATTTTCATTATTAATAATATCTGTTGTCATGCTTTTTTCATACAATTCGCGATAAACTATTGATGTTAAAGGAGCTCCATTATTCAAATCATCTCCTGATATTTCCCATACAATGATACCACCATAGTTATTGTCTTTTATAAAATTACAACGAGCTTCTAATGATTGTTCATCTTCGTATGTTAAGAACGCGCCGGTTGATGCGTTAAACAAATACGGTGCTTGAGAAATATTATCATAGTATTTAGTCCAGCCTGATGTAGTTTCCAATTTTTTTACTTCAAACCATGGATATTGTCCGCCTGGAGTAGGGGTTGATGTATCATCCCATGTACCGCGTAAATATCCTGTAGCATTTTGGAACAATCCATCGCCTTTATTTCCGGCAGAAACGCCACCCCAACCACGTGAGTACCAAGGAGAACCGATAGTTATTTTCGATTTAGGGACGCCACATGATGCGTAATAAGCACCGGCAGCTTGTGCATTGAATGTTTCACGCTCAAGTTTTGTTGCTGATGGATCAGACGGATTTGGGTATATGGCAGCATGATGATTTGTTACACGTTCAAAAGCTCCGTGTGCATCATACGACATTAAATTGATGATATCCAAATATTGCTCATAATCTTTAGGATTTGATCCTTGGGCAATAGTATTTTGATTTATAGTAGCAGCAATAGTTAATAATTTATTACTCAATCCATTATTATTGTATGCCTCGCGTAATTCTTTCATTAGCGAAACATAATTAGCTACATCTTCAGGTCCGCCAGGGCAACCTTTATCAGCACTGTCATTTGGATCAGCTGCTCTGTTTACACCTGGATATTCCCAATCTATGTCAATACCATCAATAAACGGATATTGCTTCAAAAATGCTATTACACTATTAATAAAAGTAGTACGACCTTCTTTTGTCAATGCCATAGCATGGAAATTATGACCCTTAGTCCATCCTCCAACAGAAATCAAAACCTTAACGCTCGGATATATTGATTTGTAATATTTATATTCGCCAAGATGACCTGCTAAACGATCAACTTTATCCCAACCTTCAGAGTGATCAAAAGCTTTTTGCAAGTCAGCAAATTCATCTGTAGTAACTAGCTTATAATCATTACCAACCATATAAAATGCGTGATTTATATGTGTTACTTTTTCCCATGGAATCAT
>JAKIYQ010000005.1:0-41371 GCA_022708465.1 Bacteroidota bacterium | reverse complement strand
TATCGTTCATCAAACCTATTTTTTTCGGTAGATGATGGGTTTTAAAACGTATACTATTATATAAGCTTGAGGTAGTTATATCCATAAGATATTGACTTATTCCTCCTACCGGTTTATCAATCGACATATTGTTGTCATTCAAAATAATCAAAAGATTATTAGGATGCACACACACATTATTCAGACCTTCAAAAGCAAGCCCACCGGTCATAGCCCCGTCACCTATTACAGCAATTACTTTATGATGATTATGCTTCATTTCATCGGCAACTGAGATTCCTAATGCCGCTGATACTGAGTTAGAAGCATGTCCTGCAATAAACGAATCATATTCACTCTCTTTAGGATTAGGGAAACCACTAATACCCTTAAATTTTCGATTCGTATTAAATACGCATCTTCGTCCGGTTAAAATCTTGTGTCCATAAGCTTGATGACCGACATCCCATACTATACGATCATTAGGAGTGTCAAATACATAATGCAAAGCAACAGTAAGTTCAACGGCTCCCAAACTAGATGCTAAATGACCCGGATTGCATGACAATTGGTCAATAATAAATTGTCTTAATTCATCGCACACTTGCTGTAGCTGTGATTTGTCTAATTTGCGTAAATCAGACGGATAATCTATCGTGTTTAACAGTGGATATTTATTGCTCATAAAAATACGGGCAGAACTTTTTTATTCGTTTAATCAAATTTAGGTGCAAATATACAATTTAAATTATGCAATTAATAATTATTAATTGTAATTTATTCAACAAGCGATTGGGTTTTCTTTACATTTGCAAAACATAAACCAAAATAAGATGATTTAATCCATGAAAACAATTGAAAAGACTATTTTAATTTTATTTATTGCTATCAGTGCAGCATCTTGTGTAACTCAAGAAAAATATAACGAAGCAAAAGAAAGTGAAGCTCGCTACTACGATGAAGCCCGCAGATGTGGTGAATCTTTAGCATCAGCAAATGTAAAGAACAAAGAATTAGAAGCAGAATTGACCAGACTAAAAGCTCTAAAAGCCAAGGCTGATGCAGATACAGCCAAACTATCAAAAGAATTACGTAGAGTTCAAGATGATTGTAATAATATGCAAGAACAAAATCGTGCACTTTTAGAAAAGCTACAAACATCAAAAAGTAAAGAAGAGGCACAAGCCATGTTGGCAGAAATTCAAGCACTACAATCTGAGTTAATTAAACGAGAAGATGCTTTATTTCAAGCAGAACGTCAATTATCAGATAAGCAAAAAGAATTAGAGCTTAGAAATGCCAAAATATCAGAATTGACCGACTTAATTGCTGATAAAGAACGTAAAATGCAGGAAATTAAAGAAAAAATTAAAAAAGCATTGACAAGTTACGAAGGAGACGGTCTTCAAATTACTACTAAAAACGGTAGAATCTATGTATCACTCGACGAGCAACTATTGTTTCAGTCAGGAAAATGGGATGTTGATGCACGTGGTGCTGCTGCAATCAGTAAATTATCTACAGTTTTAGCTCAACATAAAGACATCAACGTCATGGTTGAAGGACATACTGACAATGTGCCATACAATGGAAGTGGAAATATATTAGACAACTGGGATTTAAGTGTAAAACGTGCAACCGCTATAGTACGTATTTTACTTAAGAGCGGAGATTTAGAACCTGAGCGTGTAATTGCTTCAGGTAGAAGTGAATATAATCCGGTTGATACAGATAATACTTCTGATGCAAGAAAACGTAATCGCCGTACTGAAATCATTTTAAGTCCTAACTTAGATGAATTGATGAAAATTTTTGAATAATGGATTTTAGAACCATTGTACAATTACCAAATAATGCGCCTAATATCAACCATAAAGACAGTTGGTTGTTATTAGGCTCATGTTTTGCACAAAATATCGCAAAAAAAGCCTCATTTTATGGATTTGAGTCTTTGTATCCCTTTGGTGCATTGTACAATCCTATTTCAATAATAAAAAGTCTGAATATGCTAAAAGACAATGTCCGTTTAACAGATGCAGACTTATTCCTTGAACGTGAGCAGTGGAACAGTTATAATTTTCATAGTGATTATTCAGACATAGACAAAAATGTTGCACTCTCTAAAATGAATGAATGTTTGGATAAAGCTCACAAAATTTTAGAATCTGCTAAAATAATCATCATCACTTTCGGTACAGCATATATTTATCAAAATAACTATACAGGCGAGATCGTTGCCAATTGTCACCATTCTGTTATGAGTAAATTTACACGAAAGTTACTTACAGCAGACGAAATTGTTTTATCATATCAAGATATACTGAATAAGTACTCAGAAAAACAATTTATATTTACAGTTAGCCCTATCAGACATTTAAAAGATGGAGCCCATGCTAATCAAATAAGTAAAAGTACCTTGCTATTAGCTATTGACAACATTTGCAACACATACAAAAACTGTCATTATTTCCCTTCGTACGAAATTGTTTTAGACGAATTGCGAGACTATCGTTTTTATTCAGACGACATGATACATCCTTCAAAAACAACAGTTGATTATATATGGGAACGCTTTTCCGAAACGTATTTTAATAAAGAAACTCAGAATCTAAATAAACAAATTGAAGAGATAAGATTAGAAGAAATGCACCGCCCTATATTGCCTGATAGCATTTCGCATAAACAAAGGATCGCCATATTGAAACAAAAAAAAGATGAATTGATACAGAAATTTCCTTACATACATTGGTAAAAAAACTCATGGATAAAGAACAAAAAACACAAAAGAAAGAAAATTCACTGATAAGCATTTTGGTCAGCATTGTTATTCCTGCTATTATTCTGTCAAAATTTAGCAAACCTGAATATTTAGGCGTTCTGCCCGGATTTTTAATTGCATTAGCCTTCCCTATCATACAAAGTTTATACGACATTATAGTAAACAAAAAAGCAGGTCTTATTGCAATTATTGGTTTTGTTAGCATCTTCCTAACAGGTATCATTGGAGTTTTAGAACTTCCATCAGAATGGATGGCATACAAAGAAGCTTCTGTACCATTACTTATAGGTATTGCAGTTGTGGTATCACTCAAAACCCCATATCCATTAATTAAAAAATTATTTTATAACGAAGATTTAATTGATGTTGAAAAAATTGATGCAATTTTGATTGAAAACAATTCGAAAGAAAAATTTGAAAAAATTATGCGTAACGCTACATACATGATAGGCGCATCCTTTTTATTGTCAGCAATACTAAATTTTATATTAACCAAAATAATTATTCAAAGCCCTACCGGGACTGAAGCGTTTAACGAAGAACTAGGCAGACTAACAGCATTGAGTTATCCTGTAATTGCACTACCGTCAACATTAGTAATGTTTGTAGCTTTGTGGTACTTATTTAAGCAATTAAAAAAGATTACTAACTTATCAATTGAAGAAATGATGTCTGAATCTTTAAAAAACAAAAGCAAATGAATTACGATATAAAAGACATTGTCAAACTTATTAATTGTAAAGCAATAATTAATTGCGAATACTCTAATATTAAGTACATATTAACAGATAGTCGCAAATTAATATGGCCACAAGAGACAATTTTTACAGCTATCATGACCTCAAGTGGAGACGGACATCGTTTTATTTCCGAATTATATTCAGAAGGAGTAAGAAATTTCATCGTATCCGACAAATACACAATCAAAAAAGAATTTTCCGAGGCTAATTATATAATCAGTAAGGATCCGCTAAGAACCTTACAACAATTAGCAGCTGCTCATAGAAAACAATTTTCAGTTCCTGTAATTGGCATCACCGGAAGCAACGGAAAAACTATAGTAAAAGAATGGCTTTACCAATTGCTGCGAAACGATTATTATATTACACGTTCTCCCAAAAGTTATAATTCGCAAATCGGTATTCCACTTTCAGTCTGGGAAATGGATAATAACACACAACTTGGAATTTTTGAAGCCGGAATTTCAAAAGTTGGAGAAATGCAATACGCTGAAAGCATAATCTGCCCTAACATAGGCATATTTACAAACTTAGGTCAAGCACATCAAGAAGGATTTGAATCATCAGAACAAAAACTAAAAGAAAAACTATTGTTATTTCGCAATTCTGATACTCTCATTTTTAGAAAAGGATATGGTGTTGAAAATGCAATTAAACAAATCAACCCTAATATAAAATTATTTTCATGGAATATGGACGATGAAAATGCAACTCTAAACATCACATCCATTAATATTAAATTAAATAATACAATAATAGGCTATAAATACAAAAATGTTGAAGGTTCTACCATCCTTCCTTTTTCAGATAATGCATCAATCGAAAACGGTATACACTGCTTAGCGTGTTGTTTATTAATAGGTATAAAAACATCATTAGAAAATTTAGAGCGCATTAGTATGCGTCTTGAATTGAAACAAGGAAAAAACAATTGCTTACTTATTGATGATGCATATAATTCAGACATAAATTCATTGACAATTGCTTTGGACTTTTTACAAGCAAATGCCGAAAATAAATATGAAAAACGTACTGTAATTATATCTGATTTAAGTCAAACAGGCGAAATTGACGATATATTATACGAGAAAGTAATATCTCTAATAAACGAAAAGAAAATTACAAGAGTTATAGGCATAGGAGATAAAATAGCTAAATATTGGCATCGTTTTCCGTTTGAAAGTAGATTTTTCGTAAACGCTAACGAAATGCTACATTCTAATATAAGTTTTCAAGATGAAATAATCTTAATAAAAGGTGCTCGAAAATACCACCTTGAAGAATTAGTCTCTGCATTAGAATTAAAACGTCACGAAACCGTGATGGAAATTGATTTAAATGCATTAGTTCATAACTTCAAGAAACTTCGCTCATATCTAAAGCCTGAGACAAAAACAGTGGCAATGATTAAAGCTAATGGCTACGGCTGTGGGGCAATAGAAGTTGCTCAAACTTTAAGTCACCACCATTGCGACTATTTTGGTGTTGCAGTAGCAGATGAAGGTGTTGAACTGCGTCAAGCCGGTATACGTACAAATATTATGATTATGAATCCGGAGCAAAGCAGCTTTGGTTTATTGTTACAATATAGATTGGAACCTGAAATATATAGTTTTAATATATTGCATGCATTCGACGAATATGCAGACAAACAAGGAGTTAAAAACTTCCCTATTCACATCAAAATAGATACAGGTATGCACCGCTTGGGCTTCTCACCCGAAGAAATTGACGAGTTGATTAAAGACCTTAGTAAGATGCCTTCTGTAAAAGTTGATTCAGCGTTTTCTCACTTAGCTGCGGCCGATGATCCTAACATGGATACATTTACACTTAATCAGATCGATGCATTTATGAATGCAACGGACAAATTAAGAGCCAATCTTAAATATCCATTCTTAAGACACATTCTAAACTCATACGGAGTACAACGTTTTGATAAGTATCAATTCGAAATGGTTAGATTAGGCATCGGTTTATATGGAATTGGTTTTAATGAGAAATCAGACATAAAAAATATAGCCACCCTAAAAACCGTGATATTACAAATTAAACACATAAAGAAAGACGAGACCATTGGCTATAACAGAAAAGGGGTTCTTGTGCGTGATACGACAATAGCTGCCATACCTATCGGATATGCAGATGGCTTGAACAGAGCATTCGGTAATAGAAACGGATATGCAATTGTAAACGACAAACCGGCACCATTTATAGGCAATATTTGCATGGATGTATGTATGATAGACATTACTGATATACCAAATGTAAAGGAAGGTGATTCTGTAACAATATTTGGTGATGATTTAACAATCAGCGATTTAGCACAGAAAACACATACAATACCTTACGAAATATTAACCGGTATATCATTGAGAGTTAAGCGCGTTTACTTCCAAGAATAGCATTTTTTTATTATATTTGCAGCTAGCGAATAAAATATTTGTGATATGAAAAGACTCAGATACACAGCTTCAATTATTGTATACTTAATAATGATATTATGCTTAAATTCATGTTTAGAAACAAAGCATTTCGAAGTAGATGAATCATTATTGGAAGAACAAATAAACGATAATGATATTCAAATATCATATAGGATGCCGTCAGGTTTTAAACCTATAAAAAAGAGTATGGTTGATTCTATTGCATCGGTCGAATTGCAACACGACCCATTTGCAGCTAAAATATTAGCAATATATGTTGATACATTATTACGCAACGCTAGTGCAGTTGTATCTGATATGCGTAATATACCGGCCGAGCGTACAGAAAATAAATTAGATTTTTATTTTACAGAATTCAACCCTAATAATTATTGGGATAAGGTTGAAATTTCAAGATATAAATTCAATCAATTTCCAAAGGTTGTTCAACTGGATATGTATAATTCCAATAGAAGACTTATTAAATTGTTTTTTTATGATGAAAACAAAGTCAAATTTAGCGTAGATTACGTTTTACCCGAAGAATATTATCTTGACATTAAACCATTCATTGAGTCTTCTATTGGATCATTTAATGAGGGATACACTATAGTTATAGAACAAACTAAACAATGATAATAAGAGATTGGACATCAGACTACAAAGAGTTACGCAATGCCACAAATAATTTTGTCAAGAAAGACAACATTGCTAAATTACATCAAATATACAAAAATTGCGATGGCGTTAGTTCTTTGTTTCAAAAGCGCAGTACAAATGCTTTAAAAATCGCTTATATAGCTGTAGATGAGATCGGATTAGGTAATTCAGCAGTAATAGCAATCCTATTATACCCACTCTACGCAGAAAAGAAAATTGATGCGGCATCAATCGAAAAACAATTTGGAAATGAAACTGCAGTTATTGTTGGTGGTTTAAACAGAATACAGCAACTATATACAAAAACATCGGCAATGGAATCTGAAAATTTCAGAAAACTATTGTTGACATTCGCAGAAGACGTTCGAGTAATATTTATTATGCTCTCCGAACGTTTGTTTGAAATGCGAAATCTAAAAGAACGAGAAGCTGAGATTCAACAAAACATAGCACGCGAAACGGCATATTTATATGCTCCCATGGCTCACAGAATGGGACTATATAAAATAAAAACCGAACTTGAAGATTTATCTCTAAAATTCACTGCTCCTGATACTTATAAAACTATAGCACAAAAATTAAGCGAAAGTAAACGTTCGCGTGATGCTTATATTGAAAGATTTATAGGCCCATTAAATGAAAAAGTTGCAGCAGCAGGTTTAAGTTTTGATATTAAAGGACGTACAAAATCCATTTACAGCATCTGGAATAAAATAAAAAAACAAAATACTACATTCGAGAATATATACGACTTATTTGCCATAAGAATTATTCTGGATAGTCATCCTGATAAAGAAAAAGCAGAATGTTGGCAAGTGTATTCTATTGTAACGGACATGTATCAGCCTAATCCTAAGCGACTTCGCGATTGGTTATCTCAACCTAAAGCCAATGGATATGAATCATTACATACCACTGTAATGGGGCCTGAAGGCAAATGGGTAGAAGTTCAGATACGTACAAAACGCATGGATGATGTTGCTGAAAAAGGTTTAGCAGCACACTGGAAATACAAGGGCTTAAAAGGCGAAAATTCGATGGACGAATGGTTGAAGAGTTTGCGTGAAGTACTTGAAAATCCTGAGCTGCATGGAAACGAGTACATGGACGAATTCAAACTGAACCTTTATGACGAAGAAGTTTTTGTTTTTACACCTAATGGAGATCTTCATAAATTACCCAAGGGAGCAACTTTATTAGACTTTGCATATTCTATTCATACTCAGATAGGAAGCAGCTGTATTGGAGGTAAAATCGGAGGAAAAAATGTTACACTTAAGTATGTACTGCAAAATGGAGATCAAATAGAAGTTTTAACAGCACCCAATCAGCATCCACGTGCCGACTGGATTAAAATTGCCGTAACAACAAAAGCCAAGCAGAAAATACGTCAAGTAATAAAAGAATACGAAACCAAGGAAGCAAATAACGGACGAGAAATGCTTCTACGCCGATTTAAAAATTGGAAAATTGATTTTGACGAAGCAAACCTATCTCGTTTATCTAAAAAATTAGGATTCAAAAATATAACAGACTTATACATAGATATATCTCAAGAAAAAACTGATTTATTGGAATTTCGGGAATCATATCTTAATTTAGATAAAAAAGAT
The DNA here is from genome assembly GCA_022708465.1 of Bacteroidota bacterium. Taxonomy (GTDB): domain Bacteria; phylum Bacteroidota; class Bacteroidia; order Bacteroidales; family Paludibacteraceae; genus Enterocola. The sequence goes on along the minus strand of JAKIYQ010000005.1, from coordinate 33,174 downwards.
ACGCCTGAATTACACGAATCAATTAGTGCTGATACATTTGAGAAAAAACCTACAAAAAACGGACAAAATGATGATGTATTAATCATTAATAATGAGACTAAAGGTGTTATGTATTCCATGTCTAAATGCTGTCATCCTATTTTTGGTGATGAAATTTTTGGATTTGTGAGCGTTAGTGGAGGTATTAAGATTCATCGAAAAGATTGCCCTAATGCACCACAAATGATGTCGCGTTTTGGATATAGGATAGTAAGAGCTGCATGGTCAGAAGAAAACGGCACACAAAGTATCTGTACTTTATACGTAATAGGAAATGATGATTTAGGGGTTGTAACTAACATTAGCTCGCTTATATCAAAACAAACTGATGTTAGCATGAAATCTATCAGCATAAATTCTGACACCGGTTTATTTGAAGGCAGATTGGTACTAACAGTTAAAAACACCAAAACGCTTGACGATATAATAAAAAAAATTCGTTCAATAAAGGGAGTAAAATCAGTTTCCAGAATGTAAATACAAGAATAAAAAATTTAAACTTATCATATATGTTTTCAGGTATAATAGAATCAACTGCTAAAGTTACTGCAATAGAAAAAGAGCAAGAAAATGTACATTTTACACTTAGTTGCCCTTTTGTAAAAGAGCTTAAAATTGACCAAAGCATTGCGCACAACGGAGTTTGTCTAACAGTCGTTAAAAAGACCGATAGCACATATACAGTAACTGCTATGAAAGAAACCTTAGATCGTAGTAATCTGGGTTTATGGATTATCGGAACTGAAGTTAATGTTGAACGCAGTATGCTCATGAACGGACATTTAGACGGACATATAGTACAAGGTCATGTTGATCAAACAGCAAGATGTATTGATGTTCAGGAAAATGGCGGCAGTTGGTTCTTCACTTTTCAATATAAGAGTTCAGAAGAAATGGCAAGACGTGGATACATAACTGTTGATAAAGGTTCTGTAACTGTAAATGGTGTCAGTTTGACAGTATGCAACCCTACTGAAGACACTTTTCAGGTATCAATAATACCCTATACCTACGAGCACACAAATTTTCATAGCATAAAAATTGATAGTATCGTAAATATAGAATTTGACATCATCGGGAAATACGTAAGCCGTATGATGGGCAAATAAACAAAATTTGCACTATCTTTGCATTGCGTAATTTTGCAGTATTCTACATAATACAAATATCTATAAGTATGGCGGATGAAAAAAAACACCTCTTGGGTAAAACTCTTTTTGAATTAAAAGAGATGGCAGCTTCTTTGGATATGCCTACTTTTGCCGCCAAACAAATTGCAGATTGGTTATATAAAAAGAATATTACCACCATTGATATGATGAGTAATCTTTCTGCTGCAAACAGAACCAAACTGGCAGAAAATTATACTGTTGGTATAAAAAAGCCTATAAAAACAAGCTTATCAAAAGATGGTACAAAGAAATACTTATTTGACGTTGGAAACAATAAGTATATAGAGAGCGTATTTATACCCGAAAAAGAACGCGCAACCTTGTGTGTTTCATCACAAAAGGGATGTCAGATGAATTGTTTGTTTTGTGCAACAGGAAAGCAAAGTTTTGCCGGTAATTTAACATCCGCAGAAATAATTAATCAGGTTCAAAGTATTGACGAATGCGATAAATTGACCAATATAGTTTTTATGGGTATGGGTGAACCCATGAATAATATAAATGAGGTTTTGAAAGCCATAGAAATTCTAACTTCCGATTACGGATACGGATGGAGTCCAAAACGCATTACATTATCTACTATAGGAGTTTTACCGGCTCTGAAAACATTCTTAGATTCAACTCAATGTAACCTTGCTGTTAGCATACATGCTCCTGATGCCTTTAAACGTGTACAAATAATTCCGGGTGAAAAAGCATACCCCATTAAAGACGTGTTGAAACTTTTAAAAGAGTACGATTGGAGTCATCAAAGACGTGTATCTTTCGAGTATATATTATTTAATCAATTAAATGACACGGAAGAAGATGCACTAAAACTAGCAGATTTGTTACAAGGATTGGATTGCCGAGTTAATTTAATCCCATTCCACCAAATACCTGACGTTGATTTGAGCCCTTCAAAACGCGATATTATGGAGAAATTTCAAGCTATATTAGAAAAAAAACATATCACTGCAACTATTCGTAAATCGCGTGGACAAGATATTGATGCTGCCTGTGGTATGTTATCAACAAAAAAAATAAATCAAACATTATGAGATACAAGTTATTACTTTTTTTGTCAGTTTTAATTTCTTTTACAGCATGTAACTACATTAGTTTAAAACCTAATTCAACAGGAGCTGCAAATGAAATTCTAGTCGTAATTGATGATTCAATTAAGAATTCGGCAGTTGGTGATTCTTTGTTTGCAATTCTTAATCAAGACGTTCCCGGACTTAATCAGTCAGAGCCATATTTTAATATATCACTCACAAGCACAAAAAACTTTGCAAGTATTTTAAAACCTGCGCGAAACATAATTATTGTAAGTATAAATAATACCTATTCGCGTAGTAAAATAAGTCATTACAAAGATCAATGGTCAAAGCCACAATCTATTCTAAAAATTAATGGATTTGACATTGCTGACGTCGCAAATACAATATCAAAATACGAAGACGAGATCTTGCAATACTTTATAAAAGCAGAAAGAGAACGTTCAATATCTTACCAAACACGTTATTCCGAAAGAGATGCTATGAAAAAAGTAAAAGACAAGTTCGGATTTTCAATAGTTTTGCCTAAAGGAATGAATCGCTTTAAAAATGAAGATAACTTTATGTGGATTGCCAATTCAAGTAGAGAGGTAAATCAAAACATTGTGATTTATACATATCCATATACCGAAAATGATGCTTTTACTCGCGAAAAAATATTGCATAAAAGAGATTCTGTAATGATGCTATGGATACCCGGACCATCTCCCGACTCATACATGGGAACTGAGTATAGATATAATCCCCCTATTGCCCGTGAAACATCACTTGAAAATGGTAATTATGCAATGGAAGTACGCGGTTTATGGACAGCCATAGGCGACATTATGGGTGGACCTTTTGTCAGTATAAGTTGTTTAGACGAAAAAAATCAACAAGTAGTTACAGCAGAAGCATTCGTATATGCTCCAAATAAATACAAACGTAATATTATGAGGCAATTAGAAGCCATTTTATATACAATAAATTTTGAAACAGATGGAAACAAATAAAATAAAATTAGGAATAACTCAAGGTGATATAAATGGTATCGGTTACGAAGTAATCCTAAAAACGCTTGAAGATAACAGAATCTTAGATTTATGTATTCCAATCGTATATGGATCACCTAAAGTTGCAGCTTATCACCGCAAAACCTTTGATTTAAATATCAATCTTAATCTAATAAATAATGCAAGTGAAGCCAGCGATAAACGTGCTAACATAATTAATTGCTGCGACGATGAAATAAAGGTTGATTTAGGTTTATCTACTCCAATGGCAGGTGCCGCTGCATTTGCTGCATTAGAAAAAGCATCACAAGATTTAAAAGAAGGTTTGATTGATGCAATTGTAACCGCACCAATCAACAAAAAAAACATACAATCTCAAAGTTTTCAATTTCCCGGTCATACCGAATATTTAGAAGAAACATTTGGAAAACGAGGAGATGCTTTAATGCTACTTACGAACGATAAAATGCGTGTAGCTGTTGTAACCGGACATATTCCATTAGCTAAAGTTGCACAAACAATAACAAGCGATTTAATTCTTGCAAAACTTCGCATATTCAACAAATCGCTTAAACAAGATTTCTCTATAAATAGACCCCGCATTGCCGTACTTGGACTAAATCCACATTCAGGTGATGAAGGAGTAATTGGAACTGAAGAAAAAGAAATTATAGCTCCTGCCTTAAAAACGGCTATGGATGAAGGTATTATTTGCATAGGACCACAAGCTGCAGACGGGTTCTTCGGCTCTGATAATTATCTAAAATATGATGGAATACTAGCAATGTATCACGACCAAGGTCTGATTCCATTCAAAGCAATGGCTATGGATTCAGGAGTTAATTTTACAGCAGGTTTAAATGTAGTTAGAACATCACCTGACCATGGCACGGCATATGACATTGCCGGACAGAACTTGGCATCAGAAAATTCATTCCGTCAAGCTCTTTACATGGCTGTTGATATTATAGCAAATCGTAGGAAATGATAGAATCAAGTCAATTACAAACAATTAAACAAAGGTTCGATATAGTCGGCAATACTCCTGACCTCGACCAAGCAATTCGTGTAGCCGTACAAGTTGCTCCTACCGATTTACCTGTATTAATTACAGGCGAAAGCGGAGTCGGAAAGGAAAATTTTCCTAAAATAATACATCAATACAGTGTCCGTAAACACGAAAAATATATTGCAGTTAACTGCGGTGCAATACCCGAAGGCACAATGGATTCTGAACTATTCGGACACGAAAAAGGTTCTTTTACAGGAGCTCTAACAGACCGAAAAGGTTATTTTGAGGTAGCTGACGGCGGAACTATATTTTTGGACGAAGTAGGAGAACTTCCCCTTCCCACTCAAGCTCGATTATTAAGAGTATTACAAGATGGCGAATTCTTTAGAGTCGGTTCTTCCGATCTTAAAAAAACAAATGTAAGAGTTGTTGCAGCTACAAATATAAATATTCAACAAGCAATTAGAGAAGGTAAATTTAGAGGAGATTTGTATTATCGTTTAAATGCTGTGCCAATACAAATACCGCCACTGCGCGAACGTAAAATTGACATAATGCCATTATTTACAAAATTCGCCAATGATTTTGCAGAGACATACAGAAGACCTCCTGTTAAATTGACTGCCGAAGCTCAAAAAATGTTAGTCAACTACTATTGGCAAGGTAATATTCGACAACTTAAAAACGTTGCCGAACAAATATCAGCTGTAGAAACAAATCCTGAAATAGAAGCTACAACGTTAACACATTATTTGCCGGATGAATCACAAAGTCGCTTACCTCTTATAGTTTCAAGCGATAAAAGCGAAAGAACATTTAATAATGAGCGCGAAATCTTATATCAAGTCCTTTTTGATATGAAGAAGGATATGGATGAACTTAAGAAATCTGTTAGTAAATTAATGACGGAAAAAGATTCTATTGTAAATAAAGATCCTAAACCGGTTCCAAATCATGAGCAAACAGTAATTTCATATACACCTACCGACATACGAAACGAAGATTATGAAGACGCTCAAGAGTATGACGAATCTACATTGGCGGTAGATGATATGGAAAAAGAACTTATCAAAAAAGCTCTCGAAAAACATGCCGGGAAAAGAAAATATGCTGCCATGGATTTAAAGATTTCGGAACGCACTTTGTACAGAAAAATTAAAGAATACGGATTAGATAACATATAATATCACACATTATATAGATGAAATATTTTAAACCATTTGAAATAGCAATCGTAGGCTTGATTCTAATGTCATCGTGCAGTATATCATATAAATTTAATGGTACTGTTATTGACTATGATAAAATTAAATCTATTTCTATAGTTGATTTTACAAATCAAGCAGCTATGGTATATGCCCCACTGACTGCAAAATTCAACGAAGAATTAAAAGACATATATACACGTCAAACGCGTTTAAACTTAATTTCGCGTAACGCAGATCTCGAATTAGATGGAGAAATTACCGGATATGATATTACTCCGATGTCTGTATCAACAAATTCACTGGCATCAGAAACGCGATTAACTATAAAAATCAACGTCCGCTATATCAATAATACAAATCACGAAGAAGATTTTGAAAAAATTTATTCAGCATACCGCAATTTCGACAGTAAAAGAATGTTAACTGATGTTCAAGATGAATTAATTGAAGAGATTACAAAAGAAATATGCGAAAACATTTATAATGACACTGTTGCTAATTGGTAATAATGACAAGCGAACAACTTATATATTATTTCAAACATCCTGATGAATTGGACAAACAAACCGTTTCAGATCTACAGTATCTTGTAAATGAGTATCCGTATTTCCAATCAATACAATTATTATACTTAAAAAACTTACAAAATATAGGAGACTTACAATATCATGCAATGCTAAAGAAAACAGCTTTATATGCAGCTGACAGATCGCATTTGCAAGATTTAATGAATGTTCTTCCTCAAATTAAATCTAAAACAGAAGAAAAGCCTATTTCGAAAAGCGAAACCATCTTGACAGAAACCACAGAATATAAATTAGTTGAATCAGAAAGCGTTGACAATCAATCTGTACCGGCACTTCAGCATCAAGATTTAATAGATAAATTTATTTCGGATAATCCACGTATACACCCTGTTGGACAAATAGAATCAAATAACATAGTTATTCCTGACATACAAGAAGACACAGATGTTAGTTCAAGTATATTTACAGAAAGTCTGGCTAAAATTTATATAAAACAGAAACAATATACAAAAGCACTACGAATTTTTGAAAAATTAAATTTGAAATATCCAGAAAAAAGTAGTTACTTTGCAGACCAAATTCGATTTTTAGATAAAATAATTCAAAATAACAAATAATTATGTACAACGTACTCGTATCATTAGCTGTCGTTATTTCTATCTTATTAACCATTATTGTATCAGTACAAAAGCCAAAAGGAGGCGGTTTGGCAGCAAATTTTTCGGCATCAAACAATATATTAGGTGTTCGTAAAACAACTGATTTCTTAGAAAAAGCAACATGGTCATTAGTTATAATACTAGTAGTTTTAAGCGTAGCAAGTGCTGCTTTTATTTCTAAAGGAGTATCTGCAGAAGAAGCACAATCATCTGCTTTGAAAAACATTATAGAGCAAACAGCAACACCAAATGCTAATCAAACTCCAATAATGCCTACATCAACTCCGGCTGCAGAATAATCGAAGCTACAGATTACATATAAATAGTCATAATAAGTCGTTTTGTCATAACAAAGCGACTTTTTTATTTTTGGCACGATATATGCAATAAGTGGTTATGTGTAAAGGGTGAAGGGCGTTAAACATTAAACGATTACACATTAAACAATTAAACATTTAATAATTACACAACTATGAACATTAAACCATTAGCAGACAGGGTTTTAGTTAAACCAAATGCTGCAGAAGAAAAAACAGCAAGCGGAATCATTCTTCCGGATTCTGCAAAGGAAAAACCTTTAAAAGGCAAAGTTGTTGCAATAGGCAACGGAACAAAAGATGAAGAGATGATAGTAAAAGTTGGTGATAACGTACTATACGGCAAATATGCCGGTACAGAAATCGAATTGGATTCTGAAAAATATCTTATCATGCGCCAAAGTGACATTTTGGCAATTATCTAATGACAATTTTAAATTTTATAAATCATGGCAAAAGAAATTAAATTTGACATCGACGCACGCGACCGCTTGAAAAAAGGTGTCGACGAATTGGCGAATGCCGTAAAAGTAACACTTGGACCTAAAGGACGCAATGTGATTTTAGCTAAGAAATTTGGAGCTCCTCACATCACAAAAGATGGTGTTACAGTAGCAAAAGAAATCGAATTGGAAGATGCATTCCAGAATATGGGTGCTCAAATGCTTAAAGAAGTAGCTTCAAAAACAGGCGAAAATGCAGGTGACGGAACAACTACTGCTACAGTATTGGCACAATCTATCATTTCTGTGGGTCTTAAAAACGTAGCCGCAGGTGCAAATCCAATGGATTTAAAAAGAGGTATAGATAAAGCTGTTGTAAAAGTTGTTGAGCACATTAAATCACAAGCTGAAGAAGTTGGTGATGATATCAAAAAAATTGAGCAAGTTGCTACAATTTCTGCCAATAATGATAGTGAAATCGGTAAACTTATTGCCGATGCAATGGCTAAAGTTAAAAAAGAAGGCGTTATCACTGTAGAAGAAGCAAAAGGTACAGATACTACAGTTGATGTTGTTGAAGGTATGCAGTTTGACCGCGGCTATTTATCTCCTTATTTTGTAACTAATGCAGATAAGATGGAAGCAGTAATGGAGAAACCATATATCTTGATTCATGACAAAAAGATTTCTTCATTAAAAGATATTCTTCCTTTGTTGGAAGCTGTTGTTCAAGGCAGCCGTCCTCTTTTAATTATTGCTGAAGACGTTGATAGTGAAGCGTTAACAGCTTTAGTAGTTAATCGTCTACGTGCTAATTTGAAGATTTGTGCAGTTAAAGCACCGGGATTTGGTGATCGTCGTAAAGAAATGTTGCAAGATATCGCAATCCTAACAGGTGGAACAGTAATTAGCGAAGAACAAGGTTTGAAACTTGAAACAGCTACTATGGATATGTTAGGTTCTGCTGACACTGTTACAATCAACAAAGACAATACTACTATAGTAAACGGAGCCGGTGACAAAAAAGCAATCGCAAACCGTGTTGCTCAAATCAAGGTTCAAATCGATACAACAACATCTCAATACGATAAAGAAAAATTGCAAGAACGTTTGGCTAAATTAGCCGGTGGTGTTGCAGTCCTTTACATTGGCGCTCCTTCTGAAATTGAAATGAAAGAGAAAAAGGACCGTGTTGATGATGCTCTTAGCGCAACCAGAGCTGCTGTTGAAGAAGGTATCGTTGCCGGTGGCGGTGTTGCATACATTCGTGCAATAAGTGCTTTAAATAACCTAAAAGGCGAAAACGAAGATGAAACAACCGGTATAGAAATCATTAAACGCGCTATTGAAGAACCATTACGTCAAATCGTTGCTAATGCAGGCAAAGAAGGTGCTGTAATTGTTCAGAAAGTTAGCGAAGGCAAAAATGACTTCGGATACAACGCACGTACCGATACTTTTGAAAACCTATTTAGTACAGGTGTAATAGACCCTGCTAAAGTAGCTCGTGTAGCTCTTGAAAATGCAGCTTCAATTGCAGGTATGATGTTAACTACAGAATGCGTAATTGCAGATAAGAAAGAAGACAATCCGGTACCTGCAATGCCTCCTATGGGTGGCGGCATGGGTGGAATGATGTAATCTCCTACTCTATTTTATAACAAAAGCCTTTGTTCTTTATGAGCAAAGGCTTTTTTATTATAAAACTCCCTACTGATCTACTTTCAGCAAAAGAAATCACTAAATTATTCTAAGCAAAAAATGCGAAGGATCACCTCTTTTTTCTCCGAAAGGATATTCAAAATTATTTTATTGCTACGGTAAAAAATGATTATATTTGTATCTGTAAAAATTCTTGTCAATAAACAATTATGAACAACTCTCCGCTTCTTCGAGCATTGATAGAACAAAAAGAGTCAAAGTTGCATGGCGGCATCTACCACCATACACAGATAAACCTTACCTATAACTCTAACCATATCGAAGGTAGTCGGCTAACTAAAGATCAGACACGTTATATTTTTGAAACCAATACGATAGACATAAGCAAAGAGGCAATCAATGTTGATGATATACTTGAAACAACAAATCACTTTCGGTGTATCAACTACATTATTGACCATGCAAACGATGATTTATCTGAAAATTTTATAAAGCGTCTTCATGAAATGCTAAAGTCAGGCACGCGAGATGCTTCAAAAGATTGTTTTGCCATAGGTGCATATAAACGCTTACCCAACGAAGTCGGAGGTATGGAGACTTCTACACCGGAGGATGTTGAGGAGCATATTCAGAAATTGTTGAAAAATTACATAGAAAAAAAGAACCCGAACTTTGAAGACATCATTGATTTTCACCAGTGTTTTGAAGCCATCCATCCTTTTCAAGACGGCAATGGCAGAGTCGGTAGGCTCATTATGTTTAAAGAATGTCTTAAAAACAACATAGTTCCATTCATCATAACCGATGATCTGAAAATGTTTTATTACCGTGGATTACGCGAATGGCCGAATATTAAGGGTTTTCTTACAGACACTTGCCTTACTGCTCAAGACCAATACAAGGAATCACTAGATTATTTTAGAATAGAATATTAGTAGCGCAGAATCACTGCCCTTAAAAATATCTATCAAATACAGCTTTTTCGTTCGTCAAAGCCTTTCATTACAGCTTTTGCTTTTAAAATTTCTGATTTGTATATTTCGATTTCTGCAATAGTTTCCTGCTAAACATTAAGCAAAAAAAGAGGATTTTTGTTCATTATTTCACTTGTATTGAACAAAAAACATACTTTTTTATTCAATACAGAATATTTATTGAATAAAATGTGTATCTTTGCATAAATAATATAGTGAACTATGAAAGCAATTATTCAAAAACAAAGAGAAGAAAGAGATTACCTACTCTCTCTTAATTATATGCCTCGTAAAACAAAGTATAATGTTGACGAGTTATTGCAAAGTAAGCAAATAAAGCTTATTACCGGTCCTCGCCGTGTGGGTAAATCAACTCTGGGTTTGCTTATGCTTAAAAATAAGAATTTTGCATACCTTAATTTTGATGATGCTAATTTATTGGAACACTGGGACGAGAATATAGTTAATGAAACGCTAAAATCAGTATATCCTAATTACGAATACTTATTGCTCGATGAAATACAAAATCTTGATAACTGGGATTTATGGGTATCTAAATTATATCGTAATGGAGTAAATATGTTTATTACGGGAAGTAATGCAAAACTTCTAAGCAGCGAAATGGCAACTGTATTAACCGGAAGGTATATACAAATTGAATTATTGCCTTTTGGACTTAAAGAAGCACTTGAGTGGGAAGGCATAGATAACAATAATAATGACCAAGCAAGTTTAACACAAATAATAGACGACTATTTATGCAATGGCGGTTATCCTGAAATTATTAAAAACAAAGCTTTAGCAAATAACTATCTATCGGCATTATTTGATTCTATTATTTTAAAAGATATAGCTAAAAGGCATAAGGTAAGGAATATAGCAGAACTTAACGACCTGGCGACATATTTAATATCAAATTTTTGCAATCAGTTTAGTGCTAATAAACTGACCGAAGATTTGGGCTTTTCGAGCGTAGCTACAACAAAAAAATTTATGAATTACTTAAAAGAACCATATTTGTTTTTTTATCTGCCACGCTATAACAATAAACTCAAACTAATGCAAAAGGCTCCACAAAAAGTTTATATTATTGATAATGGCTTTGTTACAGCACAAGCATTTAACTTGAGCGACAATTACGGAAGATTATTAGAAAATCAAGTATTTATAGAATTACTGCGTAGAGCTTATAATACTGAACAAACTCTATTCTACTATATGTCAAGAAACGGCAAAGAAGTTGATTTTGTTCTTCGCAATGGTACTAGTATAAATTGTTTGATACAGGTATGTTATGATCTAAGCTCAAAAAAGACCGAAGATCGTGAAGTAAATAGTTTGATTGAATGTGCAGAAGAATTAAAGTGTACAAACCTAATAATTATTTCAAGACATGAAAATCGGATAATTTCAAAAAAGGCTCACAATATAAAAGTGATTCCAATATCTGAGTTTTAAAGCATTTAAATACTCCTTTTTTATTCAATACAGAATATTTATTGAATAAAAACCAAGATTTTATTTAAAGGATAATATACTTCACCTACTTACAAGAATCACCACTCTATTTCGGGGAGGTGGTTTTGGCGAAGGTATTCGTTGGTCTGTATGAAATGATTATTTCCAAAGAAGCCTCTAAATACAGACAGTGGAGATGGATGTGCCGATTTAAGCACTAAATGTTTCGATGTATCTATGACCTTGCCTTTTTGTTGAGCATAAGAACCCCATAACAAAAATACAAGATGTTCTTTATTGTCTGATAGTGTTTTAATTACAGCATCTGTAAACCTTTCCCAACCATGGTTTTGATGCGATCCTGCAAGATTTGCACGCACCGTAAGAGTAGCATTTAGTAATAATACACCTTGTTTTGCCCAACGCTCTAGATTGCCACTCTCAGGCATCGGTTTATTATACTCTGCTTTAATTTCTTTAAATATATTTTGTAAGGATGGAGGAAATTGAACTCCTTCATTAACCGAAAAGCATAAGCCATGAGCCTGACCTTCACCATGATATGGATCTTGACCTATCAAAACTACTTTTACATTTTCAAACGGACAGGAGTTGAACGCATTAAATATTTTATTCCCCGGAGGATACACTAGCCCATTTTTGTATTCATTGCGTACAAAACTTACTAAATCCGCAAAATATGGTTTATCAAATTCTGCTTGTAAATATGCTTGCCAAGATGAATCTATGTTTACAAGCATTTTTCGAAACGATATGTCATTAATTGATATGCCAAGCGTGCAGCCAAGAAATCTGATGCACGTTCATTTGGATTAGGACACAATTCAACTATGTCGAAACCAACTACATTACGATTATAAAATACAGAGCGTAAGAAATGTAAAACTTGATAATAATTTAATCCTCCGGGTTCAGGCGTACCGGTTGACGGCAAAACAGAAGGATCAAATACATCTAAATCTATTGTAACATACACATTTTCAGATAGTGTAGATATGGCTTTTTCTTGCCATAAATCATTATTATATATTTTATGAGCATAAAATATTCTGCTCTCATCGAAGTTACCCAACTCTTCAACACACATACTACGAATACCTACTTGAGTAATAGGACACATTTTCGATGCATTATACATCACACATGCGTGATTCAAAGTAGAACCTTCATATGTATCACGCAAATCAGAATGAGCATCTAATTGTAAGATAGTTAAGTTTTTATACTTACGAGACATGGCTCTAAATGCACCAATACTTACAGTATGATTTCCTCCTATAGTTACAGGAAACTTGCCATCATTAAGCAATGCAGATACACGATTATCAACGGCATCACATAAAACCTCAGGAGTTTTATTTTCAGTAACAGGATCAGCCGTATAAATGCCTCTTTTGTAAACCTCTGTCTTAGTTTCAATATCGTACCATTCCAATGCTACAGAGGCATCTAATAAAGCTTCAGGTCCTTTATCAGAACCCTTTACCCATGTACTTGTTTTATCGTATGGTACAGGTAGTACTGCAATTTTTGAAGACTCGTAATTACGGTATGCTTCGGGTATTCCTGCAAATGCTTCCATATTAATAGCCTAATACTTTTAACATCGATTTATAACTTTGTTCTTTAGCAAATAACTTGGTATTGTATTCGCCGTTTTCATCTACATCTATTACAACATGCTTTGGTGCCGGAATCAAACAGTGCTGAATACCTCCAAAGCCGGCCAATGCTTCTTGATATGCTCCACAATGAAACAAACCTATATATTGTGGTTCCTGTCCACTAGGATCTACTTTAGGCAAGAAGATTGCATTATTATGACCTGCACTATAATAGTCTTCACTATCACAAGTAAGTCCTCCAAGATGTACACGTTGATATTCTTTGTCCCAATTATTTATAGCCAATAAAATGTATCGCTGATTAATTGACCATGTATCAGGCAAAGTAGTTATAAATGAACTGTCTATCATATTCCATAACTCACGATCATTCTGTTGCTTTTGGTTTACTATACTATAAATAATAGCACCGCTTTCACCAACAGTAAACGACCCGAACTCTGTGAATATATTCGGTTCTTGAACTCCGTTCTGTGAACATATTGTTTTAATTTGTGCTACGATTTCTTCTGCCATATATTCATAATCGTAGTTATAATCCAAATATGTAGCTATTGGGAATCCTCCGCCTATATCCAAACTATCAAGTTCCGGACAAATCTTTTTCAATTCGCAATACAGTTCTACCGCTTTTACCAATTCACTCCAATAATAAGCAGTATCTTTAATTCCTGTATTGATAAAGAAATGCAATAATTTAAGTTCCGTTTTAGGATTATCTTTTATCTTTTCATAATAATATGGAAGAATGTCATTATATCTGATACCTAAACGAGATGTATAAAAATCAAACTTTGGTTCTTCTTCAGATGCAATACGAATACCTACCTTACATTTTTTATCTAAACCATTAAGTAATAGATCCAATTCAAATTTATTATCTAATATAGCAACGGTATTTTCAAAACCTTCATTTACAAGATGTTGAATATTTTCAACATACTGCGGACGTTTAAATCCGTTACATATAATATAATTATCCTTTTTAAATGAACCGGTTTCGTACAAATCTTCAATCAGATTTATATCAAAAGCAGAAGATGTTTCAATATGTACACCATGTTTCAACACTTCTTCCATTACAAATGAAAAATGTGAACTCTTAGTACAATAGCAATAATGATAGTCGGCATTATAATCAACCTTAGCCATTGCTACATTAAACATTCTGCGAGCTTTTTGTATTTGCTGAGCTATTTTAGGCAGATATGTAAGCCTTAGTGGTGTACCATACTGTTCTATTACATCCATCAATGGTATCCCATTAAACTGCAACTCATTATCCTTAACTTGAAACTCCTCTGTAGGGAATTCTGATGTCTGTTCAATAAGATCAACGTACTTGTTTTTCATTATAGTTACAAATTTAACTTACTTACTTTGTGTTTTTTTTGACAATGTAACTCACTCGGATTGTAAAAATCATTAAAGTTGACAAAGATAAATAATAATATGTACCACTATAACTGTTTTTATAAAAAAAACGATGATAGTATATAAAAAAACTATATGTTTTAACTAAAACTATAATGTAGCAGCGGCACACATCTCTGCACAACGTTCTCCATCTATTGCAGCCGAAACAATTCCGCCTGCATATCCGGCTCCTTCTCCGCAAGGATATAAGCCTTCTATTTGTATATGTGCCAATGTTTCTGTATCACGTAATACACGAATTGGAGCTGATGTTCTTGTTTCAACACCTATCAAAGCAGCTTCATTAGTTAAGAAATTTGACGACCATTTACCAAAAGTAGCTAAGCCATCACGCAAACGAGCATCTATAAACCTTGGTAAAACAGTATTTAACTGTGTAGATTTAAGTCCGGGTACATAAGAACTATCGGGCAATGTAGAAGATTCTTTTTTATGTATAAAGTCGGTCATTCTTTGTGCCGGAGCTACTTGTGTGCTTCCTCCTGACAGCCATGCCTTTCTTTCTAAATCTTCTTGGAAACGCATCATCGAAAAAACACCATATTTAGCATATTCGGGCAAATCTTCCGGACGTATTTCCACTACCATACCCGAATTAGCCCATTTTGAACCTCTGTTTGATGGTGACATTCCGTTCACAACAACTTGTTGTGGTCCACTTGCAGCAGGTACTACAAAACCACCCGGGCACATACAAAATGAATAAACTCCCCTATTTTGAATTTGCGTTACAAAATTGTATTCAGCAGGAGGCAAATACAATCCTCTTCCTTGTACATTATGATATTGAATTTGGTCAATTATAATTTGAGGATGCTCTAAACGCACTCCTACGGCAATTCCTTTTGACTCCATTGTAACTCCGCGTTTATCTAAAAAGGCATACACATCGCGTGCCGAATGACCTGTTGCCATAATTACCGGTCCATGGTATTCATCACCATTGGCAGTAATTACTCCCTTTACAGATTCTTTATTGAGTATTAAATCAACAACTTTAGTTTCAAAATGGACTTCTCCGCCCGATTGTATAATTCTTTCACGAATTTTACGAATAAGGTCAGGTAATTTATCTGTTCCTATATGTGGATGCACGTCAACCAAAATATTAGGATTAGCTCCATGCATACAAAAAATCTTCAATATGCGTTCGTTATTTCCTTTCTTTTTACTTCGTGTATATAATTTACCATCAGAATAAGCCCCGGCACCACCTTCTCCAAAACAATAATTTGATTCGGGATCAACTATTTGATCTCGCGAAATTAATGCAATGTCGCGTTTTCGAGTAGATACATCTTTTCCTCTTTCAAGTAAAATTGGTTTTAGTCCTAATTCAATTAAACGAAGAGCGGCAAACAAACCTGCAGGACCTGCACCAACAATAATAACAGGCTTCGATTTTGACACATCACCATACTCAGCTATACAATAATCTATTTGTGGAGCCGATTCATTTTCAAACACGCGTATACTCAGATTAACATAAACTGTTTTCTGACGTGCATCAATAGAACGTTTTAAAATTTGAACCGCCTTGATTGATACAGAATTTAAGCCGTATTCTTTTGATACAAAATCAATCAAAACACGTTCATCAGCTGCTATAGCCGGTAATACACGCAGATTATATTCATGAATCATACTTCAATATTTGTGATGTAAACAATAAGTTTTATCGAATGAAAAAGCCCCGGCTTTTGCCGAGGCTTAAATATTTATACCGAAACAAAATTATTCAGCAGCAGGAGTTTCAGCATCAGGAGTTTCAACAACTGGAGCTTCAGCAACAGGAGCTTCTTCAGCAGCAGCTTCAACAATCGGTTGAGCAGCCTTTACAGCTTCTTGTTCAGCAGCTAATTTTTCAGCTCTTTTCTGTGCAGCTTCAGCAGCTTTAGCAGCGTTAACAGCTTTTTCTGCTGTTAGTCTGGCTTTTGCTTTTTCAGCAGCAGAAGCATTAGTTTTTTCTGAAATCTTAGCGATTGATTTAGCTTTTTCAGCTTTCCATGCTTGGAATTTTTTTTCAGCTACTTCTTCAGTAAATGCGCCCTTAGCTACACCACCCATTAAGTGTTTCTTCAACATTACGCCTTCATCCGAAAGGATATTACGTACTGTATCTGTTGGTTGTGCGCCGGAATTAACCCATTTAAGAGCTAGTTCGAAGTTAATGTCTACCGTTGCAGGATTGGTGTTAGGGTTGTAAGAACCAATTCTTTCGACAAACCTGCCATCACGTGGCGCTCTACTGTCAGCAATAACGATATGATAATATGCATATCCTTTGCGACCATGTCTTTGCAATCTAATTTTAGTTGCCATTTTTTATTGTTTTAAATTATTACTTCTGTGCATTACTCGAATGCGGGTGCAAAGATACAAAATAAATTCTATCTATCAACAATTTATATGTGTTTTTGCAATGAAGAAATAATAATCTATTTAATAGCTTATAGTTCTTTCAAATATATATGGACCTAACTCCATGCGAGTCCAGTTTCCTCTATCGTCATATTTTGTTGAAACATCCCAATCAAAAGAAAAATCGATAGATTGATCGGCAGCCATTGCAGCTTCTTTACGAGCTTTTTTAGCTTCATTAAGCTTTATATTATTTTTTGAATCGCCAAAAATCTCAATATAATTCCACTTAGTTATATTACCCCAATTGTTTTTAATATCCATAGAAACACTGGAACGGATTTTTTGAGGTTGTCCGTAACTGTCTTCTTCTAAGACTTCAATCTGATGTTTAATATTATCAGCTAAAATATATGCGTAATTATCGTAGCCCTTATTTTTTTCTAATAAAATACTCCCTTCCCAATCAAGTAAAGTAATAACTCCATCAGAGTTGATTTTTACCAAAGATTTAAATTGAGTATGATTTTCACTAACCAAAGAAGGAAATTTAATGTTATTTGAATCAGCTATTGCCTTAAGGAAAGAGAATGGACGTGATGATACCGATTTACCTTCAAAATTAATAGTACCATCAGTATTCATTGACAACTGTACTTCTTCAGTTGTTTCCGTTTTCATCTTAATGAAGCCACCAACCAAATTCTCTGTTTTACAAAATGTTTCTGCTGCCATTTTGTCTGAAATTGAATTTATTTTATCATAAACAGGCATAATAATACGTAGCAAAGTACCATCAAAGGTCGTTATGCCCATATGTTCTCCTGTTTTTTTATTGTACTTAGGTTGCAGTGTATTAATCTTTATTTTCTCTTTTTTACCTTCGTCATCTATCACAACTTGAGATGCAGAAAAACTTTTAATTCTATTTTGTACATCATATTCAAGTTTGTATGTAATAGGCATATTGTTTGAAGTAGTTATTTTGCCTTCAATAGACTTTGGTTTTCCTTTACAATCATTTAAAGGGAAGAATTGGAACGGATAGTTCAATCTAAAAATCTGACAAATAAGATCGTTATATGTATAATAATCAACAAAACGAGACATATTCCTATTAATCACATTGAATAAAGGTGCATATTTAACAGCTGCAACAGGATAATTTAATACGAATGGACGCAAGGCATTATATTGAGACAGAGCCAACTCACCTTCAACATATTTACCATATTGTTCGTATGCTTCTCGAGCTTTTTCAGGCTCTTCAAGCCATGCATAACAAATAGATAAATTATGATATACATCAAGCAATTGTTCTTCTTTACAAAGTCCTATATTGTAAGACAAAACATCCGTATATAGTCTTAATATATTTTTCTCGCTTTTTGTTAAAAGAAGATGCTTTTTATTCTCTACTGCATCAATAACACGAGATTTAAGTTCTGATAAGTTTGAAATTCCGGGTATATCCGCCAAATTAAACGGAGTTTCGAAAGTACCGAAACCATATTTCGAAAACACATCTTGTCTAACTCTTCTGTATGCTGCATGTATTCCTACCAATGATGATGCCGGCAATCCCTTAGCATATTGTTCGTTTTTTGTTGAATCAACACCCTGTAAAACGCCTAAATCAATTTCATTTAAAACATGACCTTCATTATCGCTGATACGGTATCTGCACTTAATTTTATACGGAACCGCGATCAAATCACCATTCCCTTTTATACTATCAGCACTACTTTCCAAAGGTATATTTGATACAAGTATTTCAACCATTGCTCGTTTCTTACTGGCATCACTACAATAAATATAAGCAGGAACAAATTTCCATACAGCAAACCGACCAACCTTATCAACCACCTTATTTATTTCATTTTCTTCAAGCATCAAGCGTAAAGAATCTCTTCCCGTCCATCCCTCTTTAGAAGTACGTTCGTTATCAATCATCAAATACACATTAGCAGCTTCAAATTGTACACTCTTTGTAGGTGCCTGAAAATAAGATACATTACTTGCAAACAAACTGTATGTAGATAGTATGTATATGCAAAAAAGAAGGCTATATTTTTTATTCATTTGATACGAGCATTATTAGTAATGATGCAAAGGTAATAATTTTATATTTCTATCGGGCAAAAATGTTTAAAAAGCCATGAATTAGCATCGTAGAATAACATTTTTTATAGGGTGAAGGACGCGTAATGTGTAGGGGCGAATTGCATTCGCCCGTGGGATTCGGGGTGTGATTATGTTTCGATGGTCGATTTTGTAGGGGCATGCCATGGCGTGCCCCTACACATTACACACTACACATTACACGCCCCCTAACCCCTCACCCCTAACCATTTCCCCCCTTGTTCACATTTTGTTTAAAACTTATTATAGTTTTGTTTGATTATGCGCAAAAATATTGCGTCCTTTGCAAGGTTATGCGAGAAATGATATTATACATAGAAGATTTACTTCACAAACACGATTTTGTAACAATTCCCGGCTTCGGAGGGTTTGTAGCTACAAAAGAATCCGCATACGAAAAAAATGACGTTTTATATCCACCAAAAAAGTCGATAGGATTCAATCCTAACCTGCTCTACAATGATGGATTATTAGCTCACAAGTACGTTGTTGCCGAAAAAATCACGTTCGATGAAGCAAATATAAAAATCGCAGAATCAGTAAAGCAAATCAATGATTTGTTAGATAATTTCAAACACCTGAGTTTCGGCATTATAGGTACTTTTCATAAAACAGAAAGAGGATTAGTATTCGAACCAAGCGAAGAGAATCCTTTCATGTCATCATCCTTTGGATTAACATCATTCTATTTCCCAAAATTAGAAAATACAGCTGAACAGCCTGCAAAAATACAAAAACCGAAAACAGTAGAATTTACACCTGCTGAAAATGCCGAAGTCGAAAATAAATTCAGCAGACACTCGTCAAGATTTGTTGGTGTTGTTGCCGCAATCATTCTTTTATTTATGTTTTTCCCTACCAATGTTGATGATAGAGGAATTTCTTATCAAGCATCATTTGTTCCACCCACAGTTAATGCCGTAACAGAGCAACTAACTGAAGAACAAGAAGCACCATGCACACCCTATCATATCATAGTTGGAAGTTTTTATACACAAACAAAAGCAAATCAATTTATTTCCGAAATAAAAGAAGACATTGGCGACCTACAAATTATATACTCCGAAAATAGATTCCGTATATCTTGCACATCCTTCACAACAGAAGAAGAAGGCAATGCATTTTTAGATAGTTTTGTAGTCAATCATCCACGATATGCAGATGCTTGGGTACTAACATACAATCCTTAAGATAAAAACATAAACATACTGATATGAAAAGAAGAATACTTATTACCGGTGCTGCCGGATTTATTGGTTCTCACGTTATTAGACGTTTTGTTACAAATTACCCTGAATATATGTGCTATAATTTGGATGCACTAACATACGCAGGTAATCTTGAAAATTTAAAAGATATTTGTGATAAGCCTAACTATCAGTTTATTAAAGGTGATATCACTGATACTGATTTCATAGAAAAACTATTCCAAGAATATAAATTTGACGGAGTAATCCACTTAGCTGCAGAATCTCACGTTGATCGTTCAATTACAGACCCACTTTGCTTTATCAGAACTAATGTTCTTGGAACAGCAAACTTACTTAACGCAGCAAAAAATCTATGGAAAGGAAATATGGAAGGTAAACGTTTTTATCATGTTTCTACCGACGAAGTATACGGCTCTTTAGGCAGCGAGGGATTCTTTACCGAAAAAACAGCATACGACCCACGCAGCCCATATTCAGCTTCAAAAGCAAGTTCAGACCACTTTGTACGTGCATATTTCCACACTTATGGTTTACCTGTAGTAATTTCCAATTGCTCAAACAATTATGGTGCAAACCATTTCCCTGAAAAATTAATTCCACTTGCAATCAATAACATCAAACACAACAAACCAATTCCTATTTACGGTAAAGGAGCTAATGTACGTGATTGGTTATGGGTTGAAGATCATGCACGCGCTATTGATACCATTTTCCACACCGGAAAAACAGGTGAAACATACAACATAGGCGGTCACAACGAGTGGACCAACTTAGACCTTATCAAATTACTTTGTAAAGTGATGGATCGCAAATTAGGACGCGAAGAAGGCACATCCGAGAAGCTAATAACATACGTAACTGATCGCGCAGGACACGACTTACGCTATGCTATTGACCCTACCAAATTACGCGATCAATTAGGTTGGAAACCATCGTTACAATTTGAAGAAGGCTTAGAGAAAACTGTTGATTGGTACTTGGAAAATGAAGAATGGCTTGACAATGTAACAAGTGGCGCATATCAACAATACTACGAAAAACAATATAAAAACTGCTGATACTATAAAATATGGAGACTGATGCATTAGAAAGATTCTTACGTTATGTTACGTACGATACTCAATCGAATAAAGATGCAACAGATACTCCAAGTACCAAAGGTCAATTTGAATTAGCACGCATATTGGAGCAAGAATTGCTCCAACTAGGTTTGTCTAAAATTACTTTAGATAAACATTGTTATTTATACGGATTACTGCCTGCGAATACCAATAAAACAGATATAAGTATAGGGTTCATCGCGCACTTAGACACGAGTCCTGCCGTTTCGGGCAAAGATGTTAAGCCACGCATTATAACTAATCCCGAAGGAGAACAAATAATTGTTTCTGATGGAACAACTTTACTCGGTGCTGATGATAAAGCAGGCATCGCAGCTATTGTATCAGCAATGGCATATTTACAAGCACATCCCGAAATATTACATGGTAATATATATGTAGCCTTTACTCCTGATGAAGAGATTGGAAGAGGCACAAACTTTTTTAATACTAAGATATTTAAAGCAGATTGGGCTTATACGGTAGATGGAGGCGAAATAGGCGAACTTGAATTTGAAAATTTCAATGCAGCAAAAGCCATTTTAATCATCAATGGAAAGAATGTTCATCCGGGATATGCAAAAGGCATTATGAAAAATTCGATGCTTATAGCAGGTAAAGTAATCGAAGAATTGAGTAAGGAAGATATACCCGAAAATACCGAAGGGCGTAAAGGATTTTATCACCTTGATTTTATTAATGGTAGCGTAGAACAGACCGTACTACATTATATAATAAGAGATTTTGATATTGAAGAATTTGACAGAAAGAAAAAGTTCCTGCAATATCTTGAACATAGCATTAATGAGCAGTTTGGCGAAGGATGTGCATCTTTAGTTATAACTGATCAGTATTCAAATATGGGAGAAATAATCAAGCAACACCCACATATTATTCAGATTGCACAAAAAGCAATGGAAGAAATTGGTGTTACGCCCAAAATCACAGCTATTCGCGGAGGAACTGACGGAGCGAGATTATCTTTTATGGGACTTCCCTGCCCTAATTTATTTGCAGGAGGCATGCTTTTTCATAGTAAAGATGAATATTTGCCCGTAAAATCCTTACAAAAAGCATGCGAAACGATAATTGCTATTATCAAAAATACTGCTGAATACAATAAAAAATGTATTAGTTAGAAACAAAACATACGTGTTGATAAATATTCGTATATATTTTTTCAATACAAAGGAAAATGTAGTACTTTTGTGGGTCATTTTCGTAAAATTTATAGAAAACAACATTATTAGCATTTAACACCAATAATATAATTGTATGAAGAAGCACAATTTTAATGCCGGACCTTCAGTTTTACCTAGAGAGGTCATTGAAAAAACAGCACAAGCAGTTTTGGATTTTCAAGGTGAAGGTTTATCGATTTTGGAAATAAGCCATCGCGCAAAAAATTTTCAACCTGTTGTTGATGAAGCGGTAGCATTGTTCAAAGAATTATTAAACATACCCGAAGGTTACTCCGTTATTTTCTTAGGTGGTGGTGCCAGCTTACAATTTTGCATGGTTCCATTTAACTTACTAGAGAAAAAAGCTGCATATCTAAATACAGGTGTATGGGCAAAGAAAGCTTTGAAAGAAGCTAAAGGATTTGGAGAAGTTGTAGAAGTTGCCTCTTCTGCAGATGCTAATTACACTTTTATTCCTAAAGGTTTCACTATCCCTACTGATGCAGATTATTTCCACATCACAACTAATAATACCATTTACGGTACCGAAATCTTAAAAGATTTAGATTCTCCTGTACCTTTAATAGCTGATATGTCTTCTGATATATTCTCAAGACCTGTTGACGTTAGCAAATATGGTATGATTTATGGTGGTGCACAAAAGAATCTTGCTCCTGCAGGTGTTACTTTTGTTATCATTAAAAATGATTTGTTAGGCAAAGTTAGCCGTTACATCCCTACTATGCTCAACTATCAAACACATATTAATGAAGGTTCTATGTTTAATACTCCTCCGGTATTACCTATCTACACAGCTTTACAAACATTAAAATGGTTGAAAGAAAATGGTGGATTGAAAGAAATGGAGAAGAAAAACATTGCAAAAGCTAACTTATTATATAATGCTATTGATAATAGCAAGATGTTTGTTGGCACAGCAAATAAAGAGGATCGTTCTCGTATGAACATCTGCTTCGTTATGAAAGAAGAATACAAAGCTCTTGAAGATGATTTCTTGAAATTTGCCGTATCAAAAGGAATGGTCGGAATTAAAGGACATCGTTCTGTAGGTGGATTTAGAGCATCATGCTACAATGCACTTCCTATTGAAAGTGTACAAGCTTTAGTTGATTGTATGGCTGAATTCGAAAAACAAAATGCTAAATAAAATGAAAGTACTTGTTGCAACAGATAAGCCGTTTGCCAAAGTGGCTGTTGACGGTATTAAAGCAGTGCTTGATAAAGCCGGATACGAATTGGCTTTGTTAGAAAGATACACTGAAAAAAAACAATTACTTGATGCAGTTGCTGATGCAAATGCCATCATCGTACGTAGTGACATTATTGATGCCGAAGTTATTTCGGCTGCTAAAAATCTTAAGATTGTTGTACGTGCAGGTGCAGGTTTCGACAATGTTGATTTGGAAGCTGCAACAAAAGCAGGTGTATGTGTAATGAATACACCGGGACAAAACGCTAACGCAGTAGCTGAATTAGCCTTCGGATTGATGGTGTATGCTATACGTAATTTTTACAATGGTACATCGGGCACAGAATTAATGGGAAAGAAATTAGGTATTCATGCTTATGGTAACGTTGGTCGCAACGTAGCACGTGTTGCTAAAGGATTTGGAATGGAGATCTATGCATTTGATGCATATTGCCCGGCTGAAGTTATTGAGAAAGATGGTGTTAAAGCACTTAAATCGGTAGAAGAATTATATTCAACATGCCAATTTATTTCTTTACACATTCCTGCAACTGCAGAAACTAAAAACTCAATCAATAACTCTTTATTATCTCGTATGCCTAAGGGAGCATTATTATTGAATACTGCTCGTAAAGAAGTTATTGACGAAGCCGGATTAATCAAAACCATGGAAGAACGTCCTGATTTCCGTTATATTACAGATATCCTTCCTGCTGCTAATGAAGAATTTGCAGGAAAATTCCCGGGACGTTATTTCTCTACACCTAAAAAGATGGGAGCCCAAACAGCAGAAGCAAATATCAATGCAGGTATTGCTGCCGCTAACCAAATTGTTGGATTCTTGAAAGATGGTATCGAGAAATTCCGCGTAAACAAATAATTTTATATTATTCTGCATAAAAGCCGAAGCCATATAACTTCGGCTTTTTTTACCTTAATACTCATTGCAATGAAAAATATTATTTTATACATCAATCTAATCATAGTAACTATAATCGGATTTAGCTCTTGTTCAAAACAAAATGCAACACAAGATCGCACTGCTGCCGAAATAATAAACAATCCGAGCTACACTGCTATGTCGTTTGGAGGATATAGACATTTAACTAGAGATACAGTGCCTTCTGTTACTGATTTAAAAGAAGATGTACGCATTTTGTCTGCTATGGGTATAAAATTAATACGCTTATATGATACCCAATTAGGACAAACGCCTAACTTATTACAAGCAATAAGTGAATTAAAACAAGAGGATAAAAGTTTGGAACTCTATGTTATGTTAGGAGCTTGGATTGAAGCAGAAAATTCCAGAACAGACTCGGTAAACCACCACAAAGAAAATATTATAGGTAATACTGCCGAAATAGAAAAAGCTGTTGAATACACTAATAAATATCCTGATATTGTTAAATGTATTTCTGTTGGTAATGAAGCTATGGTTCACTGGGCTGCAAGTTATAATGTTACACAAGACGTCATTTTAAAATGGGTTAAATATCTGCAAGCATTAAAACAAGAAGATAAATTACCAAAAGATGTATGGATTACATCATCAGACAATTTTGCATCATGGGGAGGTGGCGATGGTAGTTATCATACAGATTTGCTTTTGGAATTATACAAATCGGTCGATTTTATTTCTGTACATACCTATCCTTTTCATGATACATTTTATAACCCCTCATATTGGTACGTTCCTGAAGAGGAAGCTAATTTAGATGCTATTGTACAAATTGACAGAGCAATGGAACGTGCTGTTGCATACACTAAAATGCAATATATGTCGGTTGTTAATTATATGCATTCAATTGGTATTAATAAACCTGTAGTTATTGGAGAAACCGGTTGGGCAAGCCTAGATGGTGCATATAGCCCTAGTGCTGATGCATCAGCAGATATTAGTATAAATATTCAAAAAATCATTAATAAAGAGCAAACAATGTACGGATTAAATGGTTCGAAAGCGGCTGACGAGTATAAAGAGAAATTATACTATGACAGATTACGCGAATGGACAGCTAAAGACAGTATCACTTGTTTTTATTTTGAGATATTTGACGAACCTTGGAAAGATGCTAAGCATCCTAGCGGAACAGAGAATCACTTCGGATTAATTGACATTAACGGGCATGCAAAATATGCTTTATGGAATCTTGTTGATGACGGTACTTTTAAAGGACTAAAACGTAATGGAAAAGCTATTAGCAAATCTTTTAATGGCAATCGAGAATCACTAATGAAAACTGTTTTACCTCCTCCTCTTATTACAACTAAGGAGTAATTATAAAATAAAAAGAGAGCCGTAAAGCTCTCTTTTGTTTTTAGAACATAAATCCAACATGAAGATATATTCCAAACCTCGATCTGTTAGTATATCCCATTGATAAAGTTAATGGCCCTACTATGCTATCGTAAGAATATCTTAATGCTCCACCATATATCATTTCTTTGTGCATTGAGAAGATATAATCATCAGTCATTGCAAAGTTTCCGGTAAGCGTTATGTAGTGCCTTTTTAATATGCATCCCCTAAAACCTAAACCGGTAGCAAGAAGATAGTTTTCAAATGTTTCTAAGTGTGACAGTGCTTCGAAAGGCAGTTGCTGCGCATAATATCGCCCGGGCGTGTATCCTCCCATAATATTTGAAATGTGGAATGGAACGGGACGTCCGTCTGTCATAAAAATAAATCGTCCATACACTGATGGTACTATTGCAAAATAGCTGTTACACGGAAATACAGATTGCCAATATGCCATAACAGACAACATCGGATTACCACCGGCATATGCATAGGTATTATCGGTATGTAATGTAGCTGTAAAATCTAATTCGGTTCCATATTTGGGGAAATACTTACGATCAAATGTATCATAATTAATTTTTGCAAAATAATTAAACATTAAACCATCTTGAATCAAATCTAAACGTTCAGATCCATCTGTATATAATGTATCAGTATAATCATAGTACTCGACATTTACCCCTGCACAAATTCTAAAGTCATGATCGGCAACTGATTGATCTGAAAAATAGAATGATCCTGATGGTTTTACGTATGTCAGGTTACATGCTCTTTTCCCGTATTCGTATATGTTTATGCCATTATAATCAACACCTAGTGAAAAATTTAATGTTCCGTATGGGTATGGTGTAAAATAGTATTCACCTTTTGCATTTATTCGTCTGCCTAAACGTGCAGTTACCGAAAATAATGATGGCGTAGGTGTATTAACACCGAAAGTTGCATTTGTTATGATTGATGCTATTTCTTCTGTATCAACATTCATACCTAAATTCAAACTATAATCATAACGCTCTTGCATTATGAATGTTAGTACATAACCATCAAGCGTATCGCGTAATAAGGGTTCTATATCTGCTTTTGTATGGGTATCATGCAAGGTTTTAACTGCCTCGTTTAAATCCTCTCTTTTATATACATTAAAGGGTTTAATCTTACAATTATTTTTCAACCATCTACTTTCACGACTATTAAATCCTTCAAATCTTACTTTATATATTAATATAGAATCCTGATTTTGATTGTATGAATAAGATGGTCTTGTAGTAGATGTGGTTTTATCTCCTAAACCCAATTTATTTTTCAGCTCCAACAATTGTGGCATATATGAGCACGCTGTTTCGTGTCCTATACGCATAATCGAATCGGTTGCAGCATTTGTAAAGCTTCCCACAGAGTATTTACTTAAATCAACAGGTATATACAAATCAGAGCGTTCAATATTGCGTAAATATTTTTCTTGACCATTTAGCATCACTAGTTGAAATAGTAATGATGGCGCCATTTCTAAATCTTTTGCAGTATTATGAGCTCTTTCAGCAACATCTACACCAATTATTACATCTGCTCCCATGGCTTCAGCCACGTCAACAGGATAATTATTGCTAACTCCACCATCTACCAATATACTTCCATACCAATTAACCGGAGTAAATATTGTTGGTATGGCCATACTTGCTCTTATAGCTTGATGTAAAACGCCATTATGGAATACGTGTTCTTTGCCCGAAACAGCATCTACTGAAACACATGCAAAGGGTATTGGGAATTTATTAAAGTCGCAAGAATCTGCATATTCTCTTGTTAAATTTATAAATAATGCTTCCAGATTATTTCCTCTTACAACGCCTTTTAAGTTCTGTTTAAATTCTTTTTTACTAAATGGTATTGATAGTATATAGGTATCAACCTGAGCCTTACGCGATAATGACATACTTACTCTCTTATCTTTATCAGAGAATAAATACATCCAATCCTGATGTCGAATAATAGAATCTAACTGATCGGTTGTATATCCAATTGCATACAAACCGCCCATAATTGATCCCATACTTGTTCCTACTATATAATCAATGGGGATACCGGCTTCTTCTATGGCTTTAAGTGCACCAACATGGGCAAATCCTTTTGCTCCTCCTCAACTAAGTACTACTGCTACTTTTTGACGAGCAAATAAATTAGTTGAGAAAATCAAGAATAGAATGACTGTAAAGATGTATTTAAAGATGTGATTGTTTCGAATCATAATGAATCAGTAATTTAAAATATATTTCTATTTGCAAAAATATAATAATGATTTTATAATTACTTAATAAAAATGCTAAAAAACCGGCTAAACAATATTTTAAAAGCTACTTGCTGAATTTATTCAAAAATCCATTATCTTTGTATCGCTTTTAAGGAAAGATGCCAGAGTGGTCGAATGGGCCGCACTCGAAATGCGGTGAACGGGTAACTGTTCCGGGGGTTCGAATCCCTCTCTTTCCGCAAATTTATTGATACTTGATCTATCACAGATTAAAGGGACTAAATGAGTTTATGCTTGTTTGGTCCTTTAATTTTTGTTTCGCCCGTGGGATTCGCATTGTGATTATGTTTCGTTGTTCGATTTTGTAGGGGCATGCCATGGCGTGCCCTTCATTTTCGACATGTGATTAATATAAATTCAATGTTGAAATAATCCGCAACGAACCCGTAGGGGCGAATTATTGATCATTTCAACATTTGATTATAAACATTTCATGTTGAATATGACAACGAAAGAGTTTCTTTTTGAATTCTAAGTGGTTGAAATTATTTCATTGAATTAGACTATAAACATAAATGACAAAATCTTATTTGATATAGATAAATCTATATTTTGATTTATTATTTTGCCGTTATTATAGATTTACCTATATTTGCATATCAAATATAGAAGGATATGTATAGCGAATTGTACGAAAAAGCAGGAAGTGAATTAATTCGGGAGTTGGGAAAACGATATAGTGATTACCGCAAACGGATGGGGTACACCCAAAAAGAAGTTGCCGAAAAGTCTGGTTTGAGTGTATTTACCATAAGCTCTTTTGAGAATGGTTCTTCCACCGGAATTACGATGGCTTCGTTTATCAAATTGCTTCGAGCGATTGATAGCTTAGAGGAAATCGAAAAGCTTTTGCCGGAGTTACCTGCAAGTCCACGAACTTTATTTAAGAAACAAAGTAGAAAATAACCTATGGAAACAAACGTAGTAAAAGTTAAACTATGGGGGATGGACGTAGGCTATCTTTCATGGGACAAGAAAGCGGGAACGGCAGTCTTTGAATATGACCCTTCGTTCTTGGAACTGGGGTTGGATATTGCTCCATTAACCATGTCAATAAATTCTCCACGTAGTCGGAAGCAAATTCCGTGGACAGGGGATAAGGACAAACTCTATCAAGGATTACCACCGACGATTGCCGATTCGTTACCAGACAAATGGGGAAACTCTCTTTTTAAGGCATGGTTGCGGGATAACAATATCTCCACTAAGAAAACAAATCCGGTAGACCACCTTTCTTTTATTGGTAGTCGGGCAATGGGTGCATTAGAATATGAGCCTGCTCAAAAGCTGGGGGATAATTCCGCATTTTCGGTTGATGTACAAAGGTTATATGAGTTTGCCAAACACGTATTAAACGAACGGGAAGCAACTGTACTAAATCAAGAAAACTCCATTCTTTGGCAAGACTTGGTAAAGATAAGTTCTTCTCCGGGTGGAAAACGACCGAAAGCGATTGTGGCTCTGAATAAAGCTACCGGAGAAGTTATTTCCGGTCAAGGACTAATCCCGGAAGGATTTCAGCATTACATTCTAAAGTACGACGATAATTCGGCATACCCTTTTTCCAAACTGGAATATATCTACTACCAAATGGCTTTGGATGCAGGTATTGAAATGATGCCTTCCGAATTAAGAACGTATGATGGCGTTACGCATTTCCTCACACAACGATTCGACCGAAATGATAACGAAAAGGTGCATACACAAACCTTGGCTGCCATGTCGCCCGCAAGCGATAGTTACGAGGATATTTTTGCCGTAATTAGGCGACTTAATTTGCCATACGAAGATACTCGCCAACAATACTTGCGCATGGTGTTTAATGTGATTGCCCGGAATGTGGACGACCATTCTAAGAACTTTTCATTTTGCATGAACCGAAATGGTGCTTGGAGGTTATCACCTGCATACGATTTGACATACAGCGTTGACTTAACCGCTCCGGCTTATTCAAACAGGCACTCGTTGACGGTAAATGGTAAAAACGAGGAATTTACTCGTGGAGATTTGGAAACAATTGGGCAGAACAACGATATACAGGATTACAATACTTTAATTGATGCGGTTACTAATGCGATTGCCAAATTTGAATTGTATGCAAAAGAATTAGACATTGATGAAAAGTTAATCAAAAGCATTCAGGCTGATTTTATAAAAGTATAACGCTATCGATTTGGTGCAAGGTGCAAGTATCTATATAGGAATGTGAAGAGCATGCCATGGCATGTCCTTACAATCGCATTGTGTTGTCGTTATTCATTTCGAAATATTTGTGCATTTCGAATGTGAAGGGCGAATGTAATTCGCCCCTACAACGCATTATTGATCATTTCAACATTGGATTATACACAATTACACAATTACACGATTACACATTACACGCCCTTAACCCATAACCCTTCACCCTTTTCACCCTACACATTCCACGCCCTTAACCTAAAAATTCCACACTACACATCAGCTTTATTCAAAAATATTCGTAATTTCGCAATTACTATTTGAATCTATATGTATTGCGTGTCGAATTTGAAGGGCGAATGCAATTCGCCCCTACAACGCATTATTGATCATTTCAACATTGGATTATACACAATTACACAATTACACGATTACACATTACACGCCCTTAACCCATAACCACTAACCCATAACCCCTAACCCCTAACCCCTAATCAAATATATTAACTCTTATAATTTTTTAATATGAAATCAATTAATCAGGATAAATTAATCGCATTGTTTTTTGGGGGATTGACGATTTTATTTTTGCTTGTAGCAATGAAAAACACAATCTTCTTTGACTGGGTTTTTGATAGACATCACAATCAATGGAGTTGGTATATAAGACCAATATTTTTGATACCATTTTGTTTTTTCGCATACAAACGAAGCTGGACAGGAATTTCGATAACTATATTCTGCCTTTTTACAAGTATGTTCTGGTTTAATAAACCGGAATTCGTGAGCGACAATGTTAAAGCATTTCTTGAGTTTGAAAAAGAATGGTTATATGGCAATTGGAATTATAAAAAAGTAATGCTGATTATTACGGTTCCAATTTCGTTTTTCGCATTAGGACTTGCTTTTTGGAAACGTAGTTTAATAATAGGACTTGCTGTGGTAGTTTTAATGGCTACAGGAAAAATAATATGGAGTATTCAAAATGCCGGAGAATCAGGAAAAACTATTATTATTCCTGCAATAATTGGATTAATAATATGCAGTGGACTGATTTTTTGGGGATTTAAAAAGCTTGAAGGAAATAAAAAACAAAACTCTAAAAAAGACTAGATTAACTAATGAACGCTGATGCCTTTTGTTCGCTGCCCCACTCTTCATTCTTACAGGTATCCTATTTATTTATGATGCAATTAAAAAGCCTGATATAAGTATGAATCCATTTGGCTTATTTCATTATATACTTTTGGCACTCATAATCTCATACCCATTTATATCTCTTTTGCTTGGTCATAGCTTCCCTAAAATGGTAGTTTGGATCATGCCTTGTCCATTTATCAGCTTTAGTATTTTAATTTATTCGCTTTATAAACGAAAGAATATTTTAATACTTATTCTACTTACTATTTGGGGCTTAACGGGAGTAAAATCATTCTTTTTTAATGCCTACGAAGATATTATCTTGTTGATATGTGGTATTTACGGAATAGTTTTAATTGTCAGAGAAAGAATGGTAAGGTGAAGGGTGAAGGGTTAAGGGTTAAGGATGTGTGGTGTGTGGTGTGTGGTGTGTGGTGAGTGGTGAGTGGTGAGTGAACAATCAGCCTCTGCTCACAGGCACGCCAGACGCGGTCGTATCCTTTTCGTTCCAGGCACTGCGCCGGCAAGAAGAACGGCCGCAATCATGCCTCAGGCCCCGCATAGTGGAACGCTGTTTCTCGCCACTGACCACACACCACTGCTTCTGCTATGATGAACGCATGTCCGATCCGCAGGATTCTACATCTGATGGTAGTGACGACGGCCGCGGCGACAGCTTTTCCAGCGCCGTCGTCGACCGCATGCGGCGCAGCGGCAATGCCTGGGATCTGCCCGGCGGGCGGCTGGTGCTTCCGAGCGTCTTTGGTTTCTGCCGCGGCGTGCGGCGGGCCCTGACGGTTCTTGACCGCGCCGTCGCCGCCCACGCCCAAGTCGGCGGGCAGCTCGTCCTGCTCGGCCAGATCATCCACAATCCCTGGGTCAACGCCTTCTTCGCCGACCGCGGCGTGCGGATCCTCACGCCCGGCCAGGTCCACAACGTCGAGCAGCACGTCTCCGCCGCCGACTGCGCCGTCGTGCCGGCCTTCGGCGTGCCCTGGGAGATCGAGCAGCGACTGGCCGCCATCGGCTGCCGCGTGATCGACACCTCCTGCGGCGACGTGCGGCGGCTGTGGGTCTGGACGCGCCGCGCGGTCGAGGCCGGCTACGGCGTGCTGATCTACGGCCGCGTGCACCACGACGAGACGGTCGTGACGTGCTCGCGTCTGGCGGCCGCGGGCGGGTCGCACGTCGTCACCGAAGACCTGGACGCGATCGGGGCATTGTGCGAGATGATCGTCGGGACGCGTGACGCGGGCGAGTTCTGCCGGATCTTCGACGAGCGGGCCACCAACGCCCGCGGCATCGAGCCCTTCGCCCGGCGGCTGGCCCAGGTCAGCCAGACGACGATGCTCTACGACGACACGATGCGCGTGCGGGCGCTGATCCGCGGCGCCCTGACGAGCCACACGCCCGCCCAGCACCCCACGCGCGACGTGATCTTCGAGCCGACCG
>JAKIYQ010000105.1:0-2167 GCA_022708465.1 Bacteroidota bacterium | reverse complement strand
TTTTTAATTCTTCTCTTAAAATAGATTCAATTATATATGCCGGATTTTCAATTAAATCGCCTTCTGAATAACCGTTTGACCTTCCATTGGCTTCAATCCAATCACCGAACATCCTGCCTTTCCCAATGCCATAAGCATCTGGTTCAATAGCATTGTGTTCTTCTTTTGAAACGAAAGTTTTAGTATTAACCACTTCTATAATCATATATACCTCGGAATATATATTCCTCTACCATTTGTATATTTATTAATATCAGCTATTCTTGCCATATGTAATTTCACTCTACTTGTACCCGGTTTTATTTTTGTGGTTATGGAAAAAAGCTTAGCTTCAACACGGAGAAAACACCCATATAACCGTATCGTATTAGTTGATTGTATATCATTGTTCGCAACATAAAACTCCAAACCGCTAAGGCTTTCAATAGTCCAAGGCAATCCACTTGCTTTCCCAGTGGCATTATCTCCAAATCCGATAGTACCCACGGACGGAGTCTCTGTTACATCAAATGTGGAACTAAGACCATAGGTTAGTTCTGATGCATTATAATATCCAATTGTCACATTACGGGTGGAATACGATGCACTTAAAAAAAAATATATTTGTACATCACCCGGCGAATTGGACGATATAACACCGAAACTATCGGTTGAGTCAGAACCACCTAAGGTTAATTGAAGGGTTTGTTGACCTCCGATTTCTATGTAATTGTCATAATCATTATCATTTAATTGCGTTAAATTCACGTTTGCCGTATCTATGCCGTTAGTAGCTAATTTTATATATGTAGATCCATAAACACCTGTATTTGCGTTGCCTCTTAATGTTACACTATAACCTAAAAGATTATTTACAGTAGTCGCATCATTAGGGTTAATCCATCTTCTATTTACCATCATATAGGTCTTAAAAGCTTCTAAATATTTATATAGTATGCTCGTTGCATAAGTCTCGCCGTCTATTGGCGTACTATACATTTTATGGCTTGCTATGATAAACTTGTCAACAACTGTATCGACCTGTATGGCGGGTATAAATCTATAAAGTCCTGTCATATTTACTTGGTTTTCCCATTCCGGATAATCAAATCTTTCAAATGGGTCATCATAAAAATCACCGTAAACAATTGGCAAAGCTTTCCCTAAATTTTCTTCTGGAGCATTTGGGAAATAGCTTAAACCATCATCAACATCTTTTTGTATTAAAATCGATGGGATGTATTTATTATAAAATTCGTCAATCTCATAACATTGGATGTTGCAATAATCTTTTTCTCTATCTATTTTTGCAATATAATATTGTTTATACCAAAATACTTCGGTTTCGCTTGATGAATTTGAATAGCAGAATCCCAAATCAACAACTCTGTTTATCAGATATATATTGCCAGATGCTGGATATAATGTATTTGTAAAATTATTAAAATGGTCTGTATGTTGGGAAATAGCGAAAGAACAATAAGACATTGGCATAATTGAACCGTTCATCACATTATCAAGTATTTCGCCACTTAAACGAATAGAGTCTTTTTTTAATACATTACTTGAATATATATTCCCGTCCAAAGATATATCGGCTTTGTTAGTTATTCGGATAATGGAATCGTCCAAAGTTAATTTGATAATTACTCTAAAATCTGAATCATTGTATGTTGTAAAATTTACCATCTGCCGGTTCTCTCTAAATCATAAACCATTTCTCGATAGTAAGGCTTAGTTGATTCTGCTACCATTTTACCATCAAGGTTGATTGTCACTTTTGACATTTCTTTACTATTCCCACCGCCTTGCATACTAAATAAACCGCTGAGTATAGAACCAATTCCGCCTGTTAACCAACTGAAAATTCCTTCCCCTGCCTGTGTTGCTAAATCCGTTGCCATACCTGAAGCCAAGTTCTGTAAGAATATCTCAAGCAAACTGTTGGCGTGCCCGAATATGTCATCAAACGCTTGATTCATTCCGGTTCTTAAAGTAGAAGATGCTGCATTTGCAAAATGATTTTCAAAACGATTTATTCTTCTTAAGTAAGCCATTTTATCGGCTTCCAACTGCTCTAAATTCATTTTCTTTATATTATTTAATTCATCTTCTGCAAATCCCAACTCCCGAAGTCTGTCAAGTTCGGCGTTGTTTTGCTGTATTCTGTAATTCTCGTAATTTGAAT
>JAKIYQ010000048.1:0-10395 GCA_022708465.1 Bacteroidota bacterium | reverse complement strand
ATTATAATCAAAACCGCTGCTTGCGTTGTTTTTAGATCCATCTTCATCAATAACAAAGATATTTTCTTCACTGTTACCATTTTGAATTGCAAAATTAGAGAAATAATCTGTTGATATATGATATACATCTGAATCGATTACTTTGTCGCAAGCATCAACACATTTATTATATACATCGTACTGAGCTAGCTTATCAGCCGGCACATCGTAAGATTCTGCATTTAAATATAAGCGAGCAAGTAATGTATAAGCCATACCCTGAGTGGCACGCGCATAGTTATAAGCTTTTGATGGCTCTGTAGCCAAAGGCATTTTTGGAGCATTCTCTTCGAGTGCAATAACTAATCTTTCCCATACTTCAGCAGGTGATGATTGAGGAACAAAATCCGGAGAATAGCTTTCTGAATAAGGAATTTTTCCAAAACAATCAAATAATGTATAATAATAAAAACTGCGAACAACTACCAACTCAGCATAATATTTATCATAAGTCTCTTTATCAAATAAATCTTTATATGTTTCCAATTGAGCCAATGTCTTATTACACAAAACGGCACCTGAGTTACAATATTCCCACACATACTTAAAGGCTTTGCCTTCTGGGGTCCAATTATGCGTGTTAAGTTCACGCCAGAATTTACCATCGCCCCAGTGACCGGAAGGCTGACGAATAGGACATATTGCTTCGTCGGTAGTAAGAGTATTCAAGCCCCAATATGTCCAGTGGTCATGTAACCATTTTACATTTGCGTAAACCTGACCTACAATTAAATCAAAATTGTTTGGATCATCCTGCAAAAATTGTTCTGTAGTCAATTGACCGTAAGGAACTTCCTCAAGCATATCGTTACATGATGGAAACGATCCGATCAACAATACGCCAGCCAAAATTTTTATCCATTTGTTTTTCATATCATTATTCTTTTATTGTTTATACTAAATCTAAAACGTTACATTCGCACCAATCAAAAATGAACCGACTGTAGGATAAAAACCTATGTAATCAAGTCCCGGATCCCAAACACTTGTAGTATTGACCTCGGGATCTATTCCAGAATAATTGGTTATGGTGAACACGTTTTGAGCTGTAAAGTAGAAACGCAAATATTGACAATATTTATTTGGTTTCAAAGGTACTTTGTATCCTAATGTTATATTATCCAACTTCAAATACGAACCATCTTCCAAGTAATAATCAGAGAAATCAGACTGGAAGAATGTACGTGTTCCATTTTCGATTCCTTGAACCTCAGCGTAGAAAACATTTAAACCATTGCTACCTTTTGAAGGAGCATAAGCCCAACGTGTTACGTTAAGTACATCATTGCCAACTACACCACGGAAAAATAATGATAAGTCCCAATTTTTATAACGCAAGGTATTATTCCAACCATATGTGAACTTTGGTTGCGCATAACCCACAACTTGCTTATCTAAATCATCAATAACACCATCATTATTGACATCTTCATACTCTAAGCTTCCATTTGGATTGATTTTACCGGTCCATTTATAACCATAGAATGTACCTACAGACTGACCTTCTGTAAGCAACTGTGTTTTTGAACCATTCAATTTATTGCCACTAACTTGACCAGCCCATGTTGTTTCATAATTGAAACCTAATTCCGGATCAGATAATTTAACAATAGTATTGTTATTCAAAGCGATTGTCGCTGATGTTGTCCAATTCCAATTCTTGGTTTTTACAGGAACACCTGTTATTGCAATTTCTATACCTTTGGATATCATCTCACCAGCATTTGCAAGTAATGTAGAATATTGATAAGGAGGAGTTGGTACGTTGTACTCCCACAACAAATCTTTTGTATTACGATAATACAAATCTATAGATCCATATAAGCGACTATCAAAGAATGAATAGTCAATACCAAAATTATACTCAAACTTACGTTCCCACGCCAAGTTAGCATTTGCATTTTGGTTTACTGTATATGAATATGCCTGCGTTCCGTGATTATTGAAAGTACCACCTTGAGTTAACAATTCAACAGATTTTAGATCAGATCCCAAGTTGTTACCTGTAATACCAAAGCCAAAACGTAATTTCAAGTCATTAACTTCCTTAACATCTTTCAAAAAGTCCTCACCGCTTATACGCCAACCTGCGCTCGCAGCAGGGAACCAACCCCATTTATTATTTGCACCCATACGTGAAGAACCTTCACAACGTATAGAAGCAGACAGCAAATATTTTTCTTTGTAATTGTAGTTTGCACGAGCAAAGAAAGACATCAATGTATTTGAGTTGCGATAAGAACTCATTAACATATTAGTTTTTTCTACATCACCGGCACCAATATTAAAATATTTTATTCCGTCGACAGCAAAACCACCATTTGAGATGTCAGAACCATCATACCAAAAATTTTGATAAGACGTACCTAATACGGTAGCCAAAGCGTGACCATTCCATTCATTAGCGTAATCAATTGTTCCTTCATACAATTGATTCATGCTTCTATTGGTTTTACGTCCAGCTAAATTAGCACCGGATGCTTGATAATATTTTTTGCTGTTTGACCAATAATCATAATTGTCACCTTCTTCAAATGCAGCAAATCCGTTAATTTTCAAACCTGGAACAGGCTTAATGTTTACAGAAGCTTTGATAGATCCTCTAAAATAATTTCCATCTTGATAAGCTTCTTTAAGATTGTTATCAGCTATTGGATTCGAAGTGACGGTTCCGGTTGGAATATAATAAGAACCATCTTCGTTGTATATTGGCATTGTAGGATTCATGATAGCGCCATTATCAAAACTACCACAGAAATAATCATTCTTATAATGCATATAAGAAAAGTCATATTGCAAATCTAACCAACCTTGCAATGCCTTTTGGTTTGCAGCCAATTTAGCCATTATCTCTTGACGATTTGATGTATTTGCTATACCTTCAGCATTTTTGAAGTTCACAGAACCACGATAGCTGAAATTTTTGGTAGCTCCCGATATAGCAAGATTATGATTATGCGTAAGTGCAAAATCGCGCATTTGTTCACGAACCCAATCTGTTTTATATCCTTTATCAGATGGCTTACACTTATTATTTGTCATGTTTGCCATATCTAAAAATTGATCAGCAGTTGCCATTTGTTGTTTGCTGGCATCTATTGCAAAAGAAGCATAACCTGCGTATTCAACGCTAGTTGTACCACATTCAGCTACATTACCGGAACCTGCTCCTCTTTTGGTTGTTATCATAATTACACCATTTGTACCACGTGTACCATAAATTGCTGCAGAAGATCCATCTTTCAAAACATCCATTGATGCGATTTCTTCTGGAGCTATATTATCAATGCTTGTAACAGGAATACCATCAACTATATATAGTGGAGTTGTACCCGAACCTTTATCCAAAGTTGATGTACCACGAATTTGAACATTAAATCCTGTCTTTGTAGGGTCACCACCTTCTGTACGAGTTACTGTAAGACCAGCAACTTTACCTTGTAAAAGTCCCATCGGGCTTTCTTTTACACCAGGATTAAAGTTTTCCGATTTTACGCTTGCTACAGAAGATGTGATTTCTTTGGCTTTTTGCGAACCATAACCAATAGCCACAACCTCATCCAAATGAGTTGCTATCTCACGTAAAACAACGTCTATTTGGCTTTTCCCTGCCACTGCTATAGTCTGAGATTCGTAACCGGTGTAAGATACAAGAAGTTTCGACTTTGCATCCACAGATATTTCAAAGTTGCCATCAAAGTCTGTTATGGTTCCTACGTTATTATTACCTTGCAAAGTAATATACGCACCGATAATCGGTTCTCCAGCCTCATCTAACACGCTACCCTTAACTGCAAGTTGTTGCGCATAGGCACATAGCCCTAGCACCAACAAAGCCGCGGTAAGAATAGCTTTTCGTGATTTTTTTAAGTTAGAAGTAATCATGCATTGAATTTTTTAAGAGTTAATAAATAAGTTTTGTTAAATTTCTGTTTCTCAAAAACACAACATGCTTTGCAGCATATTTGCATTCGTTTGCGCGCCAAATGGCAGTTTTACAATCGACAAACGTACACTATTTTTTATATTAGAACAAATTTTATGGAGTTTTTTTTGCAAAATGATAGATTTACTAGTCGAAATGTTAAAAAAACAACTGATGTAGTGTTGATGTATTTTCAAAAATCATTTAAATATTCATTGCAGCACATTATAACCGGTTTTTAAAATACAAACGAGTGCGACAATTTCTGCGAACATAATAGAAATTTAGTAATAAAAGAGCAGTTTAATATTAACAAATTCTATATATCATCTTTTTAACAAATAAATTACATCATCAACTCAACAAATATTAACTCACATAAATGTTTTTTTTTCTTTTGAACTACCACATTTGTATACAACGCTTTGCTTTTTCACAAAAATATATATAGCTTTGTACCTTAATTAATTTAATATAATTATAGCGACAAAATAAAAACGTTATTTTCTATTAAATCTATTACAAAATTACAATAATAAAAAATACTCATGAAAAGCCAAATCACAATCAAAGACATTGCAAGAGAATTGAATATTTCTGCATCAACAGTGTCTCGTGCTTTACAAGATCATCCGGACATTAGCAAGGCAACAAAAGAAGCAGTTAATGCCTATGCTAAAAAATATCATTACAAACCGAATGCAATTGCTTTAAGTTTGAAAATGAAACGCACAAATGTAATCGGTGTTCTTGTGCCGGAAATGGTTCATCACTTCTTTTCACCAGTATTTGCCGGGATTGAAGATGTAGCTAACGAAAAAGGCTACAACGTAATTGTTTGTCAAACTTCAGAAAAATACGAAAAAGAAGTAAAAAATGTTGAAACTCTAATATCAGCTCGTGTATCGGGTGTATTAGCTTCAATATCAAAAGAGACAGAAAAATACGACCACTTTCAAGAACTAATTGACGATGGTACACCTCTAGTGTTCTTTGATAGAATATGCACAGGCTTGAAAACAGACCGTGTAATAGCAGACGACTATACCGGTGCATATAATGCTGTAGAACATCTTATCAAAACAGGTTGCAAACGCATTGCATTTTATGGAGCTCCGGCAAACTTGGAAATCTCAAAAAATAGAAAGAATGGATATATCGATGCTTTAAGAGCTAATAGCATTGGCATTGACAATAGCCTTATTTTTGAATGTGATTCACGCGACGCAGCAATAGAACTTACTCCTGCAGTACTTAAAGAGGCTAAAAGACCTGATGCATTCTTTGCAATTAACGATGATACCGCATCCGGCATACTTTATGCCACAAAACGTGCAGGACTTTCCGTCCCTGAGGATATTTCAATATGCGGATTTGGAGATGGTGTAATTGCTAAAACATCAGACCCCGAACTTACAACAGTTCAACAAAACGGATACGAAATGGGTGTTGAATCATGCAAAATGTTACTAAGTCGTATTCAAGAAGAAAATGATCCTACACAAGTAATACACCGAGTAATTCGCACAAACTTGATTAAACGAGGAACAACTCGATAATCCTCAACGGACATAGCATCTTTAATAGGCGAAAAATTCTTTTCGCCTATTAAAGAGATAAAAACAAAACCTTATAAACTATTATGAAAAAAATTCTTTTTACGTTAGTATTGTCTATTTGTGTAGCCTCATCAGTTTTTTCAGCAAATAAATGTAAACTCACAAGACTTGAACCTGCATCATGGTGGGTAGGAATGCATGACCCCCAATTACAACTACTATGTTACGGTCCAAGTATATCTAGTGCAGATATCGAAATTGACTACCCGGGAGTTACAATAAACGAAAAAATAAAAACAGACAATCCTGACTATCTATTTGTATATTTAAATATCAGTAAAGACACAAAAGCAGGAACATTCCCTATTGTATTCAAGAATAACGGTAAAAAAATTGCAAAATGCACATTTGAACTCAAAGAACGCATAAAAGGATCTGCAGATCGCAAGAGTTTTGGAGTTGAAGACGCCGTTTACCTTGTAATGCCCGACAGATTTGCAAATGGCAACGAGAAAAACGATCAACAAAAAGATTATATACAGGCCGTTGATAGAACAGACAAGGGCGCTAGGCATGGAGGTGATCTTGCCGGTTTAATATCAAAAATTCCTTATATCTCTGATTTAGGATGCACCGCACTATGGATGACTCCTTTCTTTGACAATAACGATTCTCAATATTCATATCATCATTACGCAACAAGCGATTATTACAAAGTAGATCCTCGACTTGGAACTAATGCAGACTATAAAAGTTTATCAGACTCATGCCATGCTAATGATATGAAATTAATTATTGACGTAGTTCCTAATCATTGTGGAGGAACTCATTGGTGGATGCAAAGTTTACCATCATCAGATTGGGTCCACAAATGGCCTAAATACACTTCATCAAATTATCGCATGACAGCATGGACTGATCCACATGCGGCAGAGATTGACAAACAAGTTTTGGAGAAAGGCTGGTTCTCGTACAATATGCCTGACTTAAATTTAGAAAATCCATTATTATTCAAGTACTTAAGTCAAGTATATATTTGGTGGATTGAATATGGAAATGTTGATGGAATAAGAGTTGATACATATCCTTATAACAACATCAATATTGCATCTGCATTTATGAAAACTTTTAGAGATGAATATCCTGCAATTAACATAGTAGGAGAATGTTGGGTTAAATCACCACTTGAAATTTCTTATTACCAATCGGGAAACAACAATAAAGATGGATTTGATTCAAATCTTCCTTCTGTTATGGATTTTGTGTTGAAAGATGTGCTACACATGGCATTTAATGAAAATGATGGCTGGGATAGCGGAATGTCTCGTTTTTACTCACATTATGCACAAGACTTTGCATACCCCAACATCAACAACCTAATGAATTTTCTTGACAATCACGATATTGACCGCTTTAGTGGATCTGTTGATTATGACATAAACAAATACAAAATGGGAGTTGCAATGTTGCTAACAACACGCGGATTTCCACAAATATATGCCGGAGATGAAATCATGTTAGATGGTATTCAGGGAAATTACGAAGGATACCGCTTCGATTTCCCCGGTGGATGGAAAGAAGATTCACGCAATGCATTTACGCAAGAAGGACGCACTCCTAAAGAGAACGAAGTGTTTAACTACATGCGAAAAATACTTAATTATAGGAAACAAAATACTGCCCTACAGACAGGAAAAATGAAACAATTTATTCCTTATGACGGCATATATTTATTTTCGAGATACGACCAAAGTAAAACGATAGTAATGATATTTAATAACAATAATCAAACTAAAGTTGTATCTCTTGAACGCTATGAAGAAGTTTTTGATAACTATACAAGCGGAACAGAAATTACTACAGAAAAACAAATTGACTTGACACAGTATATAGCTATACCTGCAAAAACTGCATGGATTATTGAACTAAACAAGTAAAAACTAGAAATATAATACAGCCTAACTTAACTATTAAACGATATGAACAGACCGGATTTGTCCTTTGCGAAACTATTTAATATTAGTTTCGGCTTTTTCGGAGTGCAAATTGCTTATGCTTTACAAAGTGCTAACATAAGCAGAATTTTCTCTACACTTGGAGCTGATCCACATAACTTAAGCTATTTTTGGATATTACCTCCACTAATGGGTATTATAGTTCAACCTATTGTTGGTTGGGCTAGCGACAAAACATGGATTAAAAGCATTGGCAGACGTAAACCATACTTACTTTTAGGTTCATTTGTTGCTATTTTAGTAATGTGCCTTCTTCCAAATGCCGGCAGTTACCAAAAATATATTGATGCAATGACATTCGGCTTAATTATGCTTATGCTGCTTGATACATCAATTAACATGGCAATGCAACCATTTAAAATGATGGTTGGAGATATGGTAAACGAGAAGCAAAAAGGATTGGCCTACTCTATTCAGAGTTTTTTATGTAATGCAGGTAGTTTAATAGGATATTTATTCCCATTCATATTTACATGGATTGGCATAAGCAATACCGCCGCTGAAGGTATAATACCGGATTCTGTAATATACTCATTCTATATAGGCGCTGCAATTTTAATATTATGCGTTTTATACACAAGTTTTTCTGTTAAAGAAATGAATCCGGAGGAGTTTAACGCATACCATAACATCACCGAATCTGAAAACAAAAAGTCTGAGAACGTATTATCTTTATTAATACATGCCCCAAAACAATTTTGGACAATCGGACTTGTTCAATTATTCTCGTGGGTAGCATTTATGTATATGTGGACATACACTCACGGAGCAATTGCCGAGAACGTATGGGGTACAACAGAAACTACTAGTGAAGGATTTCAAGCTGCAGGTAATTGGGTTGGTGTTTTATTTGCAGTACAAGCAATCGGTTCTGTTTGCTGGGCAATGTTACTTCCTCTGTTTAAATCTAGAAAACTCGGATACTCGTTGAGTTTGTTACTTGGTGGCATTGGATTTATAAGTACTCTGTTTATTCACAACCAATACATACTTTTTGCATCATATTTTATAATAGGTTTTGCATGGGCTGCAATGCTTGCAATGCCATTTGCAATTTTCACAAACTCTGTATCGGGCAAAAACATGGGAATTTACCTAGGTTTATTTAATGGAACTATTTGTTTACCGCAAATAATAGCTGCAATTATTGGTGGAGATATATTAAAAATGGTAGGAGGAGCTCAAGTAAGTATGCTTGCTGTTGCAGGGGCTTCATTAATTCTTGGAGCTTGTTCGGTATTTATCATTAGCGAGAAGAAAACAAATAGTTAAATAAGTAATAAGTTTATAAAACAGTAATTTATAGAATTATGAAAAATATGAAGAAATTGATTTTATGCCTTTGCGTTGGTATTTCTTTAATTA
This sequence comes from Bacteroidota bacterium, assembly GCA_022708465.1. Lineage (GTDB taxonomy): Bacteria > Bacteroidota > Bacteroidia > Bacteroidales > Paludibacteraceae > Enterocola. The sequence continues at coordinate 1,492 of JAKIYQ010000048.1, read as the reverse complement.
GTTGCCAAGGTCGTAAATCTTTAGACTTACCGGCAAATACAAATGCCTATTATGGTCTAAATTCGACAATAACTTTATATCCCGGTATAAACAGTTTCCTAACAAAAGACTATGTACTCGATCCAACAGCAATTGACTCTGTTAGTTGCGATAGCAGATATGTATTTGCGCAATTATCTGAGGACAAGTTGAGTGTTAAGTTAAATTCCAACAAAACGCCTCAACTAACTAATATTGCTTTATGGGTAAAAGGTGTTCCATATAGCATATTAGCTAAACGTACAGACGAAAAAGAGTATGTTTTTAAATATAATCCTCATGGAAAAAAATATGATAGAGTTCAACTTGCAGGGCAAATGAACGACTGGGTACCTAGTTTTCATCCTGATTTAACTCTAAACAGCGATAGTATATATGAAGTCGCTTTCCGTATAAGTCCGGGAACATATCTTTATCAATTAGTTAGAGATGGAGAATGGAATCACGACGAAACGAATCCGGAGAAGGTTGATAACAACTCAGGAAAATTCAATTCCGTATTGCATATACCAAGTAATCAAGACAAGGCACCAATACTACTTAGCAAAGATTTTAATAATAGTACCATTACACTTGATTTATTTAACGAAACAGAACAAGTATATGTTTATTGGCAAAATTATTTATTACCGCAACGATTTACTAAAATTGAAGAAAACAGCATAGTAATAACACTACCAACAGAATCGGAAGAATTAAAAAGGTCATACATAAGAGTTTTTGCTGCAAATAAATATGGCATTTCGAATGATATTTTAGTACCACTTGAAAATGGGAAAGTGTTAGATGATGTAAAAGAAATGACTCGTTTCGACAAACATGGAGAAATTATATATTCCTTGATGGTTGATAGGTTTAAAGATGGGAAAAAAGAGAACAATCATCCAATGAACAGACCGGACGTTAACCCTAAAGTTGATTATTTTGGAGGCGACCTAGTCGGAATTACTCAGAAAATAAAAGACGGATATTTTAATAAACTTGGTTTTACTACACTTTGGATATCACCTATTGTTCAGAATCCCTTAGAACCATATGCACAATTAGAATATCCTGTTAAAACAAAATTTTCAGGATATCATGGGTATTGGCCTATTTCATCTTCAAAAATTGATTTCAGATTGGGTACAGATCAAGAGATGCAAGCATTAATGGACGCAGCACATAGTAACGGAATAAATGTTATTCTAGACTATGTAGCTAACCACGTTCATAAGAATCATAGTATGTTTAAAAATGATCCTACAATTTGTACTCCTCTAATTCTTCCTGACGGGACAAAGAACCTTCAAAGATGGAATGATCAAAGACTGACAACATGGTTCGATGAATTTTTACCAACATTAGATTATTCACGTCAAGAAATTGTTGAGACAATGACAGACTCAGCAATATATTGGGTTAAAAAATTTAATTTAGATGGTTTTCGTCATGATGCTTGCAAACATGTACA